>NZ_CP009286.1:2276500-2588500 GCF_000758685.1 Paenibacillus stellifer
CCAAGAGAGGAGCGCACGAAGGCTTTTCTTAGCCGGATATTGCATTAAGAGAGACATCGAGAAGGTGCGAAAAGGGGGAAATACCGCATGAGCGGAATCCATAATCCGGCGGTCGATCGGGATGAAGTTATAGATCTAACCAGACGGGCAGTACGGGCAAAAAGCTTGTCGGGCGAAGAAAAGGAAGTAGCAGAACTGCTGAAGAGCAAAATGATCGAGATGGGCTACGACGAAGCCTGGATCGATCCCTACGGCAGTGTCATCGGGAAGGTAGGCGGGACCGGCGAAGGAATAAGCATCCTGTTTGACGGCCATATCGATACGGTACCGGTCAACAGTCCGGAGAAGTGGACATATGACCCGTTTGGCGGGGAAATCGTAGACGGTGTTATGTACGGGCGCGGTACGACCGATATGAAAGGCGCAGTGTGCGCCGCGATCGTGGCCGTTGGCGAGCTGGCCCGCAATGCAAAACGTACGGGCATTCGGCCGAAGGGCGACGTATGGGTGTCCTGCACCGTATATGAAGAGCTGTTCGAAGGCGTAGCGCTCGGCAAGGTCATGGATGCTGTGAAGCCCGATTGTGTCGTCATTATGGAGTCTACGGCGTTAAACGTCAACATCGGACAGCGGGGACGCGCCGAGGTAAACATTACAGCGCACGGTAAATCAGCCCATTCCTCGAATCCTTCGCGGGGCATCAATGCCGTGTACGCCATGAACCCGGTCATAGCCGGCCTCATTGCGCTCAAGCCTACCCGGCATGACAAGCTCGGCCAAGGAATCTCGGTTGTCACCGACATCGTTTCCTCGCCATATCCGGGCGCATCGGTCGTTCCAGACCTGTGCCGCGTAACGATTGACCGCAGGCTGCTCGTCGGGGAAGACGAAGCGCTCGTCACGGAACAATATGAAGCGCTTCTGCCAGCGGAAGGAAAATACGAAGTAACCGTGGCGGAAGCCGAGCTGAAATGTTACACGGGAAGCACTCTGGGCGGAAAGCGCTTTTTTCCGGCCTGGATGTTGGTAGAAGGGCATCCGCTTGTCGAACATACGGTTTCGGCGCTGGAGGCTATCGGCTTATCCCCGGAGCTGTCGGCATACAGCTTCTGCACGAATGGCAGCTATTCGGCAGGAACGGCAGGAGTGCCGACGATCGGATTTGGGCCGTCTTACGAGCATGTCGCCCATATTGTGGACGAGTACATCGAGCTTGATCAACTGATTCAAGCGGCCGAAGGGTATTATGCGCTGGCATCGGCGATAACGAATTTGACCCGCGACGGGTTTGCGAATCGGTGAGCGACGGTCCCGGAGGGAGGTTATATAATGGATAGATTGACCCGAACGAAAGCCTTCAAGTGGACGGCAAACGAACGAGCGCGCAGCATAGAGCGGCCCGCGCCTGCGGATATGATGGGGTGCTTGACCGTAGAGGAAGCGGAAAAGGCAAGAAGGTTTCACCGGACTTTCACCGATTACGCCGAGACTCCATTGACGAGCCTGCCCGGTTTGGCCACGCATCTGGGCGTGGCGGGCATTTACGTCAAGGATGAGTCCTACCGGTTTGGGCTTAACGCCTTTAAGGTGCTCGGCGGGGCGTATGCGATCGGGATGTATTTGGCCGAGCGGCTGGGCCGAGAGATCTCGGAACTGTCGTTTGACGTTCTTCGTTCTCCCGAGGTGAAGGTGATGCTTGGCGAATTGACGTTTATTACAGCTACCGACGGCAATCACGGCCGCGGCGTCGCCTGGGCGGCGCAGCAGCTCGGCCAGCAGGCGATCGTGTACATGCCGAAAGGCTCATCGCGGATTCGCCTCGACAATATACGGGCGACCGGGGCTGAAGCGTATATAACGGAATGGAATTATGATGAATGCGTCCGGCATTGTGCGAAGCTCGCGAAGGAACGGGGTTGGATCGTTATTCAGGATACGGCCTGGGAAGGATACGAGAAAATTCCCTCATGGATTATGCAGGGGTACGCCACGCTGGCGCTAGAAGCGATGGATCAACTGGAGGCATACGGCGCGGGCAAGCCGACTCACCTGTTCCTTCAAGCCGGTGTCGGCTCGTTCGCGGGAGCCGTGCAAGGACTGTTCGCCGGGGCTTGCGGAGACGAACGGCCGGTTACAGCCGTAGTGGAGCCGAACAAGGCGGACTGCCTGTTCCGCTCGGCCGCAGCCGGAGATGGCAGGCCGCGTTTCGTAACGGGCGACATGGATACGATTATGGCAGGTCTTGCTTGCGGCGAACCGAACCCTGCGGCATGGGATGTTTTGCATGAATATACGGACATGTTTATTTCTTGCCCGGATTACGTGGCGGCAAATGGGATGCGCATTCTCGGCAATCCGATTGGACAAGACAAGCCCGTCATATCGGGCGAGTCAGGAGCAGTAACGGCTGGTGCGCTGAGTCTGCTCATGACGCGGCCGGAGCTTGCCGAAGCCAAGGAGCGGCTAGGCTTGAACGCAAACTCGCATGTACTGCTGATCAGCACCGAAGGAGATACCGACCCGGAGCATTACCGCCGGATCGTTTGGGATGGTCATTATCCGGCCGAGAATTAAGTTTCTGACAGTTAAAGCGGCAAAACCTCACTGCAGGTTTTTTGCCGCTTTTGTTTTTCGCCCAGATTATGGTGCTACAAGATGTCAAGACAGCAATTGATTTATCCAACCGTCATGGCATTTATTTCATTATCCGCGTAGAAGTGATACCGCGATTACTTTTTACTTTTATATTGATGGGTACATTGATGGGGCTTGGCAGTATTATTGGCACGATGTGATCGGGTTTGTCGTGGTTATCCGTGCGCGGACGCAGCATTATGCCTGGCGTATAATTCGTGTAGCGCGTTAACCGAAGCATAAAAAATCAGATTGCCTTGCGGCTCCTGAATTTGTCCTTGAGACAGGTCAGGAGCCTTTTTGATTTGCCGGTTTTTACAAAGTTCAGGGTTTACAAATCGTAATAATTACGATATAGTGTGTTGGGTAAAAGCGTAATGATTACGATTAAACAACGAAGGAAGAGGTTGATTTGATTTTATCGTCCATGCGTGATGTCGTTTTTGGTTATGGAAATGAGCCGGTTATCGAAAACCTCTCGCTTGATATCCATACCGGACAATTTATCGGGATCACGGGAGCGAACGGAACGTCCAAGTCGACTGTGCTGAAGCTGATGCTGGGGCTGCTCAAGCCCTGGAGCGGTTCAGTTATGTTTAATGGCTCAAGGAAAGACGGTACGAAGGTGGTTGTGGGCTATGTGCCGCAGCAGGTGTCTTCTTTCAATGCAGGCTTTCCGAGCAAGGTTATCGAGCTGGTCCGTTCGGGGTGTTATACCCGTCTTGGACCGTTCGGCCGTTTCAATGAAGAACAGCGGCTGGTTGTAGAGCGGAGCCTGAAACAGGTAGGCATGTGGGAGTACCGGGACCGTAAGATCGGGGAATTGTCGGGAGGTCAAAAACAGCGCGTCTGTATCGCTCGCGCACTCGCTCAGGAGCCTCAGGTGCTCGTATTGGATGAGCCGGCTACGGGCATGGATTCGGCGGGCCGGACTCAGCTGTACGAGTTTCTCAGACATGAGGTATCGCAGCGGGGATTAACCGTTATTATGGTCACCCATGAACTTGGTGAAACGGCGAAGTATCTGGATACCCTGATCCAGCTGGAACGGAAGGAGGAGGGATGGCGATGTTCGGTTACGAATTCATGCAGCGCGCCTTTTGGGCAGGAGCGATGATCGGCGTGATTGCTCCATTGCTTGGAGTGTATCTCATGCTTCGCAGGCAGGCGCTAATGGCGGATACGTTGTCCCATGTATCCCTTGCCGGGGTTGCCCTGGGCTCGGTTATCCATCTTGATCCCGCCCTCGGCGGGTTCGCGGTGGCCGTTGCCGGAGGGATTGTCATCGAGCAGCTGCGGCGCTCCTATCGTACATACAGTGAACTGCCGGTAGCCATCATTATGACCTCGGGATTGGCGCTTGCCGTCGTATTGATGAGCTTGAAACAGAACTGGAGCAAAAGCTTCAGCTCCTATCTCTTCGGCTCCATTGTAGCGGTCAGCGATACTCAATTGCTGTTAATGGCCATTGTTACGTTCCTCGGGCTGCTGTATTTTGTGATCCTGCGGCGCCCGCTGTATATTCTGACCTTTGACGAGGAGACGGCTGCGATATCCGGCGGTCATGCCAAACTGCTGTCCTTCTCTTTTGCCGTGCTAACCGGGATGACGGTCGCTGCCGCCATGCCTGTTGTGGGCGTCCTTCTGGTTTCAGCGCTGATCGTACTGCCCGCCTCGCTGGCTCTGCGGATTGCTCCCGGCTTCACAGCGGCGATTTTGATTTCCATCGGTACCGGCTGGGTCGGTGTTTTTTCCTCTTTGAGTCTTTCCTATTACATAGATACACCGCCGGGAGGAACGATTGCGCTAGTTCTGCTTGTATTCCTGCTGACAACGCTGCTGCTGCAAAAACTGCTTCGGATGTATGGACGACGGAGCACCAAAAAAAATGTTCAAAAGAAGGAGTTCATGAAACATGAAATATTGGAATCGTAGTTTAACTGTTTTGTCCCTGTCGGTGATGCTGATTGTGGCGGGCTGCGGCTCGAATGCCAGTACGGGAAATAATGCGGCAGGAAGTAATGCGGCGGGAAATAATACTGCGGCAAATAACGGCGAATCGGCAGCACCGGGAGCATCCCCCACTACACCGGTAAAGGAAACGCTGGAGATCAGGACGAGCTTTTATCCGATGTATGAGTTCACGCGTCATGTTGCAGGGGATCTCGCCCATGTGGAAAATCTCGTTCCGGCCGGAATGGAGCCGCATGATTGGGAGCCGACTGCCCAGGACATGGCTTCCATCAGCAAGGCAGACGTACTTATCTATAACGGCGCGGGCATGGAGGGCTGGGTGGATCAGGTGGTGGATAGCGCCACAGGAACCGGGCTTAAGAGCGTCGAGGCCAGTCATGGAATCGAGATTATGGAAGGCGCGGAAGAAGAGTCTGAACATGGCGAAGAGACTCATGAAGACGGTGAACACGCTCATGATGAAGGAGAGCATGAAGAGAGCGGACATGATCATGACCATGGAGGTCTGGACCCGCATGTATGGCTATCCCCGGCGCTGGCGATCCAGGAGGTTCGGAATATTGAGAAGGGGCTGTCCGAAGCGGCTCCGCAATACAAAGAGCAGTTCAAGACCAATGCCGATGCCTATGTGTCCGAACTGGAAGCCCTTGATAAGGAATATGCCGAAGCTTTGAAAGACAGCAAACGCAAGGATTTTATTACACAGCATGCCGCTTTTGGTTATCTTGCCAAGGAATATGGATTGACGCAGGTTCCGATCGCCGGTCTATCGCCTGAACAGGAGCCGTCGGCCGCCCAAATGGCCGGGATTGTCAAGTTTGCGAAGGAGCATAACGTGAAGACAATCTTTTTTGAGACGCTGGTATCCTCCAAAGTTGCCGACACGATAGCCAAGGAGATCGGAGCCAAGTCCGCGGTACTGAATCCGATTGAAGGTTTGACGGATGATGAAATCGCCGCCGGTCTTGACTATATCGGAGTCATGCACCAAAATCTTGAAGCTTTGAAGGCGGCGCTGAACGAATAATAGACAAGGAGGGAAGATTCATGGCCAAGAAATCGAAGATTGTTAAAGAGCAGAAGAGGCAAGCTCTGGTTGACAAGTATGCCGATAAGCGCAGAGAGTTGAAAGAACAAGGGGATTATGCGGCTCTGCAGAAGCTGCCCCGTGATTCATCGCCAACCCGTCAGCATAACCGCTGCTCGGTTACAGGACGTCCCAGAGGATATATCAGCAAGTTTGGGGTATCCCGGATTGTATTTCGCGAATTGGCTCACAAAGGCCAAATTCCCGGCGTGACCAAAGCAAGCTGGTAATCAGACACATCCGGCGCATACGCTGTCCGTTTCGGGCGCCATTTATGGCGCCTTTTTTCTATAGGAGAGAGGACGGGATTGCGCTTGCTATTTACGTTGTGGATGCTGTTTATCAAATTCGGCCACCGAATCGGGATTGGTAAAAATATAAGGAGATGCCGGCTGCTTGATCACCTGGATCTGTCCGGCTTCAATCTGCAAAGCTTCTTTTCCGTTAACCTTCGCGGTCTGAATCGTTCCATCAATCCGGACCCATGTATCATTCTTGATAGAAGAGACGTTGGGGCTATGAACAAGTGTGGCGAACGGAACCGCATCGGCCGTGCAGCACATCACCAAAAACCGGCTTACAGCAAATACATGATCATCCATATCTTTCTGCCGGACGATAAAGCCCTGCAAGGAGATTTTTCGATTCACAAAGGCTTGCTTGTACTTGTCAATAGCACCGATTGTTTCCGAGTAGATGGACGGATCAACCTGGATTACCGGCAGTGTGTAGAGCCGCTTGGCTAACTCCGCAAACTCCACGCCATAAATATCCTTCGCAATGAACAGCTTGTTCGGATCGCTTGGCTCAGACTTCGTTGTTCCCGTTGTTTGTGAGGCGATCGCGGCTTGAGAGGGTTGGTCATCCTGCTCCCGTTCGCGCCCCAACCCGGAATCGGAGATAGAGTAGATGATTCCTTTTTTGAGGGCCATATCGCTCCCAAGCGCTTGATCGGGTAAAAGAAGTCCGAATAGCAGCGGCAGCGCGAACAGACCATAGACGGTTGCATTTTTAAGGAAACCCGCAGGCAACGGATGCTCGCAGTCGCATAGCTGCTCCGAAGTACCTGTCATGGTATGCCACAGCATCCCGATCGCGATGAACAGAAGCGGCACCGGGCACAGCAGCAGCAACTTCTGCATCCGCGGAGCCAAATAATAGTGCAAGGAATCCGTCTCATTCAAGTGAATGATATAGAAGGACAAGGCGGCAAGCAGCAGAGCGCGAAGGAGATAATGGCAGCGGATTCTCAAGGTAATGGCCATTAATCGGTCAGCTCCTTTCCCTAAATCCAGGCTTTAGATCAGATAATTGGCGGCAACCGAACCGAAGAGTATCAAGACAATAAGCAGCAGGCTGAGACCTATGACAAACCTGGTCTTGAACGTAGCGAACAGCATGAGCAAACCTTTGAAATCCAGCATTGGCCCCAGCACCAGAAAGGCAATAAGCGGACCGGCTGAAAAGGTATGTGTGAACGCGGATGCAACGAAAGCGTCGGAGGTTGAGCACAGCGACAAGACAAAAGCAAAACCCATCATGAAAAAGTAGGATGAGACAGCGCCATTCCCTAAGGCGAATAGCTGGTCACGGGGGATGAAGGATTGAATGCAGGCGGTTACGAAAGCGCCGAGCGCCAAATATTTGCTCATTTCGATCAATTCATTTCCCGCATGGACAAAATAACCTTCCCATGAACGGGGGTGCTCATGAGAAGACGCGCTTCCGCTCTGGAGCTTGAATGTGAGCAAGGATTGCTTCAAGGGATTCTTCGGACAGAGCAAGTACACAATCAAGCCTGTCGAGATCGAGACGGCAAGGGCCAGTCCCATTCGGCCCCATACCACTTCGGGATGCGAACGGAACGCGACAAGGGTTGATGTCAATACGACCGGATTCAGGATGGGAGCGCTAAGAATAAAGGTGATCGCGATATACGCAGGCATCCCTTTTACCATTAATCTCCGTACGACGGGGATCATGCCGCATTCGCACAATGGCAGGACGATACCCAGCGAGGAAGCCAGAAGTACGCCAACCAGAGGATTCTTGGGATTCAGGCGGCTGATCCACTGATCCTTCAGGAATACTTGGACAAGCGACGACAAGAGTACGCTCAATAAGATAAAAGGCAGGGCCTCCAGGATAATCGCTATGAAAATCGTCTTGATCTGCTGCAGCTGCGGATTTACGAGAAGGCCGGATTTGCTGTGAAGCCGGACCGTCAGAGCGGGAACGAGCAAAATTACGGGAAGAAATAGGGGCGGAATCTTATAGAGCGTTGAAGCTTTCATCGAAATCCTCCTGTGATAGAACTGGTATATATCCCCATTCTATGCCCGGACGATCAACAAATGACGCACCCATTGAAATTAATCAGAATCATTACGAATGTGAGATTCAAAGAATAACGCCGGTCCGCCACTCTTCCATTAAGGAGGTTTCATCCAGTTCGTAACCGATAATAACCAAGTAATAAGCTCCCTTGTATGCTGTACGCGCATGCTGCAGCTGTCTTCCCGAGAACTGGATCAGCGAGGTGTGGGGGGAGCCCTCCAGGGGAACATAACCTTTTGCGCGCAGCACACGCTGCCCCTTGGCGTTCAGCCACTTGGTCAGCTTGCGCAAGGACAGCGGCTTGTGTCCGCTAATCGGGATAAGAAGGCTTTGTATACGGGAAAAAGAAGCCTGGCCCCGTTCGCTGGACGCACCGGAATCTGCGCTATGATCGTGGTGCCCGCCGGGAATGATTTTGAATCGGCCCGGTGCCTTCGCTTGAAGATCCAGAGGCTCAATTCCTTCGATGAGAGCTTCCGGATTGCATATGCCGAAGCTTGTATTGAGGATAAGAGCTTGTTCGTTATGCTTGATAATCAAGCGATCCACTTTGGACAAATGGGAACGGGATACGAGGTCCTGCTTGTTCACAAGGATTACGTCCGCGACTTCCAGCTGCCGGCGAAGCGTGTGGACGAGCTGCTTGTCGGAAGAGAAGATGCTGCCGTATTCCAATACATTCTCTGCATCAATCACGGTGACGACTTTATGCAGAATAATCCGGTCAAGCAGTTCAGGCTCAGCCATAGCGTCGACGACCTCCTCCGGATTGGCTACTCCCGTCAACTCGACCAGTATTACATCAGGGGCCAGCTCCAGCAGGCTCTTGAGAGAACCGGAGATTTCACACTTTTTGCTGCAGCAGATGCAGCCGTCAAACAGCTTTTCCAGAGGAAGCCCTCCGGCAGCTTCAGACAGGATCATGCCGTCCACATCCGCTTTGCCCAATTCGTTCATCAGGATCGCCGGCTTGATCTTACGGTCTTGCAGGACTTGGATAAGCTCGATCAGCAGTGTGGTTTTGCCGCTGCCCAGGAAACCGCTGATAATGATTACGGGTATTTTTTTCATTGGGATTCTCCTTACGTCTCATATAAATGGGGAATGCACTTGATTAGACAATCAAGGCTGTACATCTATGTATATGGTTTGTCCGGCCATTCGATTACCTTTCCGATTTCTTGACTCCGGCTTCGTTGCCGGAAGACGTGAATAAGGGCCGTGCAGGCTGCTCGATCTGCAGCTTGCACGGCCCCTCTTCATTAAGGTGAAACATTCTCTTCAGTTTCTATTTATTGGCCTTTTCTCTCGGTAAGAAAATACAGCAATGCGACAAGCGGCAGCGCCAGACCGATAAGCGCCGTTAAATGCCAGCCGCCTACGGAGTAAGACCAGCCCGCCAGAGATGAACCGATCGCGCCGCCGATAAAGAAGATTGCCATGAACAATCCGTTAAGCCGACCTCTGGCTTCGCTTCCCAAAGAGTAAATTGCCCGCTGTCCAAGCACCAGATTGCCGGATACAGCCATATCGAGTCCGATCGCGGACAGACAGAGCAGTACGAGTGAGCCAGTAGAGTGTCCGGGAATGATCAGCGTCAGCAGGAAGCACAACGAGGCGAGGATGAAAGCAAGGCCGGTCATCGGTCTAGTCAAGCCTTTGTCCGCCAGTCTGCCGGTAATCGGAGCTGCAATTGCTCCGCCGACACCGACGAGAGCGAACCAGGCGATACCCTGTTGGGACATTCCGAAATCATGCGCCAGCCGCAGAGGAACCGATGTCCAGAACAGGCTGAAGGCTCCGAACAGACAAGCTTGATAGAAAGCCCGGCGGCGCAGGATGGGCGTGTGACGAAGCAGAGTGCCCAAGGAAGCAATCAGTTTACCGTACTGGACAGTTGGAGCGGGCTTTCGTTCAGGCAGAACACGGGATAACAGTGTGGCCAGAAGCATGATCACAATTGCTGAGAAGGCGAAAACCGCCTGCCATCCGAATGAGCTGGCGATGAAGCTGGCGACAGGACGGGCGAGCATGATTCCGAGCAGAAGACCGCTCATTACATTGCCGACTACCCGGCCGCGCTGTTCTTCAGACGACATATAGGTGGCAAAGGGTACGAGAATCTGGGCTACTACAGAGCCAAGGCCGATGAACAGCGCGGCAATAAGGAACATCGCGGAGCTGCGGGCGAAGGCGGCGGCCAGCAGCGCGACTCCGGCAACAACGAGAGCCGCGGAGGCGAGACGGCGGTTCTCCAACAGATCGCTGAGCGGTACGATGAACAGCAGTCCGAGTACATAGCCGATCTGGGTGATGGTGACGATCAATCCTGCTGCCGATGACGGGATGCCGGTAGCACTGCTGATAGGTCCTACAAGTGTCTGGGCATAATACAGATTGGCGACGATGAGGCCGCAGGCTGCGGCCAGCAGAACGGTCATCCCGTTCGAGAGCGAAGCTTCCTTAACCTTTACCGCATGCTCAATTTTCATGGTAATCCTCCTTAGATTGGATTGGCCGGTCCATGAAGTGGATCTCAATCCCTTAAATAAATACTGAACGTATCGTTCACTAATTCATGAGTTAATAATATACTGAACGTATCGTTTTGTAAATAGGCATTTTCGTTTTCGCCGCCTAATTTTTTTTAGTATAATAAACGTATGGTTTTTTAAAGGGTTATAAAGGGAGGATTCAAATGAACACCAAGAGAGGACGCCCGAGAAATATCGAAACCCAGCAGTCGATTCTGTCCGCTTCATACGACCTGCTGCAGGAGGAAGGCTTCGGCTCGGTGACGGTTGAGAAGATCGCGGAGCGCGCCGGAGTCAGTAAAGCTACGATCTATAAATGGTGGCCGAATAAGGCCGCGGTCGTGATTGACGGATTTCTCTCCGCTGCCACGGAAAGAATACCTCTGCCGGATACGGGCAGCGTATATGAAGATGTTCTGCTTCATGCTACTAATTTCGCCAGATTTATGATTAGTCGCGAAGGGAAGATGCTCGCGGAGATTATCGGGGAGGGGCAGTCCGACCCTGCCATTGCCGAAGCGTACCGCACTCGCTACTTTCAGCCCCGGCGGCGCGATGCCCGCAAGCTTCTGGAGAGAGGGGCGGAGCGGGGAGAGCTGAAGGAAGGGCTCGATATCGCGATTGCGCTGGACCTCATCTATGGGCCGATCTTTTACCGGATGCTGCTGACCGGAGAGAAGCTGGACGATGACTATGTCCGCCAATTGGTGACGACCGCTTTTAAAGGTTTTTAGTTTGGAGACAGGTATAGATGAACAGATTGTGTCAGAGCTGAACGGGGCTGTTTCATAAGTAAATATTCTACGAAGGAAAAGATCATCTTGATTCTGAATGTTGATAAAAAGACATCAGAGCAGCGATTCTCCTGTTATTGGGGAATCGCTGCCTTGCGTTTTTTTTAATTGTGTAGAAACTGTTCCCGCTTAAAGCAGCGGAGAGGACGGAACGACCCGCGGAAAAGCGGCAGCGGTCGCCTTTGTGTCCGGATTTTCACCGCTAAGGAGAATAAATAAAATCTGGACACAACAGCGATTGAAACAACGGTCCGTTCGTGGAGCGTCCTTCTTACGCGCCCACGTAGATCCTACTCCAAAACAAACCTGAAAGCGGCAGCAAGCATTCCGGATGTTAAATAATTAAATTTTCGACTTTTGCGAGGATCATTTAGATTATTGTGTCAAAACCCGATATACTTAGAATAGTTATTGATTATGCTCATTCATGCCGTTGATTGCAGAGGGGGGCTTCTATGTCCAAAGATTTATTTGAACAGATCTACTCCCGTTCCTCCAGCGGAATCGCCATGGTTTCCTTGAAGGAAGGACAGATGATACGCTGCAATCCGGCTTTGTGCCGAATGTTCGGTTATACCGAGGAAGAGTTGAAGAAGCTCGGCTACGCCGATCATATTCTTCCCGGCGAGGGCTTTCTTTCGGATCCGGCTGCCATTCTAGGCATACTGCTGAAGCAGCCCGGGGAAGAGATATATAAAGAGAAAAAATTTCTCCGCAAGGACGGCAGCCTGCTGTGGGTGGAGCTTCACCTGTTTGTCTTAAGGACGGACGAGGTTGAGGGGCCGGAATATATGATTGTGGAAATGACGGATGTTACCGACCGGAAGATCGCCGAGCAGAAGCTTCATGAGAACGAACAGTTCAACAGCCTGATCAGCCAGAACAGTCCGGATCTGATCTCCATCAGCGCGCTGGATGGGAAGCTGCTGTATGTGTCGCCTTCCATTCATCAGCTAATGGGCTTTACGGCGGAGGAGCTTATCGGCAAGAACCGCATCCAATTTTATCATCCTGACGACGTTGGCGTATTGAAAGGATTGTACGACAGCACACATCCTACCGATGTGTTCACCGGAAGAATCCGGCACAAGGATGGCTGTTATGTCTGGATCGAGAGCAGCATCAAGGTGATTACGAACGAAGCGGGCGAGCCGATGCAATATATGACCATCGCCCGGGATATATCGGAGCGCAAGAAATATGAGGACATGCTGGCAAAAGCGCAGCGCATGGCTCGCATGGGCTCCTGGGATTGGGACGCGGCGACCGGGAAGCTGACGGTGTCGGAGGAGCTTCGGCGCATCTTCTTCCCCGCGCAGGCAGGAACATCTCCTTCAACCCGGCAGGATATCGAATTGGAAGCCTTCCTGCCCGTCGTTGTGCCTGCCGACAGGGAGAGCTTCAGGAAGGCCATGTGTGACGCGACGGAGCGGGGCACTTCCGGCAATGTGCTGATCTGCATCGCGACGGAAGGCCAGCTTACGAATATCGACTGTCATTGGGAAGGGATAACTGACTCGGAGGGCAAGGTGCTGTCGGTCAGTGGAACGATGCAGGACGTGACGGAGAAATACCGGATGGAGGAGAAGCTGCGGATCAGCGAGCGGAATTATCGGCTGATCTCCGAGAATTCGCTGGACTTCATCGCCCGCAATGCGTTCGACGAGAAGGCGACCTATTTGTACGCTTCCTCGATCTGTCATACCATGTTTGGCTACTCGCCCGATGAAATGATTGGGACAGGGGGGCTGGACTATGTTCATCCCGACGACATCGACTATATCCGGGCTGTACTCGAAGACAGCAGAGATGGAAAAGGAGTTACAGCTGCACAGTGCCGTTTCCGGCGTAAAGACGGCACCTATATGTGGATCGAAACGACGGTTCGCAGCGTATACTCCGAGGACAGCGGAGAATGGGAGACCGTCGCCGTCTCCCGGGATGCCAGTGAGCGCAAGCAGTATGAAATGAAGCTGGAGGAGAGCCAGAACCGGTATAAATCTCTCTTCGAATTCAATCCGTCCGCCATCAGCGCGATGGATCTTCAGGGAAGAACGCTGTCCGTCAACGCCAGCCTTGAATATTTGACCGGCTACACCAGTTCCGAGCTGCTGATGACCCATTTCGCCGAAGTGATGGACCCGGAGGAGCTGGATCATGTGAACGAGCGGTTCCGCCGTGCAGTTGGAGGGATTGCCCAAACCTTTGAAAGCCGGATGGTCCATCGGGACGGGCAGAGGGTGGAGGTCAGCGTCATGTTCGTCCCGATTCTCGTTCATGGCGATGTGGCCGGGGTATTCGGTATAACTAGCGATATTACGGAGCATAAGAGCCACTTGCGGCAGATTGAGAAGCTCAGCTATGAACATGCGCTTATTCTCAACTCGGTGTCCGAAGGTATCTTCGGCATCGATCTGGAAGGGAACACCATATTCATCAATCCGTCTGCCTCCAGGATGCTGGGTTATGACGAAGGGGAATGGTCAGGGGATCGCCTGGAGGATTCCATCCAGCTGACGAGACTGATCGGTGACACATATGAAGGAGGCCAGCGATCTCTGGTCGCCGAGCTGTCGCAGAACGAGATGTACGAAGAACACGAAGGCATTCTTTGGAAGAGGGACGGCTCCAGCATTCTGGTCAAGTACCATATGACGCCTTTGTATGATGACGGGGTTAAGAAAGGCGCGGTCGTCGTCTTTAAGGATATTACGGAGGAGAAGGAAATCCGCCGTGCCAAGGAGTCGGCGGAGCGAGCCGACCGGGCCAAGTCTGAATTCCTGGCCATGGTAAGCCACGAGCTGCGGACGCCGATGAACGGGATTATCGGCATGTCGGATCTGCTAAAGGATACGAAACTTGACGATGAACAGCGCAGCTATGCCGATATCATCAGCCAGAGCGGTGAGGCGCTGCTGCATCTGCTGAACGAGGTGCTCGATTTCAGCAAGATCGAAGCGGGCAAGATGACGCTGGAACTGGGGGAAGTGAACCTGCGGACCCTTATGCAGAGCGTCAAGGATTTATTCTATCCGAAGGTGCTGGACAAGTCTCTTCAGCTTGAATTTGACATCGATCCCTTCCTTCCGGAGAAGCTGGTTACGGACGGGGCAAGACTTCGCCAGATTCTGGTCAATCTCGTGGGCAATGCGGTCAAATTCACGGATTCAGGCCGGATCGAGTTCCGGGTGAGACTGGGCTCTGTCCGCAGCACCAACCAGATGATCCTCCATTTCTCGGTTCAGGACACGGGAATCGGAATCCCGGTGAATAAGCAGGGGCTGTTGTTCCAGTCCTTCACCCAGCTGCATCCCTCCATTAACCGCAAGTACGGGGGTACGGGGCTAGGACTTGCCATCAGCAAGAAGCTTGCCGAGCTGCTGGGAGGCTCGATCGGCGTGGACAGTGTCGAAGGGCAAGGATCGACCTTCTGCTTCACAATTGAAGCCGCTCTCTCTGACGATTTGGCGGGGAATGATGAGAGTACCGTTCCTGATCCTATGGAT
Organism: Paenibacillus stellifer; assembly: GCF_000758685.1. NCBI lineage: Bacteria > Bacillati > Bacillota > Bacilli > Caryophanales > Paenibacillaceae > Paenibacillus > Paenibacillus stellifer. Next base: position 2,291,367 of record NZ_CP009286.1, read on the forward strand.
GTCGGTACGGATGAACGGCTGTCTTCCGCCGCGAGCCCCGGCGCCATATCGATCCTGGTCGCGGAGGACCAGCCGGTCAACCGCCACCTGCTCGGAACATACCTAAGGAAGCGGGGGTACGAGGCGGATTTCGCCGAGAACGGCCTTCAGGCTGTAGAAGCGGCCGAGACGAAGGAATATGATTTGATCTTCATGGACATCCAAATGCCTGTTATGGACGGGCTGGAAGCAACGGCCCGCATCCGCCAGATACGGAACCGCCATCCGGCGATTATTGCCGTTACGGCGTTTGCGCGAAAGGATGACCGTGAGATGTGTCTGAATGCCGGCATGCAGGACTTCATCTCCAAGCCGATACATGGCGAGGAACTGGACCGGGTGCTGAGGCAGTGGGGTGCCGTTACCGGCAAATACTAGGCGGGCGGCTGTTCATGTATTTCGCTTCACCGAGGCTCTGCATTTATCAAGCAGCCAGGGATTCCGGCATAACCGGGGTCTCTGGCTGCTGTTCGTATATCAGGCAAAGGCGGCAGGTAAACACGCCGCTTCTGGCAGAAGGAATTTCAAGGGCTTGCAGGGAAATAAAGAAAGATTGGAATCCGAGAATGGCGCTTCCGAAATTATGACATCGAAAGGAGGCTAACTGTTGTCTTCATATTGGAATGACCGGTTTGCGAAGGAAGGCATGATATGGGGAACGGAACCGAGTCCGACGGCGAATATCGCCCGCGAGAGGTTCCATGAGCACGGCGTCAGACGGATATGGGTACCCGGAGCCGGTTACGGGCGCAATACAAGGGCTTTCTCCCGTGAATTCGAGGTCGAGGGTATGGAGCTTAGCGAAGCAGCCGTGGATATGGCGAAGCTGTGGGACCCTGGCAGCAGGATCAAGCTTGGATCGGTGCTGGACAGTCGTCCGGGCCGGTTATATGATGCGGTATTCTGCTATGATGTCCTGCATCTGTTCCTTGAACGCGATCGGCGGATTCTGATCTCGTCTGCGCTGGAGCAGCTCCGTCCCGGTGGACTCCTGTTCTTCACCTGCTTCTCGGACAACGACGTTCAGAACGGCCAGGGAATGGAGATGGAACCCGGAACCTTTGAGTATAAACAAGGCAAATATGCCCACTTCTTTTCCGAGAGCGATCTTCGGGACCATTTCCATGACACGGAAGTACTTGAAACCGGGGAGCTGCGCGAAGTGCTGACAAGCGGCCCTGACGGGGTTCACGAGTACTGCCTCCGGTTTATTCTGGCGAGAAAAACATAGCTTCACTGCTTCTATGACAGGTTCATGATTGATCCGTGGTGATGGAAGGGCAGTCTCTTCTGCCGGCATTTCCCACGCGAAAAAAGCTCTTCCCGTTATGAGGAAGAGCGTAGTTTCTCGGATCTCATTTGATTGAACTTGAACTGCAGTCCGCGAACAGAATGCTTCGCGGAATCCGGAAGAAAATCTCCGCTTTCTCCTGAAGCGCGGGAGCCGGCAGAACGCTGTGGTGAAGCCATTTGCGGAAGGTGCCGGGATGAACGCCGATCCAGCGGCTGGCATCCGTCACGGAAATATCATGCACCATGCACAGTCCGGTCAGAATGTCGCTCCGTCTAGGCTGTACGGCGGTCCGCTTCATATAGCGGGAAGGCGCAGGCTGGCACAGGATCGGGCTCTGCCGAAGCAGGGCTTCGTTGAACAGAACATGCTGCGGGTAGCCGAGATACCGGCATACCTTCTCGATATTGGTCTTTGAGGGAATACGGCTCTCGTATACCCAGGCGCTGACGCTCCGAGAGGAGACCGACAGTTCCTCCGCAAGCCGGGAGAGCTTGATGTCGCGGGCCATCAGGACAGCGAGAAGCACGCGGTTGCGGATTTGGCTTTTTTGGGGACGGCGAAATCTCTTGATTCGTACTCCCTTGCCGAGGTATTTCCGGTTGACAAGAGACCAGGCCTGTATCATGTAGGGCTCTGACTGATTTGTAGGCATAACATCCTCCGATTTCTGAGAGCAACGGGTGCCCCCGTTACAGGAGGCGCAAGCCGTTTCTTCTGATATTACAATATTTGTCCTTTTCAAGGCAATGGGTAACCCTATAGCGGCCTGCACATTCCTTTCAGAAAATGGAGGGTTATGATATATTTTTTATATAAATGTTCGTACCCATTATTGAAATAGGAAGGATTATGCCAAAATGATTAAACATATCGTGTTTTTCAAGCTGAAGGACGGTTCGGAGTCAAGTGTAGAGAAGACTGTGGCTGTGCTGCGCAATATGGATGGCAAAATCCCGCAGTTGATTTCGCTGGAAATCGGCGCCGATATTTTGCGAAGCGAGCGGTCCTTCGATATCGCCCTTACCGCGACGGTGGCCAATCTTGACGATCTGAACGCCTATCAGGTGCATCCGGCACATAAGGAAGTTATCGCTCACATTAATGAAGTCAAGGAAGTCTCGTATGCGGTCGATTACGAGCTCTAGTACGCGTTAACATTTTCCAAATCTCCATTTTAAAAAGACACCCGCCTATTCCCGGTATTTGCCAATGCTGGCATTGCGGTTGACACTATGGCCGAATCCCGGGGGTGTGGGCGCCGATATGAAAGGAGAACTCTTGGCATGTACTATGTCAATCGTGATCAAATCGAACGCATTCTTCAGGTGATTCCCGATATCACGGAGGGGCTGCGGCAGGCAGCTGCTTCCTGGGACGGCGGCATCATCTGGGGTCTCGTACAGGAGCGCTGTCTGCATCTTGCTATTGAAGTTGTAACCGACACCGGAAGCTGTCTGATCGACGGATTCATTATGCGCGACGCCGGCAGTTATGAAGATATCGTTACGATTATCCACGAAGAGTCGGTCTTTACGGACAAGGAGCTGTACGGACGTCTGCTCGAGCTTGTATCGTTAAGAAGACCGCTGGTACAGGACTATAGCAATTGGAACCGGGAAGCACTGCATCCCTTGACACCGCTGCTTCCGGAGCTGCTGACCGCTTTTGCCGAGGAGACGCGGGCTTATCTGAACCGGGAACTGGGAGCTGTACAACCGGTGCGATAGAAGAATCCGATTGTGGATCAAGACAGAGCATGCAATCACAGGGAGAGGAGGGAGCCCATGAAGAGGGGGCAGGAGAGCGGCACAACAAGGCGTACGATTATGACGCTTCTGAAGATGAAGGGGCCGCTGACCATTGGCGCGCTGGCCGAAGAGCTTGGCATTACCGAGATGGGCGTCAGACGTCATGTCCTGCAGCTGGAAAGTGAAGGACTTGCGCGCAACAAAGTCGTCCGTCAGCCGATGGGCCGCCCGATGCATATGTATTCGCTGACGGAGAGAGCGGACGATCATTTTCCGAAAAATTACCATAATCTGGCACTAGAATTGCTCCGGGAATTGGATCACAGCAGCGGGACGGAGGCAGTCAATGTTCTGTTTGAAGGCCGCCGCCGACGGCTGCATGCCCAGTACAGTCCCATGATGGAGCGGCGAAACCTCGAAGAACGGGTTGCCGAGCTGACCGCGATCCAGAATTCGGGCGGCTACATGGCCGAGTGGGAGAAATGGGAGGACGGCTCCTATTCGATGCGGGAATACAATTGTCCGATTCGCCAGGTGGCGTCCCAATACAGCAAAGCCTGCCAGTGCGAGCAGCATCTGTTCGAGGACTTGCTGGGAGCCAAAGTAACGCGAACCGAGTGCATGGCTGAAGGCAACCAATGCTGCAATTATACGATCAAGCCTAAAAATCAATCTGCAGAATAGCGGCTTCCGCGAAATATTTCTTGCCTTTACAGTCACGGGACGGACTGCCGATGCTTATGATAAATCAGGAACTAGGCATTCGCCCGCAAAGGAGAGATGAACGATGAAGAAGAACACGAAAAGCCTGCTGTGGGGTATCGCTGCAGGAAGCGTAATCGGCTCGGTGACCGCACTGCTCTTCGCACCCAAATCTGGCAAAGAGCTGCGTAAGGATATTTCGGATGGCGCAGTGGAGGCAAAGGATAAAGCGCAAGAGCTGATTCAGCAGGTGACGGATAAAGGTGCGGAATGGGCGGGAATCGTCAAAGAATCCGCTCAGACGATCGTACACGAGATTTCTGACTGGGGAAAATCAGTAGAAGCCGAAGATGAGAAAGTAACGGTCAGTTCGGCTGACGATGCTGCCAAGGAAGCGGCCGCCTCTCTGGAAATCACCGAGAACACGGCAGACACCACTTCCGTAGCCGATGAAGTAAGCGACAAGAACTGACCGGCCGAACCGGTCTTCATGCCCCAGGATAACCGGCCAGCCTGCACAGATGCCGCAGCCGGTTATCAGGGGCATTTCTGTCTCCTTCTGCTTCGCTCTTGAACTCCGGAAGCAAAAGGAGTATGATCTGCAATTGGGACAGGAAGCCCGGTACGCTTTGCTTCCGCCTTACATAAGCTATTTCAAAACATGACGAAGGAAGCGGTGTGCCCGTGCAGCAAGCAATTGCCATACTGGATTCAGGCGTGGGGGGACTTACAGTTGTCAAGGAAGTTATGAGGCAGCTCCCCCGCGAGAAAATCATTTACTACGGAGACACCGCGCGAGCCCCGTACGGTCCCCGCTCTTCCGGGGAAGTTAAAATGTTCACGGAGCAGATCGTTGATTATCTGCTGCAGTTCGATCCCAAAATGATTGTGATTGCCTGCAATACCGCGACAGCGGCCGCTCTTGACGATATAACCGCCAAAATGGACATTCCGGTCATCGGCGTCATTCACCCCGGCGCCCGGGCCGCGATCAGCGCAACCAAGACCGGCCGTGTCGGCGTCATCGGCACTGTCGGCACGATCAACAGCGGCGCATATACTACCGCGCTCAAGCAGCTGTCGCCATATATCGAGGTGGTCAGTCAGGCGTGTCCAGCGCTTGTCCCCCTCGTGGAGCAGGGAATGTTTCGCTCGGAGAAATGCGATCCCGCCGTTCGCGAATCGCTGAACGGCATCAAACATGAGCCTATCGATACGCTGATTCTCGGCTGCACGCATTATCCGTTTCTCGTCGAGCCGATCGGCCGGGCGATGGGAGCCGGCGTCAAGCTGATCAGCTCAGCCGATGAAACGGCCCGGGAGATCAGCACCATTCTGTATGACAAAGGGAAGCTGGCCCGTGGGGATGAGACTCCCGTGCACCAGTTCTTCTGCAGCGGCGATGCCGGCATTTTTCAAAGAATCGCGATGGACTGGCTGGGCGAGCAGATCAGACGCACTCCGGTTGTCTGGCAAGTATCTTCACTCGAGCCGAGTGATGTGTAACGAACTTATCCTTATATTCATTCTGGAACGGCCGGGCGGCGATAGCCCGGCCGTTCTTCTGCCGTCATGGAGGACAAGAGCAATCGCATACAATAGAGGAACAACTCCTGTATAACGGAGAGGATGAGTGAAATGCTTGAATATGTGGTGCGCAAGGGGGATACGGTGGCAAGGGTCGCCGCCGCTTTCGGAATAACGCCAGGTCATGTGATTCAGGGCAATCCCTGGGCGGCTGACCGGCCCTATCTGGTGCCGGGCCAGGTGCTGTTCCTTCCTTCGGTCCAGCGGCGGCGTTATACCCCCGGAGAGGGGGTGCGGGTCCGGGAGGTGGCGGAATGGTTCGGCGTCGAGCCGGAAGCGCTGCAGGTGCTGAATTCCGGCCTCCCGGCGGACGGATTCTGTGTTCCCGGACGCATGCTGGTCATCCCGGCGAGAAGACGGCCGAGGATTGTCGAGCTTAGAGGGGAATACGGGCCGAGGGAACTTGAAGAGGACATCGACCTGCTGACGGTCAAATATCCCTTCATTCATAGAGAGACGATTGGCAGCAGCGTGCTTGGCAGACCGCTCAATGTGCTTCGTCTAGGAACCGGCTCCCGCCATCTGCATGTCAATGCGGCCCTGCATGCCAATGAATGGCTGACCTCCCCATCCCTGCTGTCCTTCCTGGAGCAGTATGCGGCGGCATATGCCGAAGGACGGAACTGGCAGGGCCATGATGTGCGGCGCTGGCATGATGAATGGACGGTGTGGGCTGTTCCCATGGCCAATCCGGACGGGGTCGAGCTTGTTCAGGAGGGCGCTGGTCACTGGCATCCCCGCCGTCTGGAGCTGGAGGAATGGAACGGCGGCCGCCGCAGCTTCCGCCATTGGAAGGCCAATATCCGCGGAGTCGACCTCGGCGATCAGTTCCCCGCGTACTGGGAGGAGGAGCAGGCCCGCCGGGGAAGATCGGGGCCATCTCCGAGAGACTACGGCGGGCCTGCTCCGCTAAGCGAGCCTGAAGCTGCTGCTCTGGCAGAACTATGCTTCCGCACGCCCTTTGAGGCGGCGGTGTCTCTGCACAGCCAGGGGCAGGAGATCTACTGGAATTACCGGGGATTCGAGCCGCCGGAGAGCCGCTCCATGGCGGAAGCGATGGGCGCGGCCAGCGGCTACCGTGCGGTGTTCCTCGAGGGAAGCGACGCGGGCTTCAAGGATTGGTTCATCCAGGAATTCCGTAAGCCCGGATTTACGGTGGAGCTGGGATTTGGCAGAAATCCGCTGCCTCTGGAGGAATTTGAGGATATGACAACCGAGACGGGACAAATTTTGGCTTCGCTGTTATCCGGTTGATGCAAGCCTGATCGATGACAAGTCCGAATCAACGGAATTTGAAACATTTTGGCGTAAGACGCGTATTGTGAGAGGGGGAGCGGGAGTTCCCCTTCTTCAATAAATTACGGCTAAATCCTGTCCTGCCGGGAACCGGGAGGACAGGATGCGGAAGGAGAACCCATTTGAAACTGAAGAAATTGCTGTCGCTCAAGGGCTGGTCCAATGTGCTGCGCGGCACCTGGCGTTATGTGGCGTCTCCCCGGGTGGCGCTGTTGGACAAGCTGCTGTTCACGGTCCCGGTCGCCCTGTATTGGGTGCTGCCGGATGTCATGCCCTTTATGCCGATTGACGACATCGGGGTCTCGATGCTGCTGATGGCCTGGTTCGTCTCCAGAATGGACCGCAAATATCCGTCGCTTCGAAGCTGATCATTTTTTGGAGTTGCATTTTCAAGTGGAGTTCCTTTAAAATAAAGTACTGAGTATTTCAATACAGTTGTCAGGAGATGGACGGATCATGAATGTTAAAATTACCCGCAATGCGGCTAAAGTGATAAAGAAACAGATGGATCTCGAAGAGAACAAGGATTTGAAGCTCCGTGTGCTGATTACGCACGCCCATGGCGATCATGCCCATTATGGCCTGGATTTGGACACGCCCAAAGAGAACGACGAAGTGATCCCTACGGACAAGGACATCGACGTCATCATCGAGAAGAACCAGCCGCTGCTGGATGGAGTCAAGATCGATTATCTGTACTTCCCGCAGGAAGGCTTCGTCATTACGAATCCTTCGCAGGGTAATCACGGCGATCACTAATTCCAGTCTTCGCCGCTGCCGAGATCGTCCGACCGTCATAGAAAGGAATTACAATGGCTAACGATATCCGCATCTGCGACAAATGCAATTATATGAGCATCAAGAGTGTAGTCCCCAAGCTCCGCAAAATGGCTCCGGACGCCGAGATCCAAATCGGCTGCAAGTCTTATTGCGGTCCCTGCGGCAAGCGTGCATTCATCTACATCAACGGGCGCTATATCAGCGCACCGACTGAGGATGAAGTTCTGAAGAAAGTGGAGCCGTTCATCAAGCAGCCCGCTGTGAAGAATTAAGATTGTAAGGCAAATTCAGGTTTCTGACTGGCCCAATTCCGGCCGTTACCTGCGGTATAGATTCCGCGGTGACGGCCGTTTTGCATATATTCGCTGTCAGGCCGCCGCCGGAATGAGGAGGTAATGCAAGAAATGACTTGCGGTACCCGTGTTTCGGGTAATCATAGGAACATGGTATAATGTCGGTGCTGACCATGCGTTCGGGTGCGCATCGTATACATAGAAGGAGGGACCCTACATGAAAGGTTTAACGGATACGATCCTGCTGAATAATGGCGTGGCTATGCCCCGCTTTGGACTTGGAACCTATAAGGCGTCGGGCGATGAAGTGGAACGTGCGGTTGAGGCCGCGCTGGAAATAGGTTATCGAAGCATTGATACGGCATCCCTGTACGGAAATGAAACTCAGGTCGGACGGGCAGTCCGGAGTTCGGGCATCCACAGAGACGAGCTGTTCATCACGACGAAGGTCTGGAACGAAGATCAGGGCTATGACAAGACACTGACTGCTTTTGAACGAAGCCGGGCGGCGCTTGGTCTGGAAGTGGTCGATCTGTATATGATCCACTGGCCTGGCGTAACGAAATACAAGGACACCTGGCGTGCGCTGGAGCGGCTGCTTCAAGAAGGCAGTGTTCGGGCGATCGGTGTCAGCAACTTTCAGATTCATCATCTGGAGGCGCTCATGCAGGTAAGCGATACAGTTCCCGCTGTCAATCAGGTCGAACTGCATCCCCGCCTCAGACAGCGCCAGCTGCATGATTTCTGCCTGCTCAACAATATCCAGATTGAGGCATGGTCTCCGCTGATGCGAGGGGGGCTGGAGGAACTGGTCGAGCTTAAGCCGATCGCGGACAAATACGGCAAATCCCCGGCTCAGGTCATTCTGCGCTGGCAGCTGCAATCCGATATTGTGACGATTCCCAAATCCGTCACTCCTTCCCGGATCAAGGAGAACAGCGAAATCTTTGATTTTGAGCTGCTTCCCGAAGAAATAGAGATCCTTGATTCCATGGACAAGGGAATCCGCACCGGTACCCATCCGGACGACCTGCTGTTCTAGGATTGCAGCGCGGACCCCGCTCCATCCGGTTCAAGGGACATGTCCGATTTTCGCGAACATACCCGATACTCGCTAACATTAAACAGGCAGACCGCGCTGAATGCGGTCTGCCTGTTACTTTGCGGGAGAAATGCTATAGTCCTTTTCTCCCGGGGCTTATCGTGCTGAAGCGGGCGGGCAAGGCTGAACTTTGCGCTGTTCCTTTTTCCCTGGGAGGCAGCGGGCCGAGATACTGATATAACTGGCATTCGATCCGGCCGTTATACAGCTTCCGCCGCTTGTCCGCCTTCCGTCCGAAGTAATGCTCGAACTGCTTGGCCGGACTCAGTGCGAAGAAGGACCAGGTCGGCAGCTGGGCCATCATCATGCCGAACTGCCGGATCAGCTTCTCGACCTCTTCCTTGTCGCTGAGCCGCTCGCCGTAAGGCGGATTCGTAATGATGCAGCCGTATTCACCTTCCGGCTTCGCCTTGGCGGCCGGCAGGACGGAGAAAGCGATCTCGCCGGACAGGCCCGCGCTCTTGGCGGCGGCCCTGGCGACTTCGATCGCCTTCGGATCGATGTCGCTGCCCGCAAGCTGCAGTGGAAGATCGTCCTTCACGGCGTCGAAGGCCTCTTCCCGGGCCTGTGTCCAGGCTTCCTCCGGGATGGCGGGCCAATGCTCGGACGGGAACGACCGCCGCAGGCCCGGCGCGATATTCCAGGCCATCATGGCGGCCTCGATCAGGAACGTCCCCGAGCCGCAGCAGGGGTCGTAGAGGGGGCGGCTGCCATTCCAGCGGCTCAGCTGCAGCATGGCTGCGGCCATTGTCTCCTTCAACGGAGCCTCGGTAACGAGCTTGCGGTAGCCCCGCTTGTGCAGCGCGGGTCCCGTCGTGTCCAGCGTGATCAGTGCGATATCGTTCAGCAGCGTCATTTCAATAACATAACGAGGACCGTTCTCGGGGAACCAATCGGTGTGGTACTTCATCTTTAGCTTCTCGACAACGGCTTTCTTCACGATGCCTTGCGCGGCGGGAACGCTGGTGAGCTTGGATTTATGCGAACGTCCCTCCACGGGGAATTCGCCGTGTTCCGGAATCCAGTCCTGCCAAGGCAGTGCCTTGACACCCTCGAACAGTTCGTCGAAGGTAGCGGCCGCAAATTGGCCCATCTTGACCAGCACCCGGTCCGAGGTGCGCAGCCACAGATTGCAGCGGCAAATATCGATATAATCCCCGCTAAAGAGGACACGGCCGTTCTCGGTGACCGTCTCGTAGCCAAGCTCGTTCAGTTCGCGGGCGACAACAGCCTCCAGACCCATCGGGGCGGTGGCGATCAACTGCAGTTTGCTCAAAAGAATCTCAACTCCATTGCTTGTGAATAGTTGGTTAATGCCTTTACAATTTAAAAGTAATCATGGGCCGGCGATTTCCGGCGTTTCCGTCAATTTCCGGCTCTCTTAGTATAGGCGAAGGCAAGGGACATCACAACGTTCATTAAATGAAGCAGGTCGAATGTGACGGAATGTGGCGAGATGGAAATCAGAGCACCGCGCCGAGAGCTGTGTGCGCTTATGAACAAGGCGGAACATCGAGCCATGCATACAAACCGTAATTAAAGGAGAAGACGCATCATGCTGAATCAGGATGAATATCAAAGACAGGAGCATTACAGCGAGCAGCTGTATGAGGAGGATGAGCTGCTGCTTAAGGTCAAGGAAGCGATTCGGGAGAGCGGAATGCCGGAGGTGTCCGTGGCGCCGGGCTACGGCCGGCTGCTGAGCATGCTCGTTGCGCTCTCCCGCGCGGAGGCGGTTCTTGAAATCGGAGCGCTGGGCGGATACAGCGGAATCTGTCTGGCTCGTGGGCTGTCATCAGCCGGAACACTGACTACTCTTGAGCTGAAGACGGAATATGCGGAGATGGCGTACCGGCATCTCAAGCTAGCCGGCTTCGGGGATAAGGTGGAGTACCGTGTCGGGCCGGCCATGGAGAGCCTGGCCGAACTGGAGCGGGAAGGCCGGACCTTCGATTTCTTCTTCATCGATGCCGACAAGGAGAACTATCCAAATTACCTGGAATACGCCATCAGACTGGCCCGCCCCGGAGCGGTGATCGCGGGTGACAATGTGTTTCTGCGGGGACGTACGCTGAATCCCGAGAAGAACGGGCCGGCCGTGCAGGCGATGAGACGCTTTAATGAAACCATCGCCGGCGACAGCCGTCTGACCAGCACGATGCTGCCCGCTTATGACGGGCTTGTTCTGGCTGTCGTGAAATAGCGGCAGCACGAAGGAAGCGCATGGCCCGGCAGTCTTTTCTTGCTGGATAGCAGCCCGGTCAAGCGTCAAGTCAAATTTTACAGGAGATATCCTACAGCCCCGTTTAGACGAACGGGGCTTGTTCCGTCTTGCCTTTTTAACGGAACAGACGAAGCGGTGTGGCATCATACAATTTGAACCGGACCCAGACGGTGTTGATCAGCAGCATTGCGCCGGATACGATGAACAGCCCCTCGATTCCGATATATCCGGCCAGAAAGCCGCCGATCAGGGAGCCGGTCATGTTGCCAAGCGCCAGCGTGCTGCTGTTGAACCCGAAGGCCCGGCTCTCCTTGCCGTCCGGGGTATAGGAGCGGATCAGCGCATTGACGCTCGGGAGCAGTCCGCCCATGAACACCCCCATCAGGAAGCGCACGAGAATCAGCTGCCAGACGGTTCCGACGAAAGCCTGGGGGATCAGGAACAGAGAAGCTCCGATCAGGGCATAGGTCAGTATCCGGTGAGCGCCGACCCTGTCGCTGAGCTTGCCGAGCACCGGTGAGGCGATCATATTCGATATCCCCGTTACCGCGCTGACGACCCCGGCCCAGAATGCAATATTGACGGCCGTTCCGTGCAGCTTCTCCACATAGAGCGGAAGCAGGGCCATCGGGCTGATCATGGCAAATTGAATCAGGAAGGTCACGGTAAACAGGGCCGGAAGCTGGGGCACTTTCACGAGATCCTTAAGCCCATCCATGGTGGATACCTGCGGCTTGTGCGCAGCCTCCTCACGGTCGAAATTCTCCCGCACGAGAAAGAGCGCAAGCAGGGAGGCTAAGAAGAGCAGCGCGCCAATGACATAGAAAATCGGACGGAAGCCGATCCAGTCCGCCAGCGCTCCTCCGATCAGCGGTCCGAGAATCGTTCCGGCTACGGAGCCCGACTGCATCAGTCCCATGGCGAAGCCCATGCGCTTCTTCGGCGTCGTTCCGGAGACCAGCGAGATGGAGGCGGGGTTAAAGCCCGAAATCGTACCGTTGAGAAGCCGGAGTAGCAGAAGCTGCCAAGGCGTCTGGGCGAAGCCCATGAGCGTGATGACGATAGCCATGCCGAAGCCGGAGCGGAGCAGCATGATTTTGCGGCCGTATTTGTCCGATAGGGAGCCCCAAAGCGGCTGGAACAGGAAGGATGTCATAAAATTGGCCGAAAAAATAATCCCCGCCCAGACACCGACCGCATCTCCCGTCACACCCAGATCCTGCGCCAGATACAAGGACAGGAACGGGGTAATCATCGTCATGCCGGCGTTGACCAGAAATTGCCCGAACCAAAGCACATAGAGATTGATCTGCCAGGTTTCCCATGATTTGCGTTTGTTCAATGTGCTTGTTTCACTTCCTTTCAAAATTCAAAGAGTTCACGAAGGCGACATTCCCATAGTATACCATAGTTTGACATGGAACCTGCGAAAGCCCCCGGTTAATGTCATGGTTTTGTCATGGCTTGTCAGGTGTGACTATTGTTACAGCCTTTGAAAAAGGGCATAATATACTTTGAGAAAATTTTTACTAAATCATATGGAGATTCGATTATGACCTATAACGATACTTTTATCCGCGCCTGCAAGAAGCAGGAGACGGACTATGTCCCCGTATGGTACATGCGGCAGGCGGGCCGCTACGACCCGGAATACCGCAAGATCAAAGAGAAATACTCGCTTCTTGAAATATGCCGCCAGCCCGAGCTTGCAGCAAGGGTCACCTTGATGCCGGTTCACAAGTTGGGTGTAGATGCCGCGATTCTGTACTCGGACATCATGAATCCGGTCGCGTCCCTCGGCGTGAAGTTCGATATTGTCAAAAATACCGGACCGGTCATCGAGCAGCCGATCCGCAGCGCGGCGGACGTGGAACGGCTCAAGCCGATTGATGTCGAGGGCGATCTCGGCCATATTCTGGAGACGATCCGGATTCTGGACCGGGAGCTGGATGTTCCGCTGATCACGTTCGCCGGCGCTCCTTTTACAATCGCCAGCTATCTGATCGAAGGACGGCCGTCCAAGAGCTATTTCCGGACCAAAGAGCTGATGTATACACAGCCCAAGGTGTGGCATATGCTGATGGACAAGCTCGGCGATATGGTGATCGCTTACCTGAAGGCTCACATCGCCAATGGGGGCAAAGCCTTCCAGTTGTTCGACAGCTGGGTCGGAGCGCTTGCGCCGCAGGATTTCGAAACATTTGTGCTGCCGACGATCACCCGTATTTTTGCCGAATTGAGTCATTTGGATGTACCGAAGATTTATTTCCCCGGCGTCAGTTCCGGCGAGCTTCTGCCGGCGCTTAGCGGGCTTCAGGCTGATGTGATCGGCCTGGACTGGCGGGTATCCCTGACGGAAGGGCGCCGCAGAACGGGCGGCGGATTCGCCGTGCAGGGCAATCTGGACCCGTACATTCTTACCGCGCCGATGGACCTGATCAAGGAGCGTGCGAAGGCGCTGATCGACGAGGGGATTACCGAACCGGGCTATATTTTCAATCTGGGACATGGGCTGTTCCCCGAGGCTTCGCTGGACGTTCTTCGGGAGCTGACGGATTATATCCATGAATATTCGCGGGCCGCGCTGGCCGGACGTGCTCCCCTATAACCGGTTCGGACCGGGCTGACTGCTGAAAAGAATACTGCTGATATACAAAAATTGCATGAGGTGATTCAAGGTGACAACCCAAATCGGCGTTCTCGTGATGTCCTATGGCACTCCAGAAAGTCTGGACGGTGTCGAAGCCTACTATACGCATATCCGGCGGGGCAACCCGCCTTCGCCCGAGCAGCTTAAGGAATTGAAGGACCGGTACGAAGCCATTGTCGGCGGCGTGTTTCCGCTGAGGGAGAACACGGACCGCCAGGTGGAGGCGCTCCAGGAAGCGCTGAATAAGGATAACAGGGACCCTGAAGTGGAGTATGTCTGCTTCCAGGGGCTTAAGCATGCCCATCCATTTATCGAGGACGGCGTTCAAGCCATGGCGGATCAGGGCATTACGCGGTCGGTGGGAGTCGTGCTCGCGCCGCATTATTCAGCCATGAGCGTCGGCGGCTACATCAAGCGCGCCAAGGAGAAGGCGGAGAGTATGGGTATTGAGATGGCTTTTGTCGAAAGCTATCATCTCCACCCGAAGCTGATCGAGGTGCTCGCCAATCGCCTCTCCCGGCGTCTGGACGAGTTCGAGGAAGCAGGAGCGAATCGTGATGAGGTCCGGGTGCTGTTCAGCGCGCACAGCCTTCCGGAGCGGATTCTTGCCACGGGCGATCCGTACCGCGACCAGCTGCTGGAGACGTCGCAGGCAATTGCGGACAAGACAGGTGTGAAGAGCTGGCAGTTCACCTGGCAGAGCGCAGGCAGAACGGCCGAGCCGTGGCTCGGGCCGGATATTCTCGACACACTTCGCGAGCTGAGCAAGGAACAGGTCAAATACGTGCTCTCCGCGCCCATCGGCTTCGTATCCGATCATCTGGAGGTGCTGTACGACCTCGATATCGAGGCGCAGAACATTGCAGCTGAGCTCGACATGCGGCTGATGCGCATCGAGTCGCTGAACAGCGATCCGGGCTATATGGAAGTTCTGAGCGATGTTGTCAGAAGCAAGGCGGATCAATGGAAGGCGGACCGTTCATGAGCGGGGGAAAGAGCCGCAAGGTCGTGATCATAGGAGGCGGACTCAGCGGACTTAGCGCCGCCTTCTATGTCCGCAAGTTCTACAAGGAGGCCGGCGTACAGCCGGTCATCACGATTCTGGAGAAGGAGCGGACGCTCGGAGGCAAGATCGAGACTCTGCACAAAGAGGGCTTCGTCATCGAGAAAGGGCCGGACTCCTATCTGGCCCGCAAGTCGGAAATGACCGACCTCGCCAAAGAGCTGGAGCTCGACCATGATCTGGTCACGACGAATCCGAACGCGAAAAAGACCTATATCCTGCAGCGGGGCAAGCTGCACCCGATGCCGGCCGGGCTTGTTCTCGGCATTCCGACGGAGCTTCGGCCGTTCCTGTCCAGCGGACTGGTCTCCTTCTCCGGTAAAATGCGGGCCTTGATGGATTACGTGCTTCCGGCCCGCAGATCGGAGGAGGATGAATCGCTGGGCGACCTCATTGAGCGGCGGCTTGGCACGGAAGTGCTGGAGAACATGACGGAGCCGCTTCTTGCGGGCATCTATGCCGGTGACATGCGCAAGATCAGCCTGCAGTCCACCTTTCCGCAGTTCGGCGAGATCGAGCGGCAGTACGGCAGTCTGATCCGCGGCATGAGAACGGGCAGAAAGCCGCAGGAGACGCATACCGGCACGAAGAAAAGCGCGTTTCTGACGTTCCGCCAGGGTCTGCAGAGCCTGGTCCACGCTTTGATCCACGAGCTGCATGATGTGGACTTAAGGACGCAGGCGCCTGTATTTGCGATCCATGACCGGGTGGCCGAAACCGCCGTCTACGCTCCGGGCAGCGAAGCCCGTTCGCGTTATGAGGTAGAGCTGGAAGGCGGAGAGCTTCTGTCTGCCGACGAGATCTACATAACGGTGCCGAACTTCGCAGCGGCGGAGCTGCTTCGCCCGCATGTCAATGTGGCGGCGCTCGAAGCCGTCAATTATGTGTCGGTTGCCAATGTAGTGATGGCATTCTCCGGCAAGGAGATGGACGGCAACTTCGATGGCTCGGGCTTCCTAGTTCCCCGAAAGGAGAACCGGAACATTACGGCCTGTACATGGACTTCGGCCAAATGGCTGCACACAAGCCCCGAAGGCAATGTGCTGCTCCGCTGCTATGTCGGCCGGTCGGGGGACGAGCAGAATGCGATGCTGCCGGATGAGGCGCTCGAGGAGCTCGTCCGCAAGGATCTGCGCGAGGTGATGGGCGTTACGGCGAAGCCGCTGTTCACGGAAATCACGCGGCTGCCGAAGTCGATGCCGCAGTATCCGGTCGGACATCCGGGGAACATCGCCGGGCTGCGGCAGGATCTGGCTGCCCTGCTGCCGGGCGTGCATGTGTTCGGAGCCGGCTATGACGGCATCGGCATGCCGGACTGCATCAAATATGCCAAGCTGACGGCGAAGGCGGCGGCGGAGAATCTGTGAAGTGAGTCTGAACGGCTGCCTTAAGGCCGCACTATGTCTGTGAATCTATCAAACTCTCATTAGAGTTCGTCATATGCTGTACCTTTGTGAAGTTACCTGTATGAAGAGCCGGCCCGGCTGAACGGGCCGGCTCTTTGCCATGCCCGGGCGGGGGATTCTACTTAATAGATTGTGATATAATGGAACGAGTTTAGCAGGAAAAGGAGCTCTAATTATTATGTATTCCCCCAGATCCAGCAAAAAAAGAAGCAAAACAACACGCAAGCAGCGCCGCAGCCGGATATGGTCCTGGATCAATATCAGCCTCATGGTGCTGATCACGATTCTGTTGATCTATTATTTCTACAGCGGGAATGCCCGGGTCGACGGCGCGCCGCCCGACTCCGGCGCGCAAGAGACGCCCGCGGCGGCTGTCAGCCCGCCGCCGCAGGCGTCCCCGGCGGCGTCCGCCATCGCCGCCGCTCCGTCGCCGTCTCCGAAGGCGACGGCGAAACCATCCCCGGCCGCCGCTTCGCCTGCGGCCGCCCCTTCAGCGGAGGCTTCGCCCTCCGCTGCACCGCCTGCGTCCGCCGATCAGGCGGCGGACGCAACCGCGTCTGAGGCGAGTCCGTCACCTGCGGACACGCCTCAGACGCCAGCCGATGCGGGCGAAGCCCCCGCTTCGGCTGACGCTGCGCCGCCGGACGAAGGCTCCGGCGGCGTTGGAGAGATCGCCGGGCTGCCGGCCGGCGAGAAGGGCGCCGTCACGATCAGCTTCGCCGGTGACGTCATGTTCGCCGGCAAGGTCGGCGAACTGCTGGGCAAGCAGGGCTACGGCTATCCGTACGGCGCCTTGAATGGTCTCTTCCAGCGCGACGATCTGTCGATCGTCAATCTGGAGACGCCGGTGACGACACGGGGCACAGCGGCGAACAAGACGTATGTGTACCAGTCCTCGCCCCAGGCGCTGGGTCCGCTTAAGGCGGCGGGTATTGACGCCGTCAATCTGGCGAACAATCATACGCTCGACAAGGGCGAGCAGGGGCTGCTGGACACTTTGAACAACCTGAACAAGGCCGGCATTCCTTATGTCGGCGCCGGAAAAAACGCCTCCGAAGCCTACTCGGCACAGTATTTCAAGCGTAACGGGGTTATGATTGCGCTTCTCGGTTTCACACGGGTGATGCCGGAAGCAAGCTGGGCGGCAGGCAAGAGCAAGCCGGGCGTCGCGTCGGCTTACTCGCTGGATGCAGCGGTTCAGGCCATTGCCGCCGCCAAGAAGAAAGCGGACATCGTCGCGGTTGTCGTGCACTGGGGCCAGGAACGCGTGGACAATTACAGCGAGCTGCAGCAGTCGATGGGCCATATCTTCATCGATGCGGGGGCCGATCTGGTCATCGGCGGGCATCCGCATGTGCTTCAGGGCATTGAACCTTACAAGGGCAAATGGATTGCCTATAGTACGGGCAATTTCATTTTTACCCGTTCAGCAACGAAGACAACCTGGGAAAGCGCGGTGTTCCAGGCGAAATGCACGACCACAGGCCAATGCTCCATGAAGCTCGTTCCGGTGGACGCCGAGCTGGGACGGCCTGTGCCAATGAATGCGACCAGCAGTCAGGCGCTGCTGAAACGCATGGAATCACTGTCTGTGGGAAGGGTAAAGATCAGTAAAGACGGCATGGTAACGGAGGCCGGAAGGTAACGGGTGCCGGAGGATAACTGATGCTGGAATGCGCAAGCAACGGGCGCGGGCAGGCCGCTTGAGCCTATGAGACAATGGCCGGGCCTTTTGTCTTCTGCGCACCGGAGCTGCCATCCTTCCGACCTGCCACCAAGGCGCAGGCGGAATGCATCCGTAAGAGAGGCTGCCACCATCCAGACGGGAGGGCTTCGAGATGAACCAAAATTTATGCGTTGCCCATCGGGGATTCTCCGGCAGAGCGCCGGAGAACACGCTGGCAGCCATCCACAAGGCAATGGAGCTGCCCTTCGTGACCTGGATGGAGATCGACGTCCAACTGACCAAGGACGGGATTCCCGTCGTCATTCACGACTATACGCTGGACCGCACCACGAACGGGCACGGCAAAGTAAAGGATATGATCTACAGCCACATCCGGCGGCTCGACGCCGGGTCCTGGAAGAGCCGGGATTTCCGC
Organism: Paenibacillus stellifer; assembly: GCF_000758685.1. NCBI lineage: Bacteria > Bacillati > Bacillota > Bacilli > Caryophanales > Paenibacillaceae > Paenibacillus > Paenibacillus stellifer. The sequence continues at coordinate 2,309,653 of NZ_CP009286.1, forward strand.
GGCGAACGCATCCCTGCACTTGAGGAAGTGCTGGAGCTGTGCCGGGGGAGGCTGAAGCTCAACATCGAGCTGAAAAATGCGGGGAATCTGTATCCCGGCATCGAACGCAAAGTGTCGGAAATGCTGGCTGCCTGCGGGATGAAGGATGAGGTGGTGCTGACTTCGTTCGATACCGGCACGCTTGACCGGATCGGAGAAGCGGACCCGTCCGTACAGAGAGGACTTATCTTTGATTCCAGATGGGGCGATCCGGCGGGCCGTGTACGGGCGCTTGGCTGTACTTTTTTGTCCATCAGCTTCTCCCGTCTGACGCCTGGTCTTGCCCGGTTCCTGTCCGGACGCGGAGTCGGCATTATGGCTTGGACGGTCAATAAAGCAAAAGAGATGCGTCGCCTGGCGGACATGCATTCTGATATAATGATTTGTACGAACCGTCCGGATGTTTGGGGCGAGACGTTCTTGGAAGCTTGAAGCATAACCAAATACCGACGGAAAGAGAGCTGAATGTTCATGTGTGCTGCTGTAAACAACCTGTACTGTGTGGGAAGAAATTATAAGCTTCATGCGGAGGAGCTTGGCAACAAAGTGCCGACCGAACCGCTTATTTTCATGAAACCCTCCCATGCGGCCGTACCTCTCGACAAAGAAACCATTCAGCTGCCCAAGACTTCCGGACAAGTCCATTACGAAGGCGAGCTGGTCATCCGGATCGCTCGCGATTACAAGCCGGGCATAACCGTAGCCGAGCTGGTGGATGCCATGGCGCTTGGCCTGGACTTTACGCTGCGGGATATCCATAACGACCTTCAGAAGAAGGGTCTTCCCTGGACTCCGGCCAAGGGCTTCCGAAACGCGGCGCCTCTTACTCCGTTCATCGATTTTCCTTCATTGGATGATCTGGAAGCGACTGATTTCACCGTGATCAAGAACGGCGAGGAAGTGCAGCGCGGGAACGTCAAGAACATGATTTTTTCACTGCAGACTATTGTGGATTTCGTCGGTACCCGCTATGGACTGGGCAAAGGCGATGTTATCTTCACCGGCACACCTGCTGGCGTAGGGCCAACGGTTGCGGGAGATTCTTTTGAGCTGTATTGGGGCGACCGGCTGATGGGCACATGCCTGATCGGCTGACAGCTCTTTAATGGATCTGAAAGTGAGTTGACGACATGCTGTGGATCATCGGCCTGCTTGGCGCTTTGGTGGTAGCCGGAGCGGCTTATCTGAAAGGCTCATTGAGCTTGTCCGGAATGATTGCCGCCATTCTTATGGGCACGATTTATTTCGGGGCAGGCAGCGCCTTCTGGTTCGGCATCCTGCTGCTGTTCTTCATCTCCTCCAGCCTGCTGTCAAAGCTTAAGACGGACCGCAAGGAGGAACTGGAACGGGATTACGCGAAGACCGGCCGGCGTGATGCTGGCCAGGTATTCGCGAACGGCGGACTCGGCATGCTGTTCGTGCTGCTGCACGCGGTCGCGCCGCAGCCGGTCTGGCAGTGGCTGTTCGTCGGCGTGATGGCGACCGTGACGGCGGATACTTGGGCGACGGAATGCGGGACCCTCAGCGCGAAGCCGCCCCGGTCGGTTCTGACCGGCAAGGTGCTGCCGACAGGCGCGTCCGGAGGCGTGTCGCTGCCGGGTACGCTGGCAGCCGCGGCAGGCGGGCTGATGATCGGTGCCGCCTCCTGGCTTCTCGGAATCTGGTCCGGCTTGGAGAACGGGAGCTTGATCGTTTGGACTGCTGCCGGGCTTGTCGGCGGATTGGTCGGCGCTTTCACCGATTCATTCCTCGGCGCGACAGTCCAGAAGATGAACCGCTGCACCGTATGTGGCCGCGAGGTGGAGAACTCCGCGCATTGCGGGCAGGCAACGGTTCATGCCAGAGGCTGGCGCTGGATGAGCAACGATGCCGTGAACGCGCTTAGCTCCCTTGCTGGCGGCGCCGCCGCTCTGTTGATCGGCGGCCTGTTCTGAGCAGGGGGCTTTTTATTTTGTAATTTCAATGTTTTGCTGGCGAGGAGGTGAGCCGCTCTGAGAAAAATATCCGATCAAAAGCATGCGGCGATTCTGGATGCGGCATATGAAGTGTTTGGAACCGAAGGGTTCCATGACGCGAAGATATCTCAGGTGGCCGAGCTCGCGGGAATCGCCAAGGGCACGGTTTATCTGTATTTTTCGAGCAAGGAAGAGCTGTTCATGGCCGTGACCCGCAGGGACTGCGACGAATTTTTGAACGGGCTGCGGGAGCGGCTGGGCGGTCGGCGGGATCTGGCCGGATGTCTGTCACTGATTGCGGCCCATCATCTGATGTATTATTATGAACGAAAGCGCCATACGAAGCTCTTCTTCCGGACTCCGGGCAGCAGCCCGGAACTGATGGAGTACATGGCTTCCTTCATCAAAGCCTATATGGAAGTTGTGATGGAGGTGCTAAAGGAGGCCGGGACGGATGACCCGCAGCTGACGGCCCAGGCTTATATCGGCTCGCTGGACAGGCTGAAGATGGATATTTTGCTGGAGCCGACCTTCACGGAAGACGATGTGGTCAAGCGGGCAGAGTTCGCAGCTGGTCTGTTCCTTCGGGGAGCTGGCGGCGGTACGGGCAATGCGTCGTCCGGTGAGGGTGAGAATGGCGCCGGACAGGGACCGGAGTCCCCAATTTATGGCACGGAAGGCGAGAAATCATCATGAATATAATGACCGTTGAACATCTGGTCAAGAGCTACGGAGAGAAAGTACTGTTTGACGACGCGTCGTTCGGGATGGATGACCGCGACAAGATCGGAGTGATCGGCGTCAACGGGACAGGCAAGTCGACGCTGCTGCGGATCATTGCCGGAGCCGAGACAGCCGACGCGGGGCAGATTGCCATCGGCAACGATGTCCGCGTCCAGTATCTGGCGCAGAATCCACCTTTCAATCCCGATTATACCGTGCTGCAGCAAGTGTTCGCAGAAGACAATCCGGAGCTTGAAGTAATGAGACGGTATATGGAGACTTCGGCCCTGCTGGAGGCCGATCCGGGCAATGCCAAGCTGGAGCAGGAGCTGGTGCGCCGCAGCCAGGAGATTGATGCGGCAGGCGTCTGGCACCTCGAGAGCGAAGCGAAGAGCGTCCTCTCCAAGCTTGGAATTCAGCGCTTTGACGAGAAGATGGGCGCGCTATCCGGCGGACAGCGCAAGCGTGTCGCGCTTGCAGCGGCGCTGATCACACCGTCGGAGCTGCTGATTCTTGACGAGCCTACCAACCATATCGACACGGCCTCCGTCGCCTGGCTGGAGCAGTATTTGCAGAAGCGGCGCGGTGCACTGCTGATGGTTACCCATGACCGCTATTTTCTGGAGCGGGTCGCCGGGGTTATGCTGGAGCTGGATCAGGGGCGTGTATTCCGCTATGAGGCGAATTATTCCCGCTTCCTGGAGCTCAAGGCTGAACGCGAGGAGAGGGAGGCGGCATCGGAGCAGAAGCGCCGCAATCTGCTGCGCAGCGAGCTTGCCTGGATTCGGCGGGGCGCGAAGGCGCGTTCTACGAAGCAGAAGGCGCGAATCGAGCGCTTCGAGAATTTGAAGGAGCAGACGGGCGTTTCGCCTACGGGCCAGTTGGAAATCTCTGCGGCATCAACCCGGCTGGGCCGGAAAATTCTGGAGCTGGATCATCTGGCCAAGTCGCTGGGCAGCCGGACTTTGATCCCGGACTTAAGCTACATCGCGGTTCCTCGGGACCGCGTCGGTATCGTCGGCCCGAATGGCAGCGGCAAATCGACGCTCTTGAACCTGATCGCCGGAAGACTTCAGCCGGACAGCGGGGAGGTCGTTCTGGGGCCGACCGTCAAGCTCGGCTATTTCACGCAGGAGCATCAGGAGATGGATGATACCCTCCGGGTGATCGAGTACATCAAGGAGGAAGCAGAGGTCGTGAAGACCGCCGACGGGTCCTCTATTACGGCGGCCCAGATGCTGGAACGCTTCCTGTTCCCTCCCGCCATGCAGTGGACGCCGATTTCCCGCCTGTCGGGCGGCGAGAAGCGGCGGCTCTACCTGCTTCGTGTGCTGATGGGGGCGCCCAATGTGCTGCTGCTGGACGAGCCGACCAATGATCTCGATATCGGCACGCTGGCTATTCTGGAAGACTACCTGGATGAATTTCCAGGTGTCGTGCTGACCGTTTCGCATGACCGGTTCTTCCTCGACCGGACGGTGGACAAGATCATTGCCTTTGAAGACGGAAGCATCCGGGTGCATGTCGGCGACTACAGCGAGTATGAGGAATGGGTTGTGGCCAATGTACCGGCCCGGAGCGCTGCTCCTGCGGGCAAGAGTGTTCCGGCCGCGCAGAGCGGAGGAGTCCAGGCTTCAGGAACAACGGGAGACGGGGAGACGAAGGCTCCCGCCGCGCCTGCGAAGGAGAAGCTGAAATTCTCGTTCAATGAGCAGCGGGAGTACGATGAGATCGACAGTCTCGTCGAGAAGGCGGAGGCGCGGCTTGTTTCCATCGCGGCTCAGATGGAGGCCGCTTTTGCAGATTCCGCCAAGCTTCAGGAGCTTATGCAGGAGCAGCAGGCTGCGGAGGCGGAGCTGGAGCGGCTGATGGACCGCTGGACCTACCTGAATGAGCTGGCGGAACGAATTGCCGCAAGCAAATCCTAGCTGGCCCTGCCGGAAGGGAGATTTACAATGCGTTTGAAGCTGGAAGAAGCGGTTCGGCTGCGCGAAGCGGGGCGCGCGGATGAAGCAAAAGCGCAGCTGCTGTCATTGCTGGAGGAATACGAAGCCTGCCGTACATCGCAAGGCGTAACGGCTGCGAACCCTGCTAACAGCGGCCCCGGCAACGGCCTGCCAGGCAAGAACCGGGCTTTGGGACAGGATCACCTGTATGCGGAGCTGCTGTATCAAATTGCCTGGTGCCATGATGTTCTTGGATTAGAGCACCAGGCGGTGCCTTACTATGAGGGGAGCCTGTCCGCCGGATTGGCCGATCACCTTAGACCCGGCGCCTTTTTGGGGCTGGGGAGTACATACCGGACGCTTGGCGAATATGAGAAGGCCAAATGCCTGTTTGAGCATGCTGCGGCCGAACACCCGGCGCACCGCGAGCTTCGCGTTTTTTATGCCATGACGCTGTATAATCTGGGGGAGCATGAGCAGGCGATGAGCATTCTTCTTCATCTGCTTGCCGGCACCTCCGCAGATCCGGGAATTGCGGAATATGCGAAGGCGATTGCCTTCTATGCCGACAATCTCGATCGGATATGGGAGTAGAACCATAGCTTCCGAGCTTTTGGAAGACAAGAAAATCAGAAAAAGAGGTGGCTGCTTTGAAGTATGATTTTGACCGTGTTCTGGACCGGACCAACACGCATTCCTACAAATGGGACCAGGCCGAGAAGCTGTTCGGAAGCAAGGATATTTTGCCGCTGTGGGTAGCGGATATGGATTTTGAAAGCCCGCCTGCGGTCAAGGAAGCTCTTGTCCGCCGTGCTGAACAAGGCATTTACGGCTATAGCATCAGCAGCGAATCGTATATCGAATCGATTCAAGGCTGGTTCGAATCCCGGCATGACTGGAACATTCCGTCGCAGTGGATCTCCCAGTCTCCGGGGATTGTGACGACGCTGAGCCTTGCAGTCGATCTGTTCAGCGAGCCGGGAGCCGAGGTGATTCTTCAGTCTCCGGTCTACTACCCGTTCTATGATGTGATCAAACTGAACGGACGCAAGGTAGCCGACAACCCGCTCGTCATCCGGAACGGCCGTTATGAGATGGATTACGAGCAGCTGGAAGGACTGATGAAGAACGGCGCCAAGCTGCTGCTGCTGTGCAGCCCCCACAATCCGGGAGGCCGGGTATGGGAGCGCGAGGAGCTGCTTCGTCTGGGCGAGCTCTGCCTGCAGTACGGTGTGACCGTTGTCTCCGACGAGATTCACTGTGATCTGGCGCTGCCTGGCCACCGTCATATTCCATTCGCATCTCTGTCCAAGGAAATATCGGATATCACACTGATGGCGCTCGCCCCCACGAAGACATTCAATCTGCCCGGCATTCATTCCTCATTCATTGTGGCCTCCAATCCCGAGTTGAAGCGCAAATTTGAGGCGCGGATCAAGACACTGAGCTTGCATATGGCCAGCTATTTCGCTCAGGATGCCGTCGAGGCGGCCTACCGCGAAGGCGGAGAATGGCTGGATGAATTGATCGCGTATCTGAATGCCAATATCGAATATGCAGTTGATTATCTGGCTCAGCATCTGCCTCAAGTCAAGCCGATGAAGCCTGAAGCTACCTATCTGTTATGGGTGGATTGCCGGGCTCTCGGCCTGGACGGTGCAGGATTGAAGAAACTGATGTACCGTGAAGCAGGGGTCGCGTTCAACGAAGGCTCGGTATATGGCAGCGCGGGAGAAGGCTACTTGCGGATCAATGTGGCCTGCCCGAGATCCATTCTGAAAGAGGCGCTGGAGCGCTTCTGCAAGGCGGCCGGGACTTACGTGAAATAAGGGATAAGGATAAGGGAAATCCCCGGCCGGGTTTCGGCTGCGGTTATCGAAAGGCATTCGGCCCGTCAAGAGCCGGATGCCCTTTGCGTATATCGGGAATGATCTGAGATTAAGTAACGGGAAGAGAAGGAGAGGAGCTTATAACATGGCGTTGGCGTTGCAAGCGGTATCCGATCTGCAAAATCTGCTGCATGAAGTCCCGCGAAGATTTCGGCAGTTTGGCGATGAGGAAGTGAAGAAGCCCCGCGCTGAGGGCAAATGGTCGCGCCTTCAAGTATTGGGGCATGTGTGCGATTCCGCCATTAACAATCTCAATCGCTTCGTATCGATTCAGGGCCAATCCGAGCCGCTGGTAATAGCCTCTTATAACCAGAACGTCTGGGTAGAAGCCGGGCGATATAACGAAGCGTCTGCCGAAGAGATTCTGGCGCTGTGGGTAAGTCTCAATCAATCGGTGCTGCGCGTGGTGTCCGGCCTGTCTGAAGCGGTTCTGTCGCATCTCTGCCGCCTTCCTGACGGGACCGAGGTTACGCTTGAATGGCTGATCGGGGACTATGTGGACCATCTGAAGCATCATCTGGAGCAGATTTTCCCCGGTGACCGCTGGGATTTGGGAGATTGAAGAGATTAAGGGGTTTGTGACAAAAAACAGCCCGGCCGCTGCGAGCAGGCCGGGCTGTTTGGCATGATTTAGTTCGCTCCCACGTAGGCGGCGAGCAGCTTGGCCGTATTGAGCACGGCCTGCTTATGCGTCCGCTCCATGGAGTGGGAGGCATGGACGCCAGGGCCAATCAGCGCGGCCCGGATGTTCGCTCCGGCGCGCAGAGCGGCGGAAGCATCAGACCCGTAATGCGGGTAGATGTCCACCGCATGGGCGATGCCGAGACCGTGAGCCAGGTCGATAAGCTTGCCCGTCATGACGTAATCGTACGGGCCCGAGGAATCCTTGGCACAGATCGAGACGTCCGTCTCCTTGCAGTTCAGGTCGTCGCCGAGAACGCCCATATCGACGGCGATCAGCTCGCTGATTTCGCCGGGTATCCAGGAGGCGCCGTGCCCGACTTCCTCGTAATTCGAGATGAGCAGCTTCAGATTATGCAGCGGCTTCCAGCCCTCCCGCTTGATGCTCTCCAGCAGGCCGAACAGCGCCGCTACGCTGGCTTTGTCGTCTAGATGGCGGGACTTGATGAAGCCGCTGGGGGTAAAGACCGGCCGCGCTTCGAACGACACGAAATCCCCATGTCCGATGCCGAGCTTCAGCACATCGTCCTTGCTCGTTACGATTTCGTCGATGCGGACCATCATATTCTCTTCCGCCCGCTTGATGTCCCTTGCTTCGGCGGGATAGGCATGGGCGGAAGGACGAGTGGAGAGGATGGTTCCCGTGTAGGTCAAGCCGCTCCGAGTGTGGATCTGACAGTACTCGTTCTCAATGCTGTACATCGTGAACCCTCCTACCGAGGTCAGTCGGAGCGTGCCGTCCGAACGGATTGAACGGACCATTGCCCCGAGCGTATCGACATGGGCGCTCAGTCCGATGGTCCGGGATGGGTCAAGCCCGTCTACGCTCAGGATCAGGCCGCCTTTTTCATTCCAGGACAAGGCGGCGCCTAGCGCGGCAGCTTCTTCGGCCAACAGCTTCAGAATCGTATGGGTGTAGCCGGTCGGGCTCGGCGTTTCCAGCAGCTTCTTGAGAAGCGAGAGCATATAGGTTTCATTGGGTTGAATCGTTAATACAGGCACAATAACAGCCTCCAATCTGGATCTGGGATGAAATCATCTATTGCGTCAGTTGTAGGTGGTCTTGGCATCCGGGGCGAATCCCTCTGCCGGCGGCATCTCGGAAGGAGCCGGATGTGCCGTCTCCAATACGGCAATTCTTCCCTGTGCTTCCGTAAGCTCGGCAGTGAGGGTTTTAATCCTCCGCTGCTGCTTGTACCCCCTGAAGATTCCATAGAAACCGGCGATAATGGCACCGATTAGAGCACAGCCGAGGATAACGAGAATTAGCGGGATTGAGATCAGGCTGAAGCCGAAATTGACCTGCACGGGATCGACATTAATCACGGCAAAGAGTGCAACCAGCAGGGCGAAGACCAGACCCAAAATAATGGACCATTGATTTCTCATATACGAACCTCCTTGAGGGCGGCATTCTCGCAGGCACTATCCTGGAAAAAGCCCATTCTTAAAACCCTTACCCCAATCCGGGGTAAGGGACGCGATCATGACGCCGGTCCGGGCGAACCCGGCCGGACGACAGTATTACTTGGTCAGCTCTTCCATCTGCTCGATTACATTCTCGAAGACGCTCATTGCCTCGCGGATCGGTTCCGGAGACGACATGTCGACGCCCGCTTTTTTCAAAATATTGATCGAGTAGTCGCTGCCGCCGCTCTTCAGGAAGCCTAAGTAGCGGTCGACCGCCGGCTTGCCTTCCTCCAGAATCTGCTTCGAGAAGCTGGTAGCCGCGGAGAAGCCCGTCGCATATTTGTAGACATAGAAGCTGTTGTAGAAATGGGGGATACGGGCCCATTCCATCTCGATGTCTTTATCCACGACCATGTCCTTGCCGTAGTACTGCTCGTTCAGCTTGTAATAGATGGCCGACAGATCCTGCGGCGTGAGCGATTCACCCTTCTCGGCGCGTTCATGCACGATTTTCTCGAACTCGGCGAACATGGTCTGGCGGAACACCGTCGTGCGGAATTGATCGGCATAGTAGGTGAGCAGATACATTTTCTCCTTCTTGTCGGTCGATTTCTCCAGCAGATAGTGCATCAGCAGCGCTTCGTTCGTAGTCGAGGCCACCTCTGCCAGGAAAATTGTATACTGCGCGTCACGGTATTTCAGCGTAGTGTCCGAATAATAAGAGTGGAGCGCGTGACCCATTTCATGCGCCAGCGTGAACATGCTGTTCAGGTTGTCGTTATGGTTGAGCAGCACGTACGGATGTGTGCCATAGGCTCCCCAGCTATACGCGCCGGTACGCTTGTTCTCGTTCTCATACACGTCGATCCAACCCTTGTCATAGCCTTCCTGCAGCGTCTTGAGATAGTCCTCGCCGAGCGGCTTCAGGCCTTCCTTCGTAATTTTCTTGGCTTCTTCAAAAGGAATGTCCAGCTTGTATTCGTCCACCAGCGGCGCGAACAGATCGTACATATGCAGCTCGTCGACGCCGAGAAGCTTCTGGCGCAGCTTCATGTAGCGGTGCATCAGCGGCAGGCTCTCATGAATCGTGTCGATGAGGTTCGTGTATACCTCTTTGGAAATGTTGTCGCCGAACAGGGACATCTCCAGAACGGACGGGTATTTGCGCACCCGCGAGTAGAAGACGTTCTTGTTGACATTCGCGCTGAGCGTGGCGGCGATGGTGTTCTTCTGCTTGGCATAAGTGTCGTACACCGCTTTAAATGCGCTGCGGCGCACTTCACGGTCCGGGCTCTCCAGGAATTTGATATAGCTGCCGTGGGTCAGCTCCACTTCCTTGCCGTCCTCGTCCTTAATCTTGGGGAACTTGAGATCGGCGTTGTTCAGCATGCCAAAAATATTTTGCGGCGCCTGTGACAGCGTACCGACCTGCGCGAGCAGCGCTTCCTCCGCTTTGGACAGGATATGCGCCTTTTGCCGCTTCATTTCGGTCAGCGTAAAAGTGTAATCCGACAGGGAAGGGTCCGCGATAAACTGATCAAGCTTCTCGACCGGCAGGGCCAGAATTTCCGGCGTTACATAGGAGAGGGCTTCGCCCGCATCAACGCTGAGCTTCTTCGCTTTCTGGGACAGCGCCTGATAGACAGGATCGGCCGTATCTTCATCCTGGCGCATATGCGCGTACACATAGAGGCGTTCGGTCTTGAGGGAGAGCTCGTCGTCCAGCTCGAAACATTCCTTAAGGGCGGCTGCATCGGTCAACTTGCCCTGGAATTTGGAGGCTTCCTCGATCAGCTTCTTGGTCTCATCATAAGTCCGGTCCCACTCCTGCTGGTTCGCGAACATATCTTCCAGCTTCCAGCGGTTCTCTGCGGGCACTTCACTTCTCTTCAATAATTGTTCCATGGGAATCCTCCTTAAATGGTGGGATGAGTTCTGCGCGGACTGCGGTCTGGCAAAGGCAGGGGTGATATTCCCCGGCAGCAGCGAGAGCGCAAGCAGAATGGTACAAGATTTGGCGGCGAAGGACATACTGGCGGCCTCCCGTTTCTATTGGTCCTCCTAGTATTCCCTGCAGTCCGCCGGTTATGAATCGGTATAAGCAGTCATTGGCAAGGCCGGGCCGCCGGCGGGATCAACCCGCCAGAAAGGCGACGATGACAAAGACAAAAGCCAGCGCAATCATAATTACACTTATAAGTGCCAAAATCCGTCTCCATTTAGGATCCAGACGGTCTTTGGTCAAAATGAGCACAGCGCCAAGACAAAGGACGGCGACGATATAAATAGCCAGACTTTCGCCGTTCATTCTTACACCTGCTTGAATGCCGCGATAATGCGGGTGTATTCTTCTTCATTATCTTTATAGGATTCTTTGTTGAACCGGTTGTGCACCCACTGCATCATCGCCGGCCGGCTCATGAAGGTATGCGTTTCTTCGCCCCACTGGTCCGAAATTTCACGGAGGATAATGTAACGTCCCTGGACTTCCACCGTCATCATGTTCCATTTGTCCGTTTTGTAGATTTCATGTTTTTTGATCATAGCAGTCCCACCCTGGCGATATTTGGTTTTGGGTAAATGATAACGCACCCGAGAAGGGAAAAGCAAATAAATTCACCGCGCCTCCCGCCAATGGATTGCTTTACCTGAAAGGTTGAAGTATAATGTAGATATTCGCCATATATGGCGGTATTTTTAGGAGGTTGTTCACTTGAAAGGTACAGTTAAATGGTTTAATGCAGAAAAAGGCTATGGCTTCATCCAAGTAGAAGGCGGCGAAGACGTATTCGTACATTTCTCCGCAATCCAGGGAGACGGCTTCAAGACTTTGGAAGAAGGCCAATCCGTTGAGTTCGAAATCACGGAAGGCAACCGCGGACCGCAAGCAGCTAACGTAATCAAACTGTAAGCCAAAGCCGAAGGGGTAATACCTTCGCTCTGAATATACTTGATTGAATAGGCTTCTGAACAAGGCGTTATCTCGCAACGTACGCTCGAGACACAGTTCCCAGGAACTGTGTCTTTTGTTTGTTTAATTGAGTAAAATCCCCAATCCTTTTGATTGAAGAGGATTGGGGCCTTAGTTTGTTATGGTGCCGCCAAGTACCGTCGCTTATTGAATCACAGTCAGGATCTCGTCGATTTCTTTGCGGGCAACAGCTTTGGGATGAACGGCAGGATGTCCGAGCGCTACGACCATATTGATCTGCCGGCTCTCCGGGATGTCGAGATAGTCCCGAAGATCGGATTCAGCGAGCAGTACAGGCCCTGTCATCGGACAGGTGGCCAATCCTTTGGCGTGGGCGGCGAGCATCAGATTCTGGACCGCAAGGCTGCTGCTCTTGATGCCTTCCTCCGCCCAAATGTCCGGAGATCCGAATTCCAGCGGATCGAAGATCCGTTCGCGGAACTTTGATGTATAAGGGGTAGCCAGGCAGACGATCAGAGCCGGAGCGCTGCCGAATGCTGTTGCATAGGGGCCGAAGGATTTGACCATCAGCTTCGCTTCCCGGGCCAAGCCGCGTTCCTCCGCAGAAGCTGCGATTTCACGAAGCCGCTCCCAGGTAAAGGCTTCGATAGCTTTAATCTTGTCGCGGTTCAGAACCGCAATGAACTCCCAGGTCTGCGAATTGGTATCGCTCGGCGCATACCTTGCGCAATCGATAATATCCCGGACATCTTCCAGCAGGACATCGTCATCGCTGAAATCACGGATGCTGCGGCGCGATACGGCAAGCTGCCTGAATTCTTCAAAGGTCATGACCGGATGCTCCTTCCGAGGTTGTTACCAGGTACTAATACCTGATGCTTAAGACTATTATAGCGTAACTTTCTCCTGGTGAGAAGCTTCGAACTGTTCGGAGGACTCAGGAAGGCCTTCGGCAAAGGGCGTCACCACTTCAGCCGTTAAGGCTGTCGGACCCGCCAGCCAGCGCCGGGCCATGAACCCTGCGGCGGCGATCACCGCTAGCAGAGTGGCTACGCGGTAAAATGCGGTCATTCCCCATTGCTGATAAACCACCCCGCCGAAAGCTCCGCTTAACAGCCCCGATAAACTGGACCACATAACCGTATAGACAGCCATCCCGGTTGCGCGCAGATGATCCGGGATCAGGCGTGTAATGTAGCGGACAGAGGTTACATAGAAGATGCCGAAGGTGACGCTGTGCATAAGCTGAATAAAAATAATGTAGACAGGCTGCTCTACGGATGAGATCAGCAGAAATCTGACGCCGAACATCAGGCATGCCAAAGCGAGCAGAGGGACTTCCTTGAATTTGTCGCCGTATTTGCCGAGCAGAAACAGCACTGGTATCTCGGACAGGGCGGATGCAAGCAGTGCCCAGCCGATCAATTCTTCTCCCGCGCCCAGGCGCTTCATGCTCACTGTCAGAAAGGCGTCGTTCATGCGATAGCTGAGCGCGAGCACAAAGACGCATCCGAAGAACCATATAACTTCCCTGTTAAGCAAAATAGCCCGCAGCCCCTTCGCAGCGTCCGGGGTGCTGCCTGCTTCGTCTGCTATTCTCCGAGAACGCTTTGGTCCGGCATCTCGCAGCAGAAAGGCGACACACAGAGATATAGTTATTATGATCGAGCACAGCGCTATGCTCCAGGATATGCCTAGTGCGAGCAGCAGGTAGCCCATGGACAACGCGAAAAATGCGTATCCAAAAGAACCGAAGAGACGAATGGTAATGAAATTGCGGCCGCGTCGTTCTGCAGTCTGGATGGCCATCGTATCCGCGAGCGGATAGAGGGGGTAATAGAAAAAATAAAAACAGGAAAGGATAACCATAACGAGTGGGAATTCTCTTGCTTGTGAAAGGAGCAGCGCCGTAACAAGCTGACCCGCCAGCAGAATGAACATGATCTTGCGGACAGTTCCCAGCCGGTCGCTCAGCATGCTCCAGAAGAGATTGGACAAGATGGAGATCATCGGACCGGTGGAGTACAGTAGTCCGACCTGCGTACTGCTGAAGCCAAGATGACTGTAGAAGAGCGGGAAATAGGATAGTGCGAGCACACCAATCCCGTAAATGGCGAACATGAAGATCCGCAGCCAGTTCTGGTCGGCGAAGGCTCCGTTTTGGTGTTCCATTACATACACCTTCCCGAAATTCGCCTGTTGTGTAAACACGTAGTAAAATTCATGTAAATTGCACTCCCTGGAATGAAATACGGTTAGTATAACATAAAGTACTTTGGATTAGGGGAGGCGCTTTCCATTATCTTTGATTTTGCAGGGTGCTTTCAAAAGTGATTTTGTTGTTTGTACTAACGTTTGAGTCATATTATAATGATTATGATTTGGATAAGGAGACAACAATGTGGAGGCACCGTCATTGAGTGAATTTGAGCAAGGCCGTCCCTCAAGCCCGCGCGGCCCGATTGGGTTAATGAGCAGAGTCTACAAATACGTCCTGCCTGAGGTGGAGAACTGCCTGAATCTCTGGCGCAAAGATGCGGAAGGGATTCCCGATCCCGAGCTTCGAAGACAAGCGCTTGCAAGTATCGAGACGAAGAAGTTTCATTGTCAGGGCGGAGGCGTGTATGCAGTGGGCAATCTGCCCATGAGACATATCCTCATTTCGCTAATTGTGTCGTACCAGACGATCAGCGATTACCTGGACAACCTGTGCGACCGAAGCACATCCATGGACCCTGAGGATTTCCGGCTGCTGCACCGGTCGATGCTGGACGCCGTAACTCCTGGAGCCGAGCCCGTTAATTATTACGCGCTTCGCGCCGAACAAGACGACGGCGGTTACCTGCACCGTCTGGTCCGCAACTGCCAGGATATGATTGATAAGCTTCCCGGTTATGCTTCTGCGGCCCAGGAGATTTATGATTTGGCCGAACTGTATACCGATCTGCAGGTATATAAGCATATTCGTCCGGATTTAAGGGAATCCGCACTTCAGAAATGGTGGGAGGAGAAGCGAGGCCGGGCACCGCATTTATATTGGAACGAATTTGCGGCGGCGACAGGCTCGACGCTGGGCGTCTTCATGCTGTTCTTGGCTTCCTGCGATCCTAGACTAAAGAAGGAGGACGCTTCCCAGATCCGGGCCGGCTATTTCCCGCATTTGTGCTGCCTGCATATTATGCTGGATTATTTGATCGACCAGGATGAGGACCGCGCTGGCGGAGATCTGAATTTTTGCAACTACTACGACAGTACGGAAACCATGCTGAATCGGATTGCTTCCATAGTGGAGTGGGCTCGTAAAGATGTCCGGAACATTCCTGACACGCCCCTGCACCGCATGGTCATTGAGGGGCTGCTGGCATTGTATCTATCCGATCCGAAAGTAAGCGAACAACGGGAGGTTCGCACTGTATCCAAGAAGCTGATGAAGAGAAGCCCGCTGACCCGGCTCTTCTTCTTCGCGAACAGCCGCTGGATTCGCAAGCATTTGTATTAGCATTTTAAGGAGGAAATCATTCGTATGGCAGAAGTAAAAAAAATCGCAGTTTTGACCAGCGGCGGAGACTCGCAGGGCATGAATGCCGCCGTTCGCGCCGTTGTGCGCAGCGCCCTTTTCTTCGGGGTTGAAGTGTACGGCATTCAGCGGGGGTATCAGGGGCTTCTGAACCGGGATATTTTCCCGATGGATATCCGCAGCGTTGGTGACATCATTCAGCGCGGGGGCACTATTCTGCAGTCCGCGCGATGTCTGGAATTCCTGAAGCCGGAAGGCCAGGAGAAAGGCGCCGAAATCTTGCGCGAGTACGGAATCGACGGACTCGTTGTTATCGGAGGCGATGGTTCTTATAACGGCGCCAACAAATTGAGCAAGCTCGGCATCAAGACCATGGGTCTGCCGGGCACTATCGACAATGATATCTCGTTCACCGACTACACCATCGGTTTCGACACGGCTGTCAGCATTGTAGTTGACGCCATCAACAAACTGCGCGACACCATGTCCTCTCATGAACGCTCTTCCGTTGTCGAAGTAATGGGACGCCATTGCGGCGACATTGCTCTCCACGCGGGACTGGCTTCGGGAGCCGAGACAATTCTGGTGCCGGAAATGCCATTCGATTTGGATGAAGTGGCCGACCGGATGAAGGATAACTTTGCCAAAGGCAAGCGCCACAGTATCGTTATCGTAGCCGAAGGCGTAGGCAAAGGGGAAGATATCGCTCAGGCGCTCAAGGAACGCCATGCTTCCATCGACGCCCGCGTTACGGTGCTGGGCCATATCCAGCGCGGCGGCAGTCCGACTCCGGCCGACCGCAACCTGGCGAGCCGTCTTGCCGATTTCGCTGTCCGCAAGCTGATCGAAGGAGAATCCGGCAAAGCCTGCGGCATGATCAAGGGCGAGCTTGTTCTTACGGATATCGATAAGGTCGTGAACACGAAGAAGGATTTCAATGTAGAGCTGTACAACCTGGCCTCCCGTCTTTCTCAATAAGAATATCTTCGGATCTGAACAGGAAGGACCTGTCCGTCACCTTGGGTGCCCGGACAGGCCCTTTTTTCGTTCGAACCCTTATGAAGCCAGGAGCAAGCAGGGGGTTATACCTGTCTGGCTGCTGACACCGTTGTGTACTCCGAGGCGAAGCGCCGCTGTACCCTCACCAAGCGTCCAAGCAGCAATACGGCGCCGATGGCGAGTCCGGTGATCAGGCCGATCCAGTAGCCGAAAGCGCCCATTGAAGTATGCTCGGCCAGCACATAGCCGATCGGAAGCCCGAGAATCCAGTAGGCTACGAAGCAGATGATGAAGGCCGGATTCACGTCTTTATAACCGCGCAGAACGCCCTGGGTCGGGGTGGCGATGGCGTCCGAAATCTGGAAGAAGATCGCATAGATCAGAAATTGCTTGATCAGGGAGATCACCTTGGGATCGGTTGAATATAAACCGGCCACATGCTTTCCGGCGAATAACAGCACGAGAGCTGTCACAAGGGACATGGCGGCAGCGCAGCCGATCCCGAGAACGCCGTATTGACGGGCGTCCTTCAATCTTCCGGAGCCAGCTTCGAAGCCGACCAGTATTGTCAGGCTCATGCAGATGCTGAGCGGAATCATATACAGGGTCGATGCGAAATTGATCGCGGCCTGGTGGGCGGCGATCGTCACCGTATCGAACCGGCTCATGAGCAGGGTAACCGCGGAGAAGACGGCCGTCTCGAAGAAGATGGAGAAGCCGATAGGCACGCCGATCTTCAACTGCTCCTTGAATGCCGAGAGGGAAGGAACATGGAAGCGGCGCAGCACCTGCAGGCTCTTGAAAGGCTCCGCCCAGTATACGAACAGCAGCGCCACGGCGAAGATCACCCAGTAAGTGATAGCCGAAGCGATACCGGCTCCGACCCCGCCAAGCTGTGGAAAGCCCCAATAGCCGAAGATCAACAGGGCGTTCAGACCAACGTTGACAGGCAGGGCGATCAGCGTAATGAACATGGACACACGGGTCTGCCCGGTGGCGTCAATGAAGCTGCGCAGAACGGTATAGGCGAACAGCGGTACAACTCCGAAAGAGATGGCTGTAAGAAAGCGGAAAGCGATGCTGCGTACATCCGGCTCCAGATTCATGAAGTCCAGAACCGGTCTGAGCGCAAGCGCTCCTCCTACCAGCACAATCACCGATACAGCAAGTGACAGCCAGATGCCTTGCATGACTTTGGGGGCTACATCGCTTTCGCGGTTTTTGCCGAGCAGCTGGGAGACGATCGGCGTCAGACCGATCAGAATCCCGTTCAGACCTGTCTGAACGGGGACCCACAGGCTTGTGCCGATGGCGACACCCGCCAGATCGGCGGTGCCGAAGCGTCCCGACATATTCGTATCGAAGAACGTAATCGCTGACAGCGCAATTTGGCTGACGAAGATTGGAAAGAAAATATGCAGAAACTGGATGATTTTTTGCGACAAAGATGATGCGGATTTCATAAATTATGCCTCGTTATCTAAGAGATTTGCGGATTACCCAGCAAAGAACCCGGCTGCGTCGCCGGGTTCCGGGTCAAATCCTGTGAATGAAAGGATAAGCTTGGGATAAAGAGCGGTAAGCTTTATTTTTCGTAATCGACACCGGCGCTATACCGGTTATTTGCATTCCAGAGCAGGAATTCGTCAACATTCTCTTCCTTCAGGGCGCGGATCTGATCCTCAACCTGCTGCTTGCCGTATTTGACATAGTGGCCACTGCCAAGCCAACTGGCGGTGAAGTCCTGAATCCATGGCCTGATCGTCGGTTTATAGCTGCCAAGCGGGTCCAGCTTCTTGTGGGTGTCCACCATGGAGCCTTTGATCGTCGCGTAAGGATTCTTATCCGGATCCTTCACATTGAACCAGCCTGTCGTATAATGGCTCGGATAGACCATCGGACTGATGACATCGACGTTCTTGGAGATCTTCACAAAGTCCTGGCCGATGCCTTCCGCGGCAGGTACCGAAGCGGCATAGCCAAAGATATCAACCGATACTCTCACACCGAGCGGATTCAGCTCCTGCTTGGCATATTTCACGAAGTCGCCTACGATATCCACCCGGCTCTTGCCCGGGACCTTCGTATATTTCAGCGAATCGGCCCGCTTCTCGAAGCCTTCCGGGAACCGGACATAATCGAACTGGATTTCCTTGAAGCCCAACTTGACTGCTTCCTTCGCGATATCGACATTGTATTTCCATACCGTTTCATTATATGGATTGACGAAGCTGTCTCCCTTGCTGTTGCTCCAGACGGAGCCGTCGCTCTTGACGAAGGACAATTCGGGATTCTTCTTCGCCAGCACGGTGTCCTTGAACACCACAATCCGGGCGATCGGGTATACATCATGCTTCTTGAGCCGTTCCATCAGCTTGTTGATATCGCCGATGAAGGGCTGCGGCTTGCCCAGCTTCTGCAGTTCTGCATTATCCGTCTTGTACGTGATATATCCGGCGTCATCCTTGATATCAATAACCATGGCGTTGAGTTCCGTCTTGTCGATCAGGTCCATCAGTGTATCCATCCTCGATCCGCCCGCGCTGTAGGCTGTTACGTAAATGCCCTTGACCTTGGGTGCGTCGGGCTGGGGATCGGGAAGCGGTGCGGCGGAGCCAGCGTCCGGTGATGCAGCAGGCGAAGCTGAGGGAGCGGAAGTAGCGCTTCCAGCGGCGATTGCTGTGCCGGCTGCTGAAGCCGAAGCCTCCGGAGTTACAGTCTGGCTGACGGCAACGGCTGTATTGGTGGCGGACTTTAGTACGGATGCAACTTCCGCGTCATGAGCCGGATGCTGCACACCGACACCCCCCAGGGCCACCATCAATATAGCCCATGTGATGTTCATTCGTTCTCTCTCCTTTTATGTACGTTGATTAAATTATATAAGAACGGTTTCCTTTTTAAAGAACAACTTTGTCATCAAAAAAGCAGAAAATAATGTCGATTCTGCAAGGCTCCTGAAGACCGTCCCATTTATCAGTCCATTGTGTTCTTTAAACCCGGTTGAGGGAGGATAAACGCTACTTACTTAAATATCTCGGATGGAAAAATGTCCCTGACAAAGTAAAAGCCGCCTAACCGGTTCTTCAGCCGGTCAAGGCGGCAACCTAAAGCTCATACTGCTTGCTGTTACTTTTAATGAAGATAAGCAGAATCCTGATGCTCGCAAATGCTGTACTGAATGATGTCCATCGCATCAGCAGGGTCCAAGATGCTTAGCCCATCCCGCAGAACGATCATGGAATCGAGTTCGTCCTGCTTGAGAAACGGCATCATATCCGGATACCACTTCATGACGATTGCTGACAGTTTTACCGTTTCCATTTCCACAGTAATCACCCTTTCCTTTTTCGAATGTTGCTGAACTTGCATTCAGGTTTCACCCAGAAAAACGACAAGTGCCTGGAATAGAGGGCAAAGCAGAATCTTCATGATTATTGTATTGCGTCTGAACAGTATTAATATATCACAATTTTTAATCAAGTGCATCCATTAAGCTTCATCCTTTGCGGAAAGAACCCATAACGCCGACGGTTTCAACAATATTGACAAAGGCTTGAGGATCGCTCTTCTTGACGATCCGCTTCAGCTCGGCCAGCTCGTAGCGGGTCGTTACGGTCATCAGCATGTCCTTCTCCGTATGCGAGTACGCGCCCTCGGTCCGGATCTTCGTGACACCCCGCTGAAGGGCGAGCAGCTCCTGGAGCATTTCATCGGTTCGGTTCGTCACGATAAATACCGTCACCTTGATGTGGCTGATGTGAATAAAATCAACCACGCGTCCGGTTACATACATGGACAGCATGGAAGCCAGCGCGATATTCCAGTTGTTCTCCAGATAGCCCGCCGCCAGAATGACTAGCGCATTAAGCGATACGAGCACGCTTCCGATCGGGAAGTCCCGGCGCCGGCTGATGATCGAGCCCAGAATATCGAATCCTCCGGACGAACCGCCGGCCCGAAACGAAATGCCGCTTCCGATCCCGACGAGAACACCGCCGAATACGGAGGCGAGCAGTGTATCCGAAACCAGCGGCTTGACCGGGATCAGCTCAATCAGCCAAGTTGCTGCGGTGACGGAGGCTATGCTCAGTGTGATGAACCGCCGCCCGAGCTGGAACCAGCCTGCGAGGAGCAGCGGAATGTTGAGAAGCAGGTAGAGCAGGCTGACGCTTAAGGGTGTGAAATAGCTGGCCAGCATGGCCAGACCGGATACGCCGCCGCTGAGCAGGCGCACCGGAATGAGGAACAGATTGAAGCCGGCCGCGATCAACGCAGAGCCGAATACAACGGCAAGAAGGCTTAAGAGGTATCTTGGCAAGCAGAATTCACCTTCCGTATATAGATGTAAACAAAAATGTAAAACATGCAAAAATCATTGAAAGGAACACACTGGCTTTCCTCTTTATTGTTGTGATATAATGTATAGGATATTCTTGAGTAGAGCGTTACAATGAACATTTTGCATTGTTTCGATATATAAGCCGCGAGCGGACTCGGACTTATTGAAGCACCCGATGATTGGGCGGTTAGCCGCCCCCTTAACGCGAAACTATGCAGAGTTTCCGACAAGATTGGACAGTCTATAAACGATTGCCGCTACTTAAGAATACAGACAAGTATGTGGAATGTCCACTATATAGAAGGAGCATGGATAATTTGAAAACATTCGCAGAATTCGACTTGGAACCGAAGGTGTTGCAAGCTATTACAGAGCTTGGATTTGAGGAGGCAACCCCGATTCAATCCCAGTCCATCCCGATCGCTCTCACCGGAAGCGACCTGATTGGACAAGCTCAGACCGGTACAGGCAAGACGGCCGCTTTTGGTATCCCTCTTATCTCTAAAATCGCCCGCGAGGAAGAAAAAATCGTGGCTCTCATTATGACCCCGACCCGTGAGCTGGCTATTCAGGTGGCGGAAGAAATCGGCAAGCTGAGCCGTTTCAAGGGTATCCGTTCCCTGCCGATCTACGGCGGACAAGACATCGGCCGACAAATCCGCGGACTGAAGAAGAAACCGCAGATCATCATCGGTACACCGGGACGTCTACTTGACCACATTAACCGCAAAACGATCCGTCTTGATGACGTGAAGACCGTTGTACTTGACGAAGCGGACGAAATGCTGGATATGGGCTTCATGGAAGACATCCAGTCCATCCTGAAGCTAGTTCCGGAAGAGCGCCAGACGATGCTGTTCTCGGCCACAATGCCGCCGAACATCCAGCGTCTTGCCCAGCAGTTCCTGAAGAATCCGGAGCATGTCTCCGTAATTCCGAAGCAGGTCAGCGCGCCGCTGATCGACCAGGCGTATGTAGAAGTTCCGGAGCGCCAGAAGTTCGAAGCGCTCAGCCGTCTGATCGACATGGAATCGCCTGAACTGGCAATCGTATTCGGACGCACGAAGCGCCGGGTTGACGAGCTGTCCGAAGCTCTGCAGAAGCGCGGCTACTCTGCCGACGGTCTTCATGGCGACCTGTCGCAGAATCAGCGCGACGCCGTTATGCGCAAATTCCGCGACGGCAGCATCGACGTGCTTGTAGCGACTGACGTTGCAGCACGCGGTCTGGACGTGTCCGGCGTAACACATGTTATCAACTTCGACCTGCCGCAGGATCCGGAGAGCTACGTTCACCGGATCGGCCGTACGGGCCGCGCAGGCAAAGAAGGCACCGCCTGGTCGTTCGTGACTCCTCGCGAAATCGACCATCTTCGTCTGATCGAACGGGTAACCCGTCACCGGATTACCCGTAAGCCACTGCCTACGATGGCTGAAGCGATCGAAGGCAAGCAGCGCGTCACAGCCGAGCGTCTGATGGATACGTTGGAGAATGCCGAGCTGAATGAATACAAAGGCATCGCCATCCAGCTGCTGGAGCAGTACGACTCCGTTCAGCTGCTGTCCGCAGCCATGAAGCTGCTGACCGGTGAGAAGAAGGACTCGGAGATCCAACTGACTCCGGAAGAACCGATCCGCGTGAAGCGTCGCGGAGGCAAGCATGATCTGCGCAGCGGCCGCAAGCCGAATGGCGGCTATAGCGGACGCGGCGGATACGGCAGCGGCAGCGGCGGATATCGCGGTGGCAACCGTGAAGGCGGCAACCGTGATAGCGGCAGCCGTGATGGCGGGAACCGCGGCGGATACAGCAGCGGCGGTTACAAGGGCAACCGTGAAGGCGGAAGCCGCGAAGGCTCGAGCTACCGGGGAAGCGGCGACCGCAACAAATTCCAGCGTCCGGAGGGCGGAGAACGCCGCGCGCCGAAGCGTGAGGACTCTTACGATATCTAAAGAACGGGTTCCGCTGCCTTAGCGGAAGCGTTCATTACGAAGCAAAAGACGGTGCGCAATTCAGCGTACCGTCTTTTTTTACTTGGAAACCTTATGTTTGATTAGCTGCGGGAATGGTCCTAGATGAAGAACGTGCGGCTGACAATTACCAGAAGAATGAACAGAACCAAGATCGTGCCGGTCGATGTGAAGCCATAGTATCCAGCGGGTGCTGTCATGAGATTATCCTCCTTCAAAAGCGGATTTATGGGGGTTACGGTTCTAATATATGGCCGGATTACACGGTCTGCCTAGATGGTAGCCTATCCGGCGAAACATGGGCTATGGAAATAGTCCCTTTAAATAAGGTATAGTTAGATTATGCAGTAGTGATCAGACAGGGGGAAGAATTGTGGAGTTTAAAGGAGCTATGGGCGGGCTGTACCGCCTTACGGAATGGATATCCCGAATCGCGTTCAGCAATGTGCTGTGGGTGTTATGTTCATCTCCGTTTATCTTTTTTCTGGTAATGAAATTGATCTTGATGGCCTCCGGCCAAGGGGGGGCGGACGAGCAGATCACGATGAACTGGGCGATTGCCCTGTCGGCGCCGTTTACCGTATTTCCCGCAACCTCGGCTTTGTTCACGGTTGTGCGCAAATGGGTAATGGGCAATACGGATGTCGGCACGTTCAAGACCTTCTTCTCGGGCTATAAAGAGAACTACAAGAAGAGCATGGGTGGAGGCGTCATTTATACGCTGATGTTCGTAGTGATGTACGTCGACGTAACGGTGTACATGAACCGAATGCCCAATTTCAGAATCGTCGGTATTCTGATGCTGGTGCTCATGATCATCATGACGATTTCAATGTTCAATTTCTTCTCGATCGTCGTGCATTACCAGATGGCCTTCAAGCAGGTGATGATCAACTCGATTCTGCTGACAATCGCCCGTCCGATCCGGGTGTTCAGCACACTGATCGGAGCTGTCGTCCTCGCCTTCATCGGGACGAAGTATCCGGCTCTCTTCTTTGTCGGTATTCCGTCTTTGATTGCGTTGTTCGCTTTCTTCAACTTCTACGCGACGTACAACAAGCTGCAGCTGCAGGCTGAAGAGAAGAAGCGGCGGGAAGAGGAAGAAGCAGCGGAAGCGCTTGAAGCAGAAAGCGCGGAAGGGGAGGACGGCGGCGAACCGGAGGATGACACAGAAAAAGCCCGTCCCGACAAGGATGTAGAGGGTGAGGATCGTCCAAGAGTATAATGCAGAAGGTCTAGTGTAAAATAAAGCGCATACAAGGTTTACTTTTTCGTAAAAACGCAATATAATAAGAACAAATCCTGCGATGTTCGTTATTGGCTGCTCGTTGTTTTGAACCAATGATAATGTCTTGGGAGATCTACATGAAGCGCAGCTGAAAGGCCCTGTCTATATGACATGGGGACTTCAAAACCGCAACTGCGATCACCCACCTGCTATTGCAGGTTCAGAAGACAATGCAGTCGGACGGCATAGGCGGGTTTCCTTCCAAACATTACGAAGCGTCCAGTTCTTCAGATCGAAGACTGGGCGCTTCTTTGTGGACGTTATGTCCGATATTGCCGAATCCGCGCGTTGACATCACGTTTTTTGAAGGAATGGAGACGGAATCCCTTTGATTCCGCAGGTAAGAATGTTACACTAACAATAGTGAACTTGGGATATGAGGAGGAAGTAAGTTGTCTCTAAAAAGAACCTTGGTCGGCTTGTTCCGCAGTCATGAAGGAACGAGCGACCGTGCCAAAGAACCTGCACTCAAAACGCGGTATTACAACCTCACCAAAGATAAAGGTTGGGAGGAAGTCTCCTCCACTCTGAAGAAAATTCCTGGCTACAAGGTCCTTCACGAGGTTCAGTCCGTAGGGGAGATTATCCTGGAGAAGAAGACGGCTTTCGGCCGCACGCTCGACATTACCGTATCGGTTCTGAACACCTCTCCGTCGCGATGCGCCGTCGACATCTATTCGGCTTCCCGCGGTTCGCTTGGAGACCTGGGCGCCAATTACAGAGTCATTATGCGGCTCTACGACTCTCTCGACAAGAAACTCGGCAAGCATAAGCTGGATTGAGGAAATACCGACGGCCGGCTGATTCCGGCATTCTTTTGTATGCGCTTCTTTGGAAAAAGTAATCCGTCGTCCGGCTGATGCTCTAAATCCACAACAAAAGCGGAGGAAGGCCTGGCCTTCTTCCGCTTTTAAACATGATTTTTAACATGGACCTGTTAAATGGCTTCTCAGAGGAGAGCTTTCACCGCGTTGATCGCGGCTTCGTAGTTCGGATGCTCGGACATTTCGGCCAAATACTCGACATAGACGATTTTATCGTTCTTGTCCAGCACGAAGATGGACCGCATATCCAGCTTGAATTCCTTGATCAGTACGCCGTAAGCTGTGCCGAACGAATTCTCCTTATAATCGGAGAGCGTGATGACGCGGTCGATGCCGGCCGCTCCGCACCAGCGTGCCTGGGCAAATGGAAGATCGGCGCTTACCGTAAGAATGACTACTTCATCGCCAAGCTCGGCTGCTTCAGTGTTGAACCGCCGGGTCTGCGCATCGCATACGCCGGTGTCCAGGGAAGGGACGACGCTGATCAGCTTTACTTTACCGCTGTAATCCTTCAGCGTGGCATCTTCCAGCAGATTTTTGCTGAGTACAAAATCGGGAGCCTGATCGCCGGGACGGAGCTCCGGTCCCACGAGCGTGATGGGACTTCCTTTAAAAGCGGCAATGCCTGTTCTTTCCTGCGTCACGATAATTCCTCCTCGAAATTGGGAAATTGGATTGTTCCTGCCAAAGTAAATTATAATCATATTGACGAGATCCTGTCCAACTCGGAGGATAAAATTACGGGGAAGACAGATCGGACTAAGAGAAGGGTGACGCCATGATATTCATTCGTTATGAGAACTGGAGAAGCTATCTCAAATATTATCCCGTAACCAGCATCATTCTGCTCATAAATCTGATCATGTTCCTGGTGCTGACCTTTAATGGCGGTTCCACCAACAGTGATACGCTGCTTCGCTACGGCGCCATTGTCAATTTTGGAGTGGAGCGGGGAGAGGCATGGCGATATATCGCGGCTATTTTTCTGCATAACGGTTTCGAGCATCTGCTGTTCAACTGCTTCGCGCTGCTGGTCTTCATTCCTCCGCTGGAGCGCCTGATGGGCTGGTGGCGCTATGCGCTGCTGTACCTGCTCGGAGGCATTGCCGGCAATTTGGCCGCCGCAGGCGTATGGGGTGGTGCGATGAGCGAGCCTACGCTGTCCGTAGGCGCCTCGGGAGCCATTTTTGCCGCCTATGGGGCATATCTGTACATTGCGCTGTTTCAGCGCTCTCTGATGGACGAGAATTCGCGCAAAACGCTATACTCGCTGCTGGTGGTCGGGATCATATCCTCGTTTATCACGCCGAATGTAGGCTGGGAAGCGCATATCGGCGGGCTGATTGCCGGGTTTATACTGTACGGGCTAATCATCAGGCTCTCTTCACCGCGAAGAAGCCGTTAATAAGGCGGGAGAGGGCTGCTGGATATGGCGAAAGGGAGAGGTGTGCGACATGGAGCTTAGACAGCTGCAATATTTTCTGAAGGTTGCTCAAAAAGAACACGTCACCCGGGCTGCGGAGGAGCTGCATGTGGCGCAGTCGGCAGTCAGCCGCCAGATCCACTTGCTTGAGGAGGAGCTTGGCGTAGACTTGTTCATGCAGAAGGGACGAAATCTGTATCTGACTCCGGTGGGACAGCTGTTCTGCAAAAGGGTGGAATCCATCCTGAAGGATCTGGACCGGTCGGTGGCCGAAGTCCATGAATTTCTGGATCCCGAGCGCGGGGAAATCCGGATCGGATTTCCTCATAGTCTGGGGACCCATCTCATTCCTGCGATCGTCTCCGAGTTCCGCAAGCATTACCCCCATGTGAAGTTCCGGTTCAAGCAGGGGACATACCCTTCGTTAATCAAGGATGTGCTGTCAGGCGAGGTCGATCTGGCGTTCACCTCTCCATGCCCGGAGAGCGATGAGCAACTGGTAGGAGATGTGGTGATGACCGAGGAGCTGTTCGCCATCCTGCCCCGAAACCATCCGCTCGCCCAGGAGCAGGTAATTTCCCTGGAGCAGCTGAAAGAAGAGCAGTTCGTGCTGTTCAGTCAGGGCTACTCTCTTCGGCCGATCGTGTGGCAGGCTTGCCAGAAGGCCGGTTTCACGCCGCAGATCGCTTTCGAGGGAGGAGAGACGGATACGATACGCGGACTGGTGGCGGCCGGCATGGGCGTGAGTCTGCTGCCCGAAATGGCGTTGTTCCAGACGGGTTCGCTGCAGCCGGCCCAGGTCAGGGTTATAGAGCCTGCAGTGACCCGTACAATCGGCCTTATCCATCGATCGGACGGCAAGCTGCCATTGGTGGCCCGTTCGTTCAGGGCGTTTCTGTTGACCTACTTCCGCATGAGACAAAACAATACCCCGGTCGGCTCCTAGAGCCTTCCGGGGTATTGTTTGGTTTAAATGTTGTTTCGTCCGGTATGTTAGTCGCGGCTGCTTGTGTAGACGAGAATCAGACGAAGCAGTTCAAGCACGGATACGAGCGCTGCGGCGACATAGGTCAGTGCAGCTGCATTGAGCACCTTGGCAACGCCGCGTTCTTCCTCATTGCGGATAAAGCCCTGCTCTACCATGACCTGGCGCGCCCGGTTGCTGGCGTTGAATTCGACCGGAAGCGTTACAAGCTGGAAGGCAACGGCCGCCGAGAAGAAGATGATACCGAGGCCGATAAGGTTCAGCGAACTGAACAGGAAGCCGGCGATCAGCATGAACGGCGCAACGCCGGAGGCGAAGTTGACTACCGGAAACATCCGGTGGCGCAGCACCAGCATCGGATAATGCACCTTGTGTTGGATGGCGTGGCCGACCTCGTGGCAGGCGACGGAAACAGCCGAGATGGAGCGTTCGTAATAGACCGGCTCCGAAAGGCGGACAACACGATGAATCGGGTCATAGTGGTCAGTGAGCGTGCCACGTACCGGTTCGATCGGAATGTCGCTGAGTCCATTGACGTCCAGCATTCTTCTGGCGGCTTCATAGCCGGTCAGTCCGTTCTGGTTGGGCACCTGAGACCATCGGTTGAAAGATCCTTTGACTCTAAACTGCGCCCATAGTGAAAAAATAAAGGCGACAATAATTAATAGATACATAAATCCCATCATTCGTATATTCCTCCACTTTGTGTAGTTACATCGAAGGACCCTGCGTCATCATAATCCGGATGGCTTCAATGCAGGCAAGTCCCTGCGGGACGAGATGAGCTAGCGCCCGTCTGGCCTGGTTCGGCTTAAGCTGGCTTAGCGCCGGCTCGAGCTCCTTGAGTTCTCGCTGAAGCTTCTGCATGTGTACCTCCAGCTCAGCAAGCTTGCCGGAGACTGCTGCTTCTGCGGTGGCTGCCTTCCATTTGCCGATCAGTGACCGGATTTCCTCCAATGAGTATTTGTCCTGCTTCCATTCATTAATACGTTCCAATAGGACTACGGTTTCATGGCTGTACAGTCTATAGTTCTTCTCGCTGCGCGTTTGCGGATCGATAAGTCCCAGTTTGGTGTAATAATCGATGGTTCGTTCGCTCAAGCCCGCGGCCTTCGCTAACTCGCCGATCCGGTAAAGCTTCGTATCCCCATAGTGTTCACCTCAGTTCATGAAAGTACCCCTAGCCAGTCTAGCGGGGCAGGAAAGGGAATATATTCATTTATAATGATATCAAACGCAAAACCATACAGTCAAACGTTACACTTTGGACTAACTTATGCTGTACGGAATGGAATATTGCCATTTGGTAGCCGTGAAAACGGCAGGAAAATTAATTTCCCGATTCGTGAAAAATTGTCTTGTCAACATTGCTGACTATTGCTTATAATGACATTAAGAGTTTCACGCTTTGTTAGAATATATTACATAGGGGAGTGGGGATTCATGAAAAGAAAATGGCTTTGTTTTGTGTTAGCGATGCTGACATTAATGATTTATCCGGTCAGCGCATTCGCGGCCGATGCTCCTGCGCCGGCAGACCTACAGATCGGTCTGGACACGGCATTTACATTCTTGGCGTTCATTCTGGTATTCTTTATGCAAGCAGGTTTTGCCCTTCTTGAGGCCGGTTCGGTCCGCATGAAGAATGCTGGTCACGTAGCCGGCAAGACGGTTCTGACGCTGGCGATTGCAAGCTTGTGCTTCTGGGCAATCGGCTTCGCATTCGGCTTCGGTGACGGCAACAATATTATTGGTACTACCGGCTTCTTCTACGGCGGTGATTCAGCAGCATCTCATTATGCGAACGCATTGGGCTTCTCCGACGTAACGATGAATGTGAAATTCCTGTTCCAGATGGCGTTCGCGGCAGTTTCCCTTGCCATCGTCTCCGGCGGTATGGCTGAACGCGCGAAGCTGAGTGTATACATTATCTTTGGTATCCTGTTCTCGGTAATCATTTATCCGGTTGTTGCTCACTGGGTATGGGGCGGCGGCTGGCTGGCAACAAAAGGTATGCAGGACTATGCAGGTTCCACTGTCGTCCATCTGACAGGTGCTACAGCGGCGGTAGTCGCTACGATCCTGTTGAAACCGCGCCTTGGCAAGTTCAACAAAGAAGGCAAGCCGGTTATCATTCCGGGTCATAACCAAGTATTGACGGTTCTTGGTGTAATCATTCTCTGGTTTGGCTGGTTCGGCTTCAACCCCGGCAGCGCATTGTCCCCTATGGGCGGTTTCTTCGGCCACGTTGCTCTGACAACGAATATCGCGGCTGCGGCCGGCGGTCTTGCAGCACTTGTCGCTTCCTGGCTGTACTTCGGCAAATCTGACATTCCGGCTATGCTGAATGGCGTACTCGCCGCTCTGGTTGCCATTACCGGCGCCTGCGCATTCGTTCAACCTTGGGCTGCCATCATCATCGGTCTGATCGCCGGTGCATTCACTTTCATGACGGCACAATGGCTGGAACGTGCTGGACTTGACGATCCGATCTATGCTTTCTCCGTTCACGGCATTGCTGGTATGTGGGGTGCAGTATCCACTGGTCTGTTCGCAGATCCTGATCTTATCGAAGCTAACGCTCTGGTTGGTAAAGCTGGTCTGTTCTATGGCGGCGGCCTTCACCAGTTGGGTGTGCAAGTTCTCGGTGTTGTCGGTACCTTCGTATTCGTTGCCGTCATGTCCTTCATCTGCCTGTACATCATCAAGCTGGTTATCGGCCTGCGTGTAACGGAAGAAGAAGAACTGATGGGTCTGGACATCAGCGAACACGGTACTTACGGATATCCTGAGCAAATGAAGCTGATCACGGATTCCGAGAAAAAGTAAAAACTCTAACTTGCTTAACATAGGAGGGCGGACCGAGTGACACCGATGGAAATCGACGATTGGGACTATGATGCAGCATATCAGTCCATCGCAGCCTCCGGTTCGCCGCAGGAGCTAAAGACAAGGCGGATTGCCTGTCAGAAGGCTCTCCTGAATCAACTTCATGTTATCCCGATCGAGGAATGGATGGTCCATGTCAACACAATGCATGACGCCGTTGCAAGACGAGCGGTGACCTTATCCGAGGCGCAGATGATTGAGGCGGGCTATGGCCCGCCTCCCTGCGCTTATTCCTTTATCGTATTCGGCAGCGCCGGGCGGGAGGAATCAACGCTTTGGAGCGATCAGGATAACGGGCTGATTATCGAGGGGGAACCGGAAGAAGCCAAGAAGCTTTATTTTGAGGAATTCGGATCTGTGCTGTCCGCTATGCTGGAACAAGCCGGATACGAGAAATGCGAAGGAAAAGTCATGTGCTCCGAAACGCTGTGGTGCAAGACGCTCCAGGAGTGGAAGGAGCAGCTAGCATCATGGAGTTCTACGCTTGAGTGGGAGCCGATCCGGTATTTAATCATATCGTCCGATATGCGTCATATTGCCGGTGACCAGGAGCTGTCGAAGTCCTGGCTTGATTATTTTCATGAAGGGTTTCAAAGTAACGACAAGCTGCTGGCAGCGGTTCTGCGTAATACCGTCAGACATAAGGCTACGCTGAATTTGCTCGGACAGGTGCTTACGGAGCGGTTCGGGGACAATGCAGGCGGTTTTGACGTCAAATACGGTCTGTACATCCCGCTTGTGAATGGAGTCCGGTACTTTTCGTTGCAGAACGGGATACGCGAGACCTCGACGCTGAAGCGGCTGAAATCGTTAAGCGACGAGTATCATCATTTGCCGGAAGGCGTCCATAAAGCGTTTCTGACGGCGCTTAGCATGCGGTCGAGCACTCCGTTCACGGAACAAGACGGGCTGCTGACAGGCAGCGATTATGCATCGGAGAATGAATTGAAGAGCAGGCAGTTGATGTCCGATTTGAGGAAGAGCCTGCTTCTTGTCCGGCGGATTCACCGCATTCTGCAGCGGCAGCTCCGCCTGGCGGAAAGGAGACAGCTATGAAGGAGCCGAACAAAGGCGGCGGATTCTGGAACAGCCTAAGACATGGCGGGATGCCGTCTGCGCTCGCTTCGATGCGTGGCGGCGAGACGGGACAGCAGACTGCCCAGCAGCTTGCGTTCATTCGGTCGCTAATGAGAGAGAAACGCCGTCCCGAAGTTCTGCACACGCCGCTGTCCGAGCTCGAGACGGTTGTGTTTGATCTTGAGACGACAGGCTTCTCCAGCCAGCACGGCGACGAGATTCTGTCGATTGGCGCGATCAAGGTCGTTGGTGAGGAGATTCAGGAAGAGGAATGCTTCTACACACTGGTTAACTGCCAGACGGCCATTCCGGCAAACATCACCGAACTGACCGGGATCACGAATGAAATGTGCGACAAGGCTCCTTCGCTGATTGACGGACTTCATAGTTTCATGTCTTTTGTGGAAAAAAGAGTGCTGATCGCTCACGCCAGCGCTCATGATAAAGCCTTTCTCAACGCTGCACTTTGGAAGACCTCCAAGGTTCAGCTGACCCATCGCGTGCTGGACACGATGATGCTGGCTCGCTGGCTTGAACCGAACCGCAGTAATTACACGCTAGACGAGCTGCTCGCGGTTCACGGAATTCCGATCCACGGCCGGCATCATGCCCTTGAGGATTCCAAGATGACAGCAGAGCTGTGGGTCTCTTATCTGCGTGAGATCGCTAACCGCAAGCAGGTCGAGACGCTTGGCGATCTTTACGCTTACTTGAGCAGAAGCTGAAGCTGCGCTTCAGCGAGACCTAAGCTCAAGGACCCTTGCCCGGTCCGGGTGCGGGTAATTCCGTAACCATTGAGTCGGATAAATTCGCCAGCGGCGGACCCCGGCGCACCAATCAAATAGACCGCGAAATGCTCCTCTAACCCTTGCAGACCGGCGTAATCGGCGGCAGAGGGGAGTGGGGCGGAACGTGGATGGGAGTGAAACAGGCCTACGGGAGGCGGCGTCATGAACAGCGCCGACACCCAGTCAGCCGGATGCGGCACGAATGCATGCAGCGGGTCAGGCGCTACGTTGCGCATGGGCACATAAGTGTCGATGCGCATGCCGCCCGCTGCGGCAGCACCCAGCAGGACGCCGCACGCTTCGTGCGGAAGATTGGATGCCAAGTGCTTCCCCAGCGCTTGATAGACGGAAGGCCTCAGCCTGATGGTCGGAGCTGTTCCCTGGTATGCTGTCATTGTTCACCCCTCTCTCTTCATTGGATTTCGTCTTGGACGAAATCCCTTTTTTTGTTATGGGATAATTCGATGTAAACCGTAGTCCGCGCAAGCTGATTGTATTGTATCATATCTCCGTTATATCCCCGGTATAAAACACGCTTTTCGTAGGGCACAATAGAACCAAATCACTCCACCAGCAAAGGAAACCTGCGATGAAGAGGGCAATCTTTCGAAATACGGCTATTAGCCTGCTAGGGGTTACAGCCATTCTGTACGTAAACAACGGAGGGGGAGCATCGGCACAACCTGCGGACCTGACGATTGCAGCGAACAGCGCTCCGGTATTCGCCGCCGCTTGGGAGGCATCAGATCCTTCGTCTGAAGACAGACCCGAGCCTGGATTCCGGGCACCTTCTTTCAGCACGACTGGGGATGACGGCAGCGTCTACAAGGTAGATGGAGTCCGGGATAAAGCGGTGCTTCTCAATTTCTGGGCGTCCTGGTGCGATCCCTGCAAGGCGGAGGCTCCCGAGCTGAACCGGATTGCAGCATCGCTGGGCGATCGTCTCGATATTTACGGCATCAATGTGACGAGCTATGACAATAAAACCAATGCGCAGCGATTTGCAGATAAGTACAAGCTAACTTTTCCCGTCATGTACGATATGAAAGGGGATATTTTCGAGAAATACAACGGGGCTGTCTTTCCGACAAATGTGCTGATAGGACGGGATGGCGTTGTTAAGGAAGTGATCCTGGGAGGAATCACGGCAGAGCAACTGGAGGATAAGCTGAAGCTGCTTGATCGGTAAATATCCAGCTATAACAAAAGCCGCTTCCATTCGCTGCGAGCGAAGGAGCGGCTTATTGGCGCTGCCGATGAGACGGGGCATAATATTCAACTAGTGATTGACGAGTCCCCGCTGTCCGACATCAAGCAGATCGGTGTTCTCCGGGGAAATCTGGCCCAGCAGCGCATACCGCATACTGTCAACCAGCGCTTCCCAGCTTGCTTCGATGACGTTGGTGGACATGCCGACGGTGCTCCACGTGTCGCTATAGTCCTTGGATTCGATCAGCACGCGAACCTTGGCGGCCGTCTGATCTTTCTCGTCCAGCACACGGACCTTGTAGTCGGAGAGATGCATGTCTTTAAGCTGTGGAAAATGGGCCAGCAGCGCTTTGCGCAGCGCATTGTCTAGCGCGTTGACAGGGCCGTTGCCTTCGCCCGCCGTATACAGCGTCTCGCCGCCAACCTTCAATTTGACGAATGCCTCGGAGACGACCGGTTTGCCCGCTGATTTTTCCACCAGCATTTTGAACGATTCGAACGTGAACAGCTCGTTCATCTCGCCGGTCGCTTCGCGCAGCAGAAGCTCCAGCGAGGCGTCCGCGCCCTCGAACTGGTAGCCCTGATGCTCCAGGTCCTTGATTTTGTCGATCACCTTGCGGGCCTGTTCGCTGCTAGGGTCAAGGTTGAGGCCCATTTCCTGCGCCTTCGAGAGCACGTTGCTCTGTCCGGCCAGCTCCGACACCAGCACACGCTGCTTGTTCCCGACCAGTTCGGGTGCGATGTGCTCATAGGTGCGCGAATCGCGGAGGATTGCCGAGACGTGGATGCCGCCCTTATGCGCGAACGCGGCGCTTCCGACATACGGCTGATTCACCGGCATGTTGACATTGGCGACCTCGCTGACGTAGCGGGCCGTGTTGGTCAGCTGTGGCAGGCTCTCCTCCGGGATGCAGGAATAGCCCATCTTAAGCTGCAGAGTCGGAATGATGGAGCAGAGATTGGCGTTGCCGCAGCGCTCGCCGTAGCCATTGATCGTACCCTGAACCTGACGGGCTCCCGCCTGAATCGCGCTGAGCGCGTTCGCTACGGCCAGCTCGCAGTCGTTGTGGGTATGGATGCCGAAGTGGGCGCCGGGAATCCGCTGCGTCAAGGATGTCACAATATCCTGGATTTCATGAGGCAGTGTGCCGCCGTTCGTATCGCACATAACGAGCCAATCCGCGCCCGCTTCGCGTGCCCGGGCCATAACGGCTGCTGCATACTCGGGATTGTTCTTGTAGCCGTCAAAGAAATGCTCGGCATCAAAAATGACCTCAAGCCCCTTGCTCTTCAAAAAGGCGATGGAATCGCCGATCATGGCCAGGTTCTCTTCCAGCGTAGTTTGCAAGGCGGTATGCACATGGAAATCCCATGATTTCCCGACAAGGGTAGCCGCCGGTACGCCTGCTGCCAGCATGCGCTGAAGATTGTCGTCCTGCTCCGCGAGGGAGTTCTTGCGGCGGGTGCTGCCGAATGCGGTAATCTTGGCGTTCAGCCGGAGATCTTTTACTCTATTGAAAAATTCGATATCTTTCATATTGCTTCCAGGAATGCCACCTTCAATATAGTGCACACCCAGATCGTCGAGTTTTTTGGCGATTTTCAGCTTGTCGTCCGCCGACAGACTGATCCCTTCGCCTTGAGTGCCGTCGCGCAGTGTGGTATCGAAGATGGTGATGGACTTAGACATGTGCGTCCTCCTAAAAGTTTTGATAGCATAAGCTTCTTTGATCGACTTCGCAAAACTGGCTTCGAAAGCTCGGGCTTGGTTTTTGTCGTATGCTGAAACGAGTCCGCTTCGCCAATGCGCAGCGGAAACGTAAAAAATCGGAATGAATTTTTATATTATATCATTTTTACGCGGGAATGTAACAGAGAAGTCACACTTCATGGACAGAATAACGTGAAAATCATGAAAAAGCACAGAAAACACGGCTTAACGTGGATTGATGCTGTTGGGGAGGCTAGCCGATTCGCTCTTTTTTAGATACCGGTAATGTCGTACTCCATCCGTCTTGCAGTGTCTATGGCGGCCTCTTCGCTTATCAAACGACGAATGACATGCAGAGACATGTGGATGCCGGATGAGATGCCCCCGGAAGTAATAAGGCGGCCTTCATCAACATATCGCGTGTTGCTTAACACATTAATGTTTGGAAATTCGGCGGCTAGGCGAGGGATATCCATCCAATGCGTTGTAGCTGATTTGCCGTCGAGCAGTCCGGCTTTGGCTAACAGAAGCGCTCCTGTACAAACGGAAGCAAGCAGATCCACCCTGAAATACTGTTCTTGAATCCATCTGATGACCACTTCATTTTGGATTTCAATCTTCTCTGCGCCATAACCGCCGGGAATGATGAGTATATCAAATGACGGAGCTGTTCCAAAGCTGTAATCAGGCTGGACCGTGAGTCCGTTGCGGGCCTTTATCAGACCTCCGTCCTGTGAAACAGTTTTAACGGTAAAAGCCTTTTCGTTGGTCTGGGGAAATTCGGTTAGGGAGAACACTTCGAAGGGACCTGCAAAATCCAAAACTTCCACTTCATGAAATAAGAAAATCCCCACATTCTTTCTGATAAACATGCTGCAAATCCCTCCTCTTCATTCCTTACCTAATTCAATCTATACGGCTGTAACTCCTGCAAATGTCCGATTTTCATAAAAAGCCCGCAGGTGCAGCAGGCAGCATGCGTTCATCGAATCGGCTGATTCGTAAATCTGCGATGAACGGGACACAGGCAGGAAGCGCTGCTTCTATGTTTCAATATTTCAGACAATTGACCCGGCTTCTCTGCAAGGGGTATGCTGACAGTAAGGAATGATTCTCTGACGTTAGGGATGCTTAAAAAGAATGGTTATTAAATGAAGGAAGTGGGAGAGCGTGAACGAAAGGGTGGACCGGTATTATCCGTCCAGTGGACGGGTCATTCTGCATATCGATATGAACGCCTTCTACTGTTCGGTTCACGAGGCGGAGAATCCGGACGCCTATAAGGGACGGCCGACCGCCGTCGCCGGCAGCGTCGAGCTCCGCAAGGGGATCATTGTAACCTGCTCATATCCGGCCCGGAGACGGGGAATCTCGACAGGGATGCAGGTGCAGCGGGCGCTGCGAATTTGTCCCGAGCTTATTATCATTAAGCCCGACTTCCATTTGTACCGGCGTTATTCCTCGGCCTTCATGGAAATTGCATACAACTACTCGCCGCTTCTGGAAGCTGTGTCCATCGACGAGTGCTACCTCGATATTACCGGGTCCCGGCAGTTCGGAACGCCTCCGGAGATTGCGGAGGAGATCCAGCGGCGAATCCAGGATGAGCTCGGTCTCCCATGCTCAGTCGGGATCGCGCCGAACAAGCTGTTGGCCAAGATGGCTTCGGATCTCAAGAAGCCGAACGGCATTTCGATTCTGCGGCTGCGCGACGTACCGTCGGTGCTGTGGGACAGGCCATGCGGCGAGATGTTCGGCATTGGCGGGAAGACCGCCGAGAAGCTGAAGCGCCTCGGCATTTTAAGTATCGGCCAACTGGCCGCCGCCGACGAGAACATGCTGCGGGAGGTCTTCGGAGTCTTGGGCACATGGCTGAAACGTGCGGCGAACGGCCTCGACGAGGCTCCCGTCAACCCGGAAAGGGAAGCGAACAAATCGATCGGGCATACGACGACCCTTCCCGGCGATATAACCGGTATAGGCGAAGCGCGCCCGGTGCTGCTCTCCCTGAGCGATCAGGTCGCGAGGCGTCTGAGACGTCAGAAGCTGGTTGCTTCAGGGGTCCAGCTGACCGTCCGGACTCCGGAAATGAAGACGATCACAAGATCGAGCCAGCTTGATGTTCCGACCGAGTCGGCGGAGGATGTGTATAAAGCCGCTTGCAGCCTGTTCAGGAAGCATTGGAGCGAGGACCGTCCGGTCCGGCTGCTCGGGGTAACGCTCTACGGCCTCATGCCAAAGGATGAATCCGCGATTCAGCTCGACCTGTTCGAATACGAGCGCCAGCCGAAGAAGGAATTGTTGAACAAGACGATGGACATGCTCCGGAACAAATTCGGCGAAAATGCCGTCCTGACCGCAGGCATGCTGAATGACCCCCATGCGGCTCTACTGCGGAATCACAAAGAGCGCGGAACCTCTCTGCAGAAGGATCGGCTGCGGCTGCCGCAGGGGGATGAAGACTAGGCGCTTGGACGTTTTTGCTAAAAAAGAAACAGGCTTCGATTGAAATTGGCGACTTTTTATATTAATATGACAAGAAGAAACGGACAATCGTTATTTAGATTAAGCCTGCCGTACAGGCGGAGCTTACCGGTTAACAGGAGGCAGACAGTTTATGGCTAAGTACACTTGGGTAGAGAAAGATACTTGCATCGCATGCGGTGCCTGTGGTGCGACAGCACCGGATATTTATGATTACGACGATGAGGGATTGGCCGAGGTTATCTATGAGAGCGACAGCAACCGCGGCGTTACCGAGATCCCGGAAGATCTGCTTGACGATATGCAGGATGCAGCTGATGGCTGCCCGACGGATTCCATCAAGGTGGCGGACGCGCCTTTCAATAAGGAAGGCTAAACCTTTAGACAGATCACACAGTGTAGAAGAACCTCGTTCCGAATTGATGGAGCGGGGTTTCTTTTTGCCTTCCGAAGGCCGATATAAATAGTGAAGCAGCTCTATGCATATCGACGGAGGCCAAGATGAAGAATCTGCAGTATCTCAAAGATTACGTGGAGAAGCACCACGACAATAAAATGGCATGGTACTTGCTGGGCAGAGAATATAAAAGAAGCGGGCAGGAAGGCAAAGCAAATTATTGCTTTAACCGGGCAGGGGGCGTGTACGAGGCCTTCGAGCAGAGCAAAATTCCGGCGGACATGTTCCGGGATTACGAGGAAGGCCTGCTCCGCAGCGCCCGCGAGCGCGCGCTGCGCTCGGCGCGAATCCGCAAGCTGCTGCTGAGCCTCGCGCTGCTGCTGCTGGTGCTTCTGCCCGCCGGCGCTTCGGCGCCGGGCAGAAGCACGGATGCCGTAACCGCCGATGGTTACGGCGGCGGAGGGACGGCCGCGGAGGAGACGCGGCCGGAAGAGCAGGCCGCGCAGCAGGGGGACGCGGCCGCAGATACAGCGGTGAAGGTACTGCGCTTCACCGCCCGGGAGACCGGCGCGGCAGCTGTGCGCCGCAACATTGCCTCAATGCTCGGCGACCTCTCGGCCGATGCTTCTGCCAAGACCGCAGTGCTGGGCATGCAGCGGGATGGCAAGTGGCTGCTCTGGCAGGGAGGACTGCCGGTGGATTATACCGTGGATCAGCAGAAGAACGGCCGGTCCGTGATTCAGTCCTATAACGCCGCCCTCTGCGGCTGTAAGCCGGACGATGCCGGAACGCTGAAGAAGTCCGGGGCAGAATGGCAGCAGCGGCAGGAACAGCTGGCCTCGCTCTGGAGCGCCTTGGCGGCTTATAAGACGGCGAAAGGCAGCTACCCGGAATCGCTGGAGCAGTTAACCGGGGATTTCCCAGGAAATTGGCTGTCCGGGACAACGCCGCTGATGGAGAAAGCCTTCGGCTCATTGAAGGCGCTGGCCCAGAACGGAGAAGGCGGGCTTGCTCAAGGCTCAGCCGGTTCGCCTGATGCGCCGGGCAGCATTCCGTCGACCGCTGAAGGAGGGAAGGAGATCCCGTACCTGTCCGGCCCGCTGACCATCTTCGTCGACAAGCAAAAACACCGCTTGGCGGTAGCCAGCGGCGGGGTAATCCTGCGAAGCTATGAAGTTGGTCTCGGAGGTGGCAATACGCCAGTGGGCGACTTCATCATTTCCATCAAAGTCGTGAATCCCAACGGTCACGATAACGGCGAATTCGGCAGCCGGGGCATGCAGCTGTCCGACACGAATTACGCCATTCACGGAACGAATGAACCGGACAGCATCGGCAAGGACGAATCGCTCGGATGCATCCGTATGAAGCGTGAGGATATCGAGGAATTATTCAACCTGGTCCCCAAAGGAACGCCGGTGCATATCGCCGAAGGGGGGCTTTTGCCTGATACCGAAGTGGTTCCGCTGGAGCCGTTCAAGACGAAACCTGCCAGTGACCAGACCAACCCCCATGAAGAATACCACTGGCTGAATTAGTACCCGTGAGGGCACATAACTGAAGATAAAGCGGTGTTCATCGCGGCGCAAAATGGATGAATCCCGTGCTTCCAGGCGATCGCGCGTATTAGCTGCCGGTAACGAGGAACAGCACAACGAACAGAATAACCAGCAGGGCGATGCTGATGCCGACCCAGATAATCGCCTTGCGGTTGACTTCTTCTTTCTTCTGTTGAATGGTTGGCGGTTTGCGTTTGGCTGACATAGGATTCGACCTTCCTTTTCTATCAGTTCATATAGGTTTTACCCTTTCATTGTAATGCGTTTACATGAAAAATACTATACTCTGCGAGACGCTTCGGCTCATCCTCACAGGCATGGAACTTTTCTTTTCGCCCGGAAAAAGCTAAAATCATTATGAAACCCTATGCCTGAAGGAGCGAGTACGGTGCTGTATCGAAATTTTGCCAAGCCTTTTTTCTTTAAAATGGACCCGGAAGCGGCACACCATCTCGTTATCGGGGGACTGCAAAAGTCAGCCGCCCTGCCGGGCGGGAAAGCATCGCTGCGCATGATGTACGGTGTTCCGGAGAGTCCGGAGCTTGCGGTCGATCTTTTCGGATTACATTTTCATACACCGGTGGGACTTGCAGCCGGACTGGATAAGAACGCCCAGGCGGTTGGAGGCTTCTCCTCGATCGGCTTCGGCTTTATGGAAGTTGGAACGGTAACCCCGAAGGGGCAGCCCGGCAATGAACAGCCGCGTCTCTTCCGTCTTCCAAGCGACGAAGCGCTGATCAACCGGATGGGCTTCAACAACGAGGGCGCCGACTCGATGGCGAATCGGCTCAAGAAAGCAGGGCGCCGCAGCATTCCGGTAGCCGTCAATATCGGCAAGAACAAGACGACCCCCAATGAAGATGCCCACGAGGATTACAGGAAGTGTATCCGTACGCTGTATCCGTACGGTGATTTTTTTGTAGTCAATATCAGTTCGCCGAATACACCGGATCTCCGGAGTCTTCAGCACGGCAGCGAGCTCTCCCGGCTGCTAACCGAGGTTAAGGAAGAGATGGAGATTCAGCGCGGGAAGAGCGGAGCCAAGAAGAGCATTCTGGTCAAGATTGCGCCGGATGTCAGCGCGTCTGAACTTGAATATATGGTGAATACCATCGCTGAAGCGGGAGTTGACGGCATTATCGCCACCAACACGACGATTTCCCGTAACGGTCTGAGTCATGAGCGGGCATCGGAGACCGGAGGCCTTAGCGGCAAGCCGCTCCGGGACCGTTCGACGGAGATCATCTCGGCTATTTACCGCCAAACCAGAGGACAGCTTCCGATTATCGGCTCGGGCGGAATTTTCACTCCGCAGGACGCCTACGACAAAATCAAGGCCGGAGCCAGTCTTGTTGAAATCTATACGGCGCTTATTTACGAAGGTCCCGAGGTGAACCGCCGGCTGCATGCCGGACTGCGCAATCTTCTTCGGCGAGACGGATTCCGGCATATTTCCGAAGCGGTGGGCGCGGATGTTCAGTGACCGCCTTTGAATAGGCCTGGGGTCTATTCCGGCACAAAGAGTTAGGGACAGGAGGATGGACGATGGACGGCAGGGATTGGGCTACGTTTTTGCTTCCTTATGAACAGACAGTGGAAGAATTAAAGGTCAAATTCAAGACGATGCGCTCGGAGCTCAAGAAGCGTGAGGAATATACGCCGATCGAATTCGTAACCGGACGTGTCAAACGGTTGTCCAGCATTCTGGAAAAAGCTAAACGGCTGAATGTCAAGATGGAAGACCTGGAACAGGGGATCGAGGATATTGCAGGCATTCGGATTATGTGCCAGTTCGTGGAGGATATCCGGCGGGTGGCGGAATATATCCGGGCGCGCAAGGATCTGGAAGTGGTCTATGAGAAGGATTATATTACCAATTACAAAGAGAGCGGCTATCGCAGCTTCCATATGATTATCCGGTATCCGGTTCAGACAGCGCTCGGGCAGAAGATCGTGCTCGCCGAAATTCAAATCCGGACGCTCGCCATGAATTTCTGGGCAACCATCGAGCATTCTCTGAATTATAAATACCGGGAGAGTCTGCCTGATGAAATCAGGCTCCGTCTGAAGACGGCGGCGGAGGCTGCTTCCATCCTGGATTCCGAAATGTCCAGCATCCGGGAGGAAATTCTGGATGCCCAGCGGACGTTCGAGGATAATTCCAATACGACGACGCAGGTGCTGCAGGCGATCCATCAGCTGTATTTTTATCACCTGGTCAACGAAGCGATCCGCTGCCAGGAGGAATTCAACGTCATCTGGCAGCGTCAGGATATGGTGGCGATGAAGGTGCTTCTGGAGCGTGTTCGAGGCATGATATCACGGGCGAAGAAAGGCGAGAACACAGATGGCGTATGATCCGCTGTATGTGGCCTATCTCGTCTACTTCAACCGGGACCGCGATTACTTCGAGTGCCATGAAGTGCTGGAGGAGCTGTGGCTGGCCACGGAACGGAATCCTTTGTACAAGGGGCTTCTCCAGGTAGCAGTAGGATTGTATCATTTCCGGGACGGTAATATTCGGGGCGCGATGCTGATGCTGGAGAGTGCCGAAGCAAGACTGCGGGAGTACCCCTCCGTGACGCTGGGCATCAAGCTGGAGGCGCTGCTCCAGGAGGTCAGGGCGTATATCGGGAAGCTGAGGGACTTCACCGTGGAACCTTTCGACTATTATGATCTGACCATTCGGATTGTGGATGAAGACTTAAGAGCGGCGGTCATTTCCGCCGGAGCTGAGCTTAAGCCCAATCTTCCGCAGCGGCGGGGGCCGCGCCGGACGCCTTCCGTACCGGCAGTGGAGCGGCGATAAGCGCGATTATTCATATCCTACGGCTAAGGAACACCCGGATTCGGGTGTTCCTTAAGCTATTCAAAAGATTCAAACCGTTAATGCTTATTTACATTAACAACATAACCGGGAGGCGGCTAAATGGCGGCACAACTTCCCCGCTCCTTCACCGAACGGATGAAGGAACTGCTGGGACCGGAATACGAAGATTTCGCGGAGACTTACAACGAGGCTCCCCATACAGGTATCCGGGTTAATACTTTGAAAATATCGGCTACAGTCCTGCCAGGGCTGCTGCCGTTTCCGGTGGAGCCCATTCCCTGGTGCGGGACAGGCTTCTATACGGAGGAAGGAGCCAGACCCGGCAAGCATCCGTATTACCATGCCGGGCTGTACTATATTCAAGAGCCCAGCGCCATGTCTCCGGTCGAACTGCTCGGCGTCACCCCCGGCGACCATGTACTCGATCTATGCGCCGCGCCGGGAGGCAAGTCGACGCAAATAGCGGCCAAGCTGCAGGGCAAGGGCCTTCTGGTCAGCAATGATCTGAATGCGGAGCGCACGAAGGCTTTGGCCAAAAATCTGGAGCTTGCCGGAGTGCGGAACGCGATTGTGCTCAATGAAAGCCCCGAGCGGATTGCGGCGGCTTTCCGACACGGATTTGACCGCATTCTGATCGATGCTCCTTGTTCGGGTGAAGGCATGTTCCGCAAGGACGAGGACATGGTGCGCCAGTGGAACGAGCAGTCTCCGCGCAAATATGCGGACATGCAGCGGGAGATTCTGGCTGCTGCAGCTCTCGCGCTGAAGCCAGGTGGAACGATTGTCTATTCCACCTGCACCTTCTCGCCGGAGGAGAATGAAGGCGGGATATTCGAATTCCTGTCGGCCCATCGGGAGTTTGAGGTCGTTCCCGTGGGCGGAACCGGATCTTTCTCGCCCGGATTTGATCCTGTCCCGGGCGCGGCCCGGCTGTGGCCCCATAAAGTGAAGGGCGAGGGCCACTTTATCGCCGTGCTGAAGCATGGCGGCACGGCGGAAGGCGCGAACGCCGTCGCCTCAGCTAGCGCGGCGGACGGGGAGAGCGCGGCCAGCCGGCGCGGCCGCGCATTGGCGTCTGCGCCGCCCCGCTCGGGCGGCGGACGCGGTAGGGACACCGGCGGCTCCGGCCCGGCCCGCCGGGACAAGACTCCGGCAGGGCGCGGCGCTGCCGGCCGGTCCTCCTCCGGGCACGGGGATGCCCGGAGAAGCGGAGCTGCGGCAGGCGGAGACGGCCTGGCCGCCTATGGCGCTTTTCTCCGGGACCAGCTCGCCCGGGAGCCGGAGGGCTTCCCCGTCTGGTTCGGGGAGCATCTGTATCTGTCCCCGCTGCCGGGGGAGGCGCTGAACGGACTCAAGACCGTTCGTCCCGGCTGGTATATGGGACAGAACCGGTCGGGCCGTTTTGTGCCGGGTCATCCGCTGGCAACAGCGCTGACTCCGGAGGAATGCCTGCGAAGTCTGCAGCTGGATGGGGACGGACCCGAAGCGGTCTCGTATCTGAAGGGTGAGACGCTGTCGGTCCCGGCAGAACGGCTGAATGTGGCGCCAGGAGCTTCGCCCAAAGGCTATGTGCTTGTCTGTGTCGACGGATACAGCCTTGGCTGGGGCAAATGGCAGGACGGGATGCTCAAGAACGAATATCCCGCAGGATGGAGGTGGACATAGATGGCAGCTAAGAAAGACAAGGGCGGCAATAATGGCACACAGAGACTGGACAAGGTGCTGGGAAACCTCGGCTACGGAAGCCGCACCGAGCTTCGCAAACAGGCGAAGATGGGACTGATTACGGTGAACGGCGAGATCGTCAAAGACAGCGGGGCGCATGTCGATCCTTACCAGGATGTGATCGAGATTGCCGGAGAGCGGGTCTTTTACCGCAAGCATATTTATTTGATGATGAACAAGCCGCCCGGCGTCCTGTCAGCGACAGAGGACCGCCGGGACCGGACGGTGCTGGACCTGCTGGACGAAAAAGAT
Source organism: Paenibacillus stellifer (assembly GCF_000758685.1). Lineage (NCBI taxonomy): Bacteria > Bacillati > Bacillota > Bacilli > Caryophanales > Paenibacillaceae > Paenibacillus > Paenibacillus stellifer. Next base: position 2,353,494 of record NZ_CP009286.1, read on the forward strand.
GCGGCGTTTGAGCCGTTTCCCGTAGGCCGTCTGGATAAGGATACGGTCGGGCTTTTGCTGCTGACGAATGACGGGGCGCTTGCTCATGAACTGCTGTCTCCACGCAAGCATGTGCCGAAGACCTATCTGGCGACGGTTGAGGGCGAGGTCGGACAGAGCGATGTGGAAGCTTTTGCCCATGGGGTGGAACTGGACGATGGTTATATGACACTTCCGGCCAAGCTGACCGTTCTGAGCCGGGAGCGCCGGAATGTTGTCATTTCGCACATCTCCCTGACGATTACCGAAGGGAAGTTCCATCAGGTCAAGCGGATGTTCCAGGCAGTCGGCAAAAAAGTCGTCTTTTTAAAACGGATATCTATGGGCGATTTGTCTCTGGACGAGAGTCTGCCCGAAGGGAAGTACCGGGAGCTGACGGAGGCGGAGCTGAAGCTGCTGGGCGCTAGCCTATAACAAATGACGCCGCAGACCGGGACACATCGGGTTATAATGAGCGGACATGAGAGAAGATACAAGGATGGTGGAGCATGAAATACAAACTGATTGCGCTGGATGTTGACGGAACGCTGTTGAATGACGACCATCTGCTGAGCGAGGAGAATAAAGAGACCGTGGCGGAGGTAATCCGGCAGGGAGCACGGATCGTGCTGTGCACGGGCAGAAACCCGAAGAACGTAATCCCGATCATGAAGGAACTGGGACTTTCCGGTTATGTCATTGCCGACAACGGAGCCGTTCTGCTGCAGAGCGACGATTTGACGGTTCTTCATCAATACGGGCTGGACGGGCGCGGGCTTGACCCTTACATCGCCTATTGCCGGGAACATGGCATGCACTTTGACGTGAACACGGCTTTCGATCTTTACGTGGACAATGTGGAGTATTTGGCGAAGGAAGCGCTGTATATGTATGAACGGCTCGATCTGGAGCCAGCATCTCTGCCGGCCTGGGAGGAATTCCGGGAGCCAATTGTCAAATTCACCGTCTTCTCCACAATCGAGCAGATTACGGAAGCCGAGCGGGAGTGGGGCACATGGGGTCCGGCGTTCAGCATACAGCGCAGCGGGGATTTCTTCATCGATTTCATGCATCCCGAGGCATCCAAGGGCAACGCTGTCAAAATGCTGGCTGAGCGTCTCGACATCAAGCGCGAGGAAGTGCTGGCGGTCGGCAACTACTATAACGATATTTCAATGCTGACGTTCGCCGGTCTGGGCGTGGCGATGGACAATTCCCCGCTCGAGGTCAAGGCTGCTGCCGCCGTCGTCACCGGGACGAACAATGAGCATGGCGTATCGGCTGCGCTGAAGAAGTACTGCCTGTCTTAAGAAGGAAGAGTGTCAAGGCCAGGCCAACGGCGGATCATATCTATAAAAAATACAGCGGCAGACCTGAGACAGAAGCTTGTCCATGGCTGCCGCTGTTGCTTGTCTTTAAGGGAAATTAAGACTGCGTCAGGGCTGGCGCAGCCCCTTCGGATAATGATTCTTAAGCTGGCCGCCGCTCGCCTTGCCCCAGCCGAGTGGCAGGCCGTCCACGGTTACGAGCGTCCAGCCCTGCAGGTCCGGCGGCACATTCAGGCTCTCGCCGCGCAGCCATGCGGCAGCTTCGGGTCCGTCCGAAGCAAGGTTCAGGGCGCGTCCGGCCTGATCAGGTCGGAGCGCCATCGCCAGCGCATGAGCCGGCTCGATCCGGTTCTTCTTCAAATGGGCGAGATGCAGACCGGCCCTCGGAACACGCAGGCCATTCAATACGTCCGGCGAGAAGGAAGTGCCGAATTCGGGCGGCAGCAGGTAGAGAGAGTCACCGAACAGGACCGGTTGTCCCTGAACCGGGAAGCCGGGTAGCTCGGCCTCAGCCCATTCCCGGAACTGGCGGAGCGCCGACTGGGCGGCGGCTGCTCCGGTGGCGGAACCTCTGCCGGGACGGTTCTCCCGTCTGCCGGACCGCTTGCGTGCAGCGGAAGGCTCCGCCTCTTCGGAGCCTGCTGCTTCCTTCCGGAGAAGCGCGACAAAATGCCCTTCACCTTTCTCGTGATGCGGCCACAGACGCTTCGTCTCCAGCAGTTGCATTCCGGGATATCGGGCGGTCACTCTGGCGATCAGCTCCTCGTTCTCCTGCCGGTTGAAGGTGCAGGTGGAATAGGCCATGATGCCGCCGGGCTTCAGCATGGCATAGGCATCCTGGATAATATCCCACTGTCTCGCGGCGCACATCTCCACATGCTCCGGCGACCATTCGGAGATGGCGTCCGGGTCCTTGCGGAACATCCCTTCTCCCGAGCAGGGGGCGTCCAGCATAATCCGGTCGAAGGCTTCCGGGAACCGGGCAACAAGCTCGTCCGGAGCGGCGCTCGTGACAAGAACGTTCGGAACGCCGAGCCGCTCTGCGTTCTCCGACAAAATTCTGGCACGCTCCGGATGGATTTCATTGGAGACGAGCAGTCCCTGGCCCTGCATGAGAGAGGCGATATGCGTGGTTTTGCCTCCCGGCGCGGCGGCCAGATCCAGTACCGTCTCGCCAGGCTGCGGGTTCAGCATTACGGCGGCGGACATCGCCGACGGCTCCTGGATATAGTACAGACCGGCCGCATGATACGGATGGCGCCCCGGTCTTGCGGGTTCTTCATAGTAATAACCGCCGGGACACCAGGGCACGGGAGAGAGGCTGAAAATCTTGCTGGCTCTATATGCAGCCGAGATGCCTTGTTCGGTGCGGGTCTTTAAACCGTTTATTCTCAGTCCCTGGGTGCGGGGCTCTTTATAGGTGGCCAAAAAAGCGCCGGTTTCGCTTCCCAGTTGGGTTTCAATCATCTCTGTATAGGCGCCGGGAAGGCCTGCTGTTGTCATTGCATGATCTCCTTTGAACAATGGGTAGGGTTTTGTGTGTTGCCGTTTGGATGAGATGCCGATAAAATTGAATAAAGGAACTGAAACAAGGGTCAACGTACATATGCTAAACTATATCGAAACGACCGGGCAAGTTCCGCTAGCCTTGCTTGTTCGGGCACCCGGCGTTTGATCCACCGCTTCTTAACCAGACGAATAAGAGCTGAAGCGGGATTGCCGCTATTTACCTGCCGCAGCCCGGGGAGGCCTTCGCTTCATATAAGAGAAAAGGGGACTTACCAATGAATCTGCTGCAAGCGCTATTCTTCCCGCCGGAACAGCCCGGCGGCGTATCCTCGATGATTCCCTACTTGCAGGAACGCTTTCATTCCAGCCGCTGGGACATGGAGCTGTTCTGGCTGCCCAAACGAATCCGCGGCAAAGGCACGGAGGAAGTCGTGTTTGAAACCTTTGACTGGACCCCGTATGGAGACAGCCCGGTCGTACAAAAATATATCCAGACGTACCGTGATTATTTATGGTGGACGAAGCTGCGCCTGAACAAGCACTATGATTTAATCCACGCGCATCATCCGATCGCCGGCTTGGCGATGAAGAAGGTGTTCCCGGACGTGCCGCTCGTCCAGACCTTCCACTCCAGTTACGAACGCGAGCTGATCCTTAACGGTAAAATCGCCGAGAACGGGCCGGAGCATCAGTTCCTGACTTCCATTTACAGAGAATTGGAGCATGTCAGCGACCGCCTGATGACGGTATCCCGCAATTTTGCAGATTATATGTCTCATTATACGGATAACCCTGAGCGCATCCAAGTCATCCCGAACGGATTCGACGAGAAGCGCTTCAAGCCGGTCCCCCACGAGAACGATGTTCCACAGCTGGTGACCGTTACACGGCTTGTTCCCGCTAAGGGGATTGACGTGCTGTTCCGGGCATGCGCTGAACTGAAGCAGCGGGGACTTGAATATGTGCTGCATATTATCGGAGACGGACCGTCCCGTGCGGATCTTGAGAATCTGGCCAGATCGCTCGGCATATACAATGAAACGATCTTCTACGGGTATACGCTGCATCCCGAGGAATTTATGCCCTTCTTCGATATTTTTGTACTTCCATCCCGGGCGGAGGCCTTTGGCTCCGTCTTCGCGGAGGCGGCGCTAAGCTGCCTGGCACTGGTCGGAACCGAGGTCGGAGGCATACCCGAGCAGATCGAGGATGGTGTGAACGGCCTCCTGGTCCAGCCCGATGATGTCACGGCTCTGGCCGATGCGCTGGAGAAGGTCATCACCGATCCTTCCTACCGTTATGAGCTGTCCCGGTCGGCCTGGGAGAAGGCGAAGAACCAATACTCGCTTACCCGGATCGCCAACGAGCTCAAGAAGACATATCTCCAGATAAAGTCGGAGGCAGGCAAGTAGAACTTTAGCTTTAGAACGGCGTAGGATTTCGGGCCGAACCCTATTAGGTTCCAACTAATCTGTGTCTCTTGGGGATACAATATGGATCATCATGTAAAAATCTCAAACGACATTTGGCCGCCTCAGGGCGGCTTGTTGTCTGCACGGGCTCAATCCGGTTTCTTCGGCCGGTTGCGTCTTCGTTATTTCCGGGCTGGACCTGGCACAACGTCTTTAACGGAAGAGGTAGAGTGGGAGGCTGCCTCCTCCGGTCCGTCTGAAGCGCCAGGTGGCTGCGAAGGGGTAAGGATCAGCTTGATGGCCCAAACCAGCGAGAGCGCTCCGAACATGGGGTAAAACAGCGAAAGCAGCGAACTGAAGCCGAATTGGCTGAAGATGTAGCAGAGCAGCATGACAACGGGTGTGATGGCCGAACGGGAAAAACGGGTGCGCTGCTCAAGCTGCAGTGTGACGCCGTAAATATCGGCGACAAAGGTGCTGAATATTTCCAGGAAGATCAGCAGCAGATACACCAGGCTCACCAGAGGACCGAGTCCGAAGGCGATGCTGCCCATCGGGATTTCAAACTGCAGGATGCCCGGCATATGTGCGCTCATCGCATAATGCGCAGCCATCAGCATGAAGCCGATGCCGAGACCTCCGATAATGCCTCCCCATATGAGCGGGCGCTCGCTATCCGATTGGCGCGCCATTGGGACAAGCACAGCCTGTGCCATGCCGAGGTTGAATGCTGTATAGAGAAAGGGCGACATCCAAGCGACGACAGGACTCCGTTCGGTTACGAGGGTCATGAAGCGGTGTGCGCCGGGATGCCCCACTGTATTGAAGATAATGAGAAGCGACAGCGTCATCATAAGCGGAACAACAATACTGTTCATTTGCAAAATGCCGGATATGCCGCGTTTGAGCAGCAAGTATGATCCAATGACAGTCAGAATGAGACCGGTCTGATAGTGCAGTCCCAAATGCTCCTGAAAAATTGCTCCCGCTCCAGCCAGCATGATGCTGTTCACTCCAATCAGAATGACGAGTGTGAACAGACTGATGACGGAGCCGGTATTCCGGCCGAACAGATGCCGGTTGAAGTCTTCATACGACTCGGCCCCGATCCGGCGGGCGAGAATCATCATTTTCGTGCCCAGCCATATGAAGAATCCCATCGAGAGCAGAATCGTCAGCACGGCCCATCGCCCGTATTGGGTGAAGAATTGAAGAATTTCCTGGCCGGTGGCGAATCCGGCCCCGACGATGGTGCCTATATAGGTAAAAGCAATTTGCAGCGTTCGCAGCGTTTGTCTCATTTTGTCCTCCTCAACGGCTCAAAGCGGGTGCAATTTGCGTCAATGCTGGCGGATATGCTTGTGTCATGCGCATAGTACAGGTTATGATGATGAGCAGAAGGACATGACTCCGCTGTTACCTTCGCTTGCGGAGACGACCGGTGCAGAACAATGGATAATGGAGGCGTTAGCGTCATGGAAATATTGAAGAAACGGATTTTGGAGGAAGGGGTCGTCATCTCCGATCAGGTGCTGAAGCTCGACGGGTTGTTGAATCATCAGGTCGACCCTGAGCTCACGATGGAAATGGGACGGGAGTTCGCGAGACTTTTTGCCGATCAAGGGGTAACCCGGGTAGTAACGGTGGAATCGTCGGGGATTGCAGCCGCTTTTGCCACCGCTTACGAGATGAAAGTGCCGCTCGTATTCGCCCGACGCAAAAAGACGCTGCTGGCCGATCCTGATGCGCTTTGCGAACGGGTGCCTTCCTTCACCAAGGGGATCGTCACGGATATTATGATCAGCCGACAGTTCATTTCGCCGGATGACAAAATCCTGTTCATTGACGATATCATTGCCAACGGCGACGCGGCCCGCGGACTGATCAAGATCATTAACCGTTCAGGCGCTGAGCTGGTAGGTATGGGCGTCGTGGTGGAGAAATGTTTCGAGGCCGGAGCGCGGACAATCCGGGAGCAGGGCGTCCGGCTGGAATCGCTAGTGAAGATCAAATCGCTTGCAGGCGGAAGAGTTGAATTCGAGTCGTAACCTGATAAGTTACAAATCGTGACGAAACAGCGAACAAAGCCTAATTTTCTAACAATTGCTTTCCACCTTAATCATTTTCCTTTATAATAAGGGCAGACATAGGAGAGGAGGCGTCACAATGGGGAAAGAACCGGTGACAGAACAATTCTTTATTGATAAATTAGCCGAGGCTAAGGATCACTTCGAGCGTGCGCTCGATTGCAAGCACACGGAGTTTGACGATCTGTATCCCTATATGATTGAACATCCTCAATTCTTTTGGTACAAACGCTATGTTGCGTGGTCGGAGCTTCTGACAATCGCGGGTCTGTGCGAAGAGCTCGAATTCGACTGGAGAGCGAATTTCACAGCCAAACAAGTGGAGTATCTGGAACAACGAGTGATGTCCGCCAAAGTGTTGGACTTCTGGTTCGAGAAGAACGAAGCGCTGATATAGGTCAAACACGTTCGAGATGCATGCCTTCATGTCAATCTCGTTATTTGAAAAGACCCCAATGAGACCTTCATTGAGGTCTTTTTTATAATATCGGAATGAATAATCTTCAATGGCTTGGCTCCCCGATATTGCAAGAAAAACTACCGCTAAAGAGGGATTCGGCAACTTCTTCGAGAAGGCTTCGATTAGAGTTTTTCTTATAATATCGCCCCCTGATTTCACCTGAAGAAAGAGAAACCGGATGAAAGGAGAACTCCGTATGATCAGCGACGAGCAGCTGAATGAGTATCGTCTGTCGGGCGAGAAGGTCCGTGTTGTCCGCGATGCGCTGGAGAGCAACGATGTTGTTGGCATCGTCATCGCCTGGGACGACAGCCAGGTTATGATCCGCCGGCCCAACCGCCGGGTCGTCAAGCTGGACCGGAGTTACATCATTCAGCCATTTTCCGATAATCGGCCCAACATCTTTGGTTAATGTGAAAGACGGCTGTGGAGCCCGAACTCCCCGGCCGTCTTTTTGTAGTTTCGGCTATTTGATTTCTTTCGTGAGTCTACGTCAGGTCAGTCAAGGCATCAAGCAGGATGCTCATGTCTTCGTCTGTTCCGACCGTAATACGCAGGTATTGATCAATGCGCGGCTTTGGAAAAAAGCGGACAAAAATGTTGCGGCTCCGCAGCGCTTCGTATAATCCTTTTGCGGGCAGGCCCGGATAGGAGGCCATCAGAAAGTTCGTGCTGGAAGCAATGACCTCAAAGCCGGCAGCGCGCAGCAGGGAGGTTGCCTTGCTTCGGGTGTTCACGATGGATGCAAGATTGCTCCGGAAGGTCGTCTCATCCCGTAGCGACGCGATGGCTCCCGCCTGTGCGATCCAGTCGACGGTGAAGCAATTCACACAGTCTCTGACCCGGATCAGTGCTTCGATCAAATCAGGATGGCCAAAGGCAAGCCCGATGCGCAAACCGGCCAATGAGCGGGATTTGGAAAATGTGCGAATGACAAGGAGGTTATCGTAGAACGGGAGCAGCGGGATCGCGGACTCGCCGCCGAAATCGACGTAGGCTTCATCCACAATGACAACTGCCTCCGGATGGTTCTTGGCCAGAGCTTCAATCTCTATGAGGGGCAGCGCTTTGCCTGTCGGTGCATTCGGATTTGCCAGAATAATGCCATCGCATGGCTCAGCAAAAGCCTGAACCGAAACCTCAAACTCCGGTGTCAGTGGAATTGTCTGGTAGCTGATTCCGAAGAGATCCGCATACACCTCGTAGAAATTGTACGTAATATCGGGAATTAGCAGCCAATCGCCGGGATCGAAGAACGCTTTATAACAGAAGGCGAGGATTTCATCCGAGCCATTGCCTGCAAAAACCATTTCCGGTGATGTGCCATAATAACTTGCCGCCGCCTGCCGAAGAAGCGTGCAGTTCGGATCGGGATACAATTTCAGCCTTTCGGTAACGGCGGACTTCATGGCTTCCAGAACAGCTTCGGAAGGAGGATACGGGTTCTCGTTCGTATTCAGCTTCACCAACCTGCCCGTGCGCGGCTGCTCTCCCGGAACATAAGGGATAATGCCCTTGATCGTCTCGCTCCAGTATTTGTTCATGATAACCCCTCCAATCCCCGCATCCGGCACGGAGTCGGGTTTTAAATATGTATATGTTAACCGGGCGGATGGAGGAACCGGTTTGAATCCAAGGGCAAATCCCGCAATGTCACAGACGTGTTATCGGCGAACGGCGGGAAGTAAATTTTGCTCTATCCGATACTGCAGCATGCAGAGGTGCTGTGCTTATAATGCATTTGCTGATCAGCCTGAATTGTTGACCGTTTACCATATAAGCAGAATACGCAGAAACTACACAGGCAGCTCCTGCGAATGCAAGGGCTGCCTGTGTGTAAATATTGAGGATCATCATATCGGTCATCATCATCTCAAACAGAAATCACTCTATCTGATGGATAGAGCGAATGGAATAACCTTCTCATCACGGGCGGCAGTTGGGAATTCGCCGGCTAAACCTAAATAGGCGCGCATGCGAACCGTCATTTCCCGGCGGAAGCTCGGCCATTCAATGCATATATCCCCTGAGGTTCCCCGGCATTTGTACTGGGCTTCCACTCCGTGCTGATCCTGGCGGACGGTCGAAATGACAATGTCTGCACTCTCTAGTTCACGTTTCACTTCCTGAAGCATCAAGGCCGTCTTCTTGGCTCCGATGGAGACCATTTCCATATATAGCTGAGGCATCTTGAAGAGGCCGCTCTTGCCGATAACACGGCAATCACGTTCGAAAACTTTATGAATGAACGTTAGCAGCAGATAACTTCTGACTAGAGACAGTTCCTCCTGGTTTGCTTCCTGATTGCGATTGATCTTGGCTGTTGCCGCCATCTGAATCACCTCGTTATATAGGATACGAACCTTTGTTCTCATTATACATGCTGGTGTTATCCTAGGCAAGATTTAACCGCTATTTTATGAAAAAAATGTTAGTCTGGTGAGACGTAATGGTGCTGGGGAGATGATTTATGTTAGGATCGACAAAAAGCAGCCAACCAATGGCAAGCATGAAACAATAAAGATCAGGGGGTATCAATGATGCTGCGGCTAGAGGAAGCTTGTGAGGAGAATGTGGAGGAGATGTGCCTGCTTCTTGACGAATTATTTGCCATAGAACAGGATTTTGCCGGTATTCGCGATGTTGAGAAGCAGAGAAAGGGATTGAAATTGATTCTGCATCACCCTGACCGGGGCAGGCTGCTGCTCCTTAAGCGGGAGGATCGGGTTGTCGGAATGGTCAATTTGGTGTTTGTCTTCAGCACAGTAGAAGGAGGCTCTGTCATCCAGCTGGAGGATTTTATTGTGGCAGGGGATGAAAGGGGAAAGGGAAGCGGTCGTTTTTTTATGGAACAGATTGTGGAATATGCTAAGTCCCATGGATTTCTGCGCATATCTCTGCTGGCCGACTCCGGCAATGCACGCGCGCTGGCGTTCTACGAGGCTGCAGGCTATCAATACTCGAATATGAAGTGCTTGCGTCTCAGTCTTTCCTAGTAGACAGCAGCTTTTTTAGATAAAAATGCAAGGACTATCAAAAATAACTTAATTTAAAAACGAAAGTGTCGATAAATATATTATGTTCTTAAAACTTAGGCCATTGGCACTATTTATAGTGTCGCAAGGCAAATGATACAGGAAGGGGAGAAGCTGATTAAGAACAGAAGAACGGCAGTGAAACAAGAAGTGAAGAAGAAATCATCCGGTACGGAAGTGAAAGGGGCAGCATGGCAAGCATGATGATTAGGCAGCGTAGAAATTATTCACTGGTTCTTCTTTTTACCTTATTTCTGGGATTAATATCCATGTTTCAGACCGCTGACGTTAAGGCAGCAAGCCTATACAAGTGGAGCAAAGTCTCGACAACTGGACTGGAGAGCGTGGCGTACGGCAACGGGGTTTATGTGGGTGTAACATCGGCGGGAAAGCTAGCGGTTTCTGACGACTTGCTGACGTGGGAAGCGCTTGACGTGTCCGCGTTATCCCTTCGGTCATTTGCTTTCGTTACCTTTGTCAACGGCAAGTTTTTCGCCGGGACGTACCGGGGAGACTCAGTGCCCGAGACGAGCCCCAAAGCCTTTGTCTTAATCTCGGATGATGGCAGACACTGGACGGCGGGGACGGGCGCAACGAATTATTCCAACTATGCTTTCTCAACGGTTGCCTATGGGAACGGTAACTATTTGCTGTCTTCCTCCAATGGAGGCGACCTTCTCAAGTCCCCAGACGGCGTATCTTGGACAAACATCTCCGGAACCGGTGCCCTTGGCAGAATCAGTGATCTGCAATATTTGAACGGTGGCTTTATCGGACTTACGACAGCTGATTATGTCACTAGCAACATTGTAACCTCAGCCAATGGAACGTCCTGGACGACAAATACCTCGGGCATTGGAAGCAATCTCAACCGCTTGTACTCGGACGGCAGCCTGGTTTTGGCAGGCGGAAGTCAGGGGAAAATTTACAAGAGCCCGCAGGGATCGGATATTCCAACTATTGAAGCGTCAATAAGCGGAGATTTGATGAATGGCACCGCTTATGCCGCCAACTTCGTTTCTTTCGCGTTCGGAGCAGGACAATATATGGCCGTATCCTCCAATAATGGCGTTGTGGCTTTCTCCAACAATGGTTTGCAGTGGAGTACGACATCACTTTCTTCCGCTTCGTTGAGAACAGCATTTTTTAAAGACGGAACATTCTTTATCTGCTCCCGGGATGGCGTCTATAAACGTGTGCCTGCATCGCGGCCAGTGATCGTTACTGGAGCAGTAACGGACATAACCTCCGATTCGGTCGTGATCGAAGGTGAAGTAACTTCCGTCGGCAGTGATCCGGTTACGGAGCGCGGCGTTGTGTACGGAACCGTTCCGGATCCGACAACCAGCGATGCAAAGGCTGTGGCCGGACTGTCTGCCGAAGCGGGGACGTTCAGCGCTACCCTTAACGGGCTGGACGAAAACACCGTCTATTATGCCAGAGCTTATGCCGTTAATGAGGTCGGGGTCTCCTACGGCTCCGAGATTTCGTTCACGACTCTTGAACCGAACCGGATTCCGTCCGCTGGCAATTTGAGCGTCAGCGTTACATCTGGAACTTACTTCGAGGGCGAGCTTCCAGGGAGCGACCTGGATGGAGATGCTCTGACTTACACGATTACCTCGCAAGGGACCCAGGGGACGGTCAGTCAGTCGCAGGCAGGAAGCGGTGCCTTTACCTATACGCCTGAATTGGGTGCGATTGGCAGCGACAGCTTCACCTATACGGTTACCGACGGCAAATCTGTGCCAGTAGCGGGAACGGTGCTGGTGACCATTCTGCCTTCAGGTGCGGCAGGATTGACGGCGCTTCAACTGCAATCGGTCTCCCTTGCTCCAGATTTTGACCCGGATATTCTCTCTTACTCGGCAACCGTAGCCAACAGCGTGTACAGCACGACAGTTACTGCTACGGTGTACGGCAGCGGGGCGAAATTGCTGGTTAACGGCCTTCCTTACAATGGAGAGTCTATCGGGCTGGAGGTCGGCGCCAATGTCATAACGGTTTCGGCACTTGCCCAGGATGGTGTAACGGAGAAACAGTACCGGATCGAGATCGAACGTGAGGAGGAATCGTTACCTGCGAGTCCTACGCCGGAAGCGACTCCTTCACCGGAAGCAAGCTCTACACCGGAAGCGAGTCCTACGCCGTCTCCGACTGTAGCACCGAATCCTTCCGCTTCGCCCACAGCCGCAGGCATTAAGGTTGTTATCGGCAATGTTCCTCAGGAATTGTCGGCAACGGTACGCGTAAATGAACAAAATGGCAGAACGCAAGCAGTTATTGAGGTTGACAATGATAAGGTCATTCAAGGGTTGATTGAGAACAAGCAAAATGTGCTGATCGAGTATCCGGCTTCTGCGGATTCCGTTGTTGTCGAGCTTAATGGACAACTGGTCAAGCTGCTTGAGGCTAGACAATCCACTCTGCAGATTGTAACGGACAAAGCGGTGTACAATCTGCCTGCGAATCTGTTAAGAATTGATGAGATTTCGTCAAGCCTAGGCAATCCGCAGCTGTTATCCGATATCAAGTTCAGCATCGAGCTTGGCAGCGCGGCGCCAGCCGACGAGCAGGCGCTAAAGGCATCGGCTGGCAAGCAGGCTTATACGCTCCTTGGTCCGGCGATCGACTTCAACATCAAGGCGATCTATAACGGCCAAAGTGTGAATATCAACCGGTTCAACGCATATGCTGAACGTTCCATCATCCTGCCTCAAGGTATGGACGGCTCCAAAATCACTACGGCTGTCGTCCTGAATAGTGACGGAACGGTTTCTCATATTCCGACCAGGGTGTCTGTTGTGAACGGTCGCTATACGGCGGCGATCAATAGCTTGACGAACAGCACTTACGCGCTCGTGTGGAAGTCGGCTACCGCATATCTGGATACAGAACGGCGCTGGAGCCGGCAGGATATCGAAGAGATGGATTCCCGTTACGTTTTGGAAGGAACAGGCAATGATCGATTCGAACCGCAGCGTGCGATTTCGCGCGCAGAGTACGCGGCTGCTGTAGTCAGAGCATTCGGCCTGCGGGCAGAGGGTGTCTCCGGGACAGGCAAGCCGGCTTCCTTTACGGATGTGTCCGGAACCGCCTGGTACGCGAACCCGGTATCGGTTGCCGCCGGGTATGGCCTCCTCACCGGCTATGAGAACGGCGCTTTCCAGCCGGACAGCCCGATCAGCCGCGCCGAGGCCGCCGTCGTGCTTGCCCGTGCGTTGAAGCTGGCTAACCTTGAAGCTGCCAGCAGTGAAGCCGCAGTGCAGACGGAGCTGTCCAAGTTCAAGGACGGCGCATCTGTTCCCGCCTTTGCGCGTGACGCCGCAGCACTCGGGGTTCAGCTCAATCTTCTTCGGGGCGAAGCCGGTTATCTGAACCTGAAAGCCGGCGTTACTCGTGAAGAGACGGCTGCGCTGCTCAACCGCGCACTGAAAGCGGCGGGTTTGATCTAGGTTTGGCATTGGATAGTAAGCCGAACCAACCAGAACCGAAATAAGGCATTGATAAGGCATTTATGCGAATGATTAATCCCGCATAAATGCCTTTTTCAACTATTCAAATAGTTAATTTAGAAAAAGAATTGACTTCAAACTCCCTACATGGTATGATCTATCTTGTGGCCGCGAAATGAAGCGGTTCAAATATGCGGTCGTGGCGGAATTGGCAGACGCGCACGGTTCAGGTCCGTGTGGGCTAACCCCCCGTGGAGGTTCGAGTCCTCTCGACCGCATTCCATATAATAACTTACAGGCTCTTGAAGTGGCTTAAAGCCATCAAGAGCCTGTTTTTTTATAGCTTCTTTTCGAAGCCTTCCATCGGTGCAAGGGAATTATGATAATTCTTTACTTCCTGGGCATCAGTAGTTAAGTGGATCACTTCTTTAAATGAACCTTCCAAGTAAGCTTGCATTGCCAATGGAATTCGTAGTTCATTCATTTCATTAGGAGAAATTTTATAACGAATACTGCCAAAATCATCTGACTCAACCTTTTGTACCCACTTTGGCTCTCGAATAAATTCTCGGCCGATTGCCACAAGGGCAGCTCTAGAAGTAATTACTTCTTCAGCATCTTCAGACCGTTCAACTGAGCCGACTCCAATAAGCGGAATCTTGTTGTCCAGGGTTTGTACGAATTTGGTTAACATGGGTTCTTTATCATCAGAATTATTTAATGAGGTTCTTTTATAGCTTCCTATAGACAAGTGAATGTAATCAATAGAAGTGTCAATAAGCGCTTTAGCAAAAGCTAAAGAATCATCTAAGCGAATTCCAGGTGTTTCAATTTCTTCAGGAGAAATCCGATAACCCACGATAAACGGTTTGTCAGCGTATTTTTTCACGACAGAAGTGACCTTGTTAATTACGGACAAAGGAAATCTCATCCGATTTTCAAAGCTCCCGCCCCATTTGTCTGATCTGTGATTGGAATTCTCGGAAAAAAATTGCTGCAGAAGATAGGTGTTAGCTCCATGAAGTTCAACGCCGTCAAAGCCAGCTTTAATGGCTCGTTCAGTAGCATCCCCAAAATCTTCAATAATGCTTTCGATCTCCTCACTCGTTAATTCGCGTGGTGTTTCAGAATCCTTTGGGTAGGCTGCTGCAATTGCACTTGCACTCTGCGGCTGTGCACCGCGTTATATTTTTGAGTTTGATTTGCGCCCCGCATGGAAGATTTGCACAACCGCTTTTGTGCCGTCCTTGTGGATCGCTCTTGAAATTTTGGAGAGACCTTTGATCTTAGAATCATCAGCAATGGATAACTCACCTTCAAAGCCTCGTCCCCCTTCGGTTACATAGGCTACTCCTGTGATTATCATTCCAGGGCCGCCAGCGCGTTCTGCGTAGTAGTCCACTTCATCATTTGTGATAGAACCATCATAAAAGCTGGACATCGCTGTCATTGGCGCCATTACGACTCTGTTCTTCAGAGTCAAACCATTTGCAAAATGATACGGTTGTAGAAAATTTCTTGTTTCCATCGTTGCTTCCTCCTTATTCAATAGCTTTCATGTCTTTGCATTCATTTCGTCCTAATCGTGAAGTGAAGTATAATAAAAAGATAGTGTGCACTTTTAAGATAGGTACTATCAAACAGGAGAGTATGGAAATGATCGAAGAAGATCTTGTTAACGTTAGACCGTTTGCATATGCCATGTCATTAATTGACGGGAAATGGAAAGTGCTTATCTTGTTTTGGTTATGGAAAAAAGAAATATTACGATATGGTGAGTTGAAAAGAGCTTTGGGCACTATTACACACAAAATGCTAAGCGGCCAGCTTAAGGAATTAGAAAAAGATGATCTGGTCATCCGCAAAGAGTATCCGCAAGTGCCGCCGAAAGTAGAATATAAGCTGTCACAAAAAGGTCAAACGCTGATGCCTGTCTTGCAAACACTTTGTACCTGGGGTACCGATCATATGGATGATAAATAGATCTAACGAACGATCAATTCTGATATATACCTGTTGTTTGAATTTACGGACGAAAAAACCCGTTAAGATCCTTGGTTTTACAAGGCTTTTAACGGGTTTTAGTTTCCGATCCTATGAGTTATAATCCGCTAATATTCTGATAACGGATTCAACGTTCAATCCACCGGAACGATTAAGGAAAATAAATGGCTATCGCTTCGAAGCAAGGGAATAAGCTGATTTAAATGCTTATCGTATAAGTCCCAGGCTTTCTCCATCAGCCAATTTTCCGGCAATAATTCTTTCGGCAAAAAAGGGTCTTCCAGCAAAATTTCACCGAATCTCTCCCCAAGCTCCAAAACCTGCAGCAACACATTCCATGGGGATACCACCGTGAACGGATTGAGTAAAGCCGACCATTCTTCTAACTTAACGTTCGCCCACTCGATAAATTGATCGTATTTTTCATGAATGGTTTGGACTGGCCAAATTTGCTCGGCAAGGGAGGCTGTGATCGGGCCATATTCAAGTTCAACGCTGCCCATCCGAATCCATTCTTCCAACCCGGTTCGTTTGGCAACCTCCAGTACAGATGTGTTCCGATTATAGGGACAAATGAACACGCCGTCGTATAACAGACCGTAGCCGATTTGTACCAGCTCCCGCCGAAAGGTGTTCCGCAGGGAGCGAAGCTGTTCGGGAATGCTGAACATGACAAAATGCCAGCGCCCATCCCAGGCCTTATTCTCGCCGGAGATCTTAAGCTGGAGGCTCCGTATAACGCCCGCACCCGATTCTGTGAGCGTATATTTCCGATCCTTTGAAAGGATATATCCTTTTTGCTTAAGCGTGGAAAGGGCGTTACGAATCGTTTGTTTTGATTTACCCCGATCCTTGTAGATATGAATCAGTTCAGATGCTGTAATTTCGTGGCGATGCTGGATCATGTACAGGATTTGTTTCTCTAAAGAGACCATGCAGACACCTCGATTTATACATATGTATTTCTAATTATACCTAATGTGTTACGCAGCAGCAAACGGTTTCATGCAAGGACTGAGTATTCTATAACAAAAATATTGACTAGCGCACTCCTTGATGTTACTCTCGTCTACAGAAACAATAATATCCAATTACAGTATATAGTGGATCGGAGGGGAGAGATGCGTCAAACTGCCTGTTCTTGGGTTGAGTCAAATGTCGTAGCGGAAAGCTCTATTATTGGCGAGAACTCAACGTGGATACGAAGAGGAACACGGATCGTTCAGTCGATCATTGAGGAAGGAGTTTTTGTCGGCTTTCGATGTCGGGTAGAGCACACCCGGCTTCAGCATTCATTGATGTTAGGCGCTCGATGTTTGCTGCTTGGAACGAAAGAGTCGCCAATTACAGGAGGCCGCTGAAGAACTTACAGTTTTTCAATCTTGGTGAGAAGTGAATACGTAAAAAAGACATCCATTCCCAGTATATGGGGGAGGGTGTCTTCTTTTTAGGGGCGTATTGCTCCTTATCCTTACTCTGCTATCTTTAATATTCGTTTTAGGTTTACAGCAAATATGGCCATCGCACCTTGTAACTGCATGCCAAGCAGACCCGAGGATATCGCTACATCATACCCGTGTCCATGTTTAAGCTCACTGTTCTTCGCTTCAATTTTGTAACGTTCCTTCGCTTTTGTCTTAAAATACTCCGTTTCCTGGAACGCCATCTGCTCCGTGTGCTCTTCAGATTTAATCGTTACGGAGTAGGTCTTGCTCTTGGCTCCTTCTTTGTAGCAGCCTTCCCTAAGCGGGCAACGCTTGCATTGATCCACATCAAAATAATAGGTAGTCTGCTGGTTTTGGCCCTCGCCCTTCTTGCCTTGCCGAGCCTTCCGAATGGCCATGTGTCCAGCTGGACATACGTACATGCCTGCATCTTTGTTGAACAAAAATTCGTCTTCTTTCTTTCGCGCGCCCTGCGTAATGAGCGGATTTAGTTTGGAAACCAGTTCAATTTCATTTGTTTTCGTGTAAGCAATATTTCCTTTTTCTGAATAGGCTGTATCCCCAATCACCGTTTTGACCTGCATGCCAGCCGCTACGCTCTTTTCGATGAGCGTCTGCAATTGCTTGCCGTCATTCTGTTCGCCTGTTGTAATTACAGCCGCTGTAATGATCCGTTCTTCGGTCATCGCAAGATGAGTTTTGTATCCAAAAAACGCGGAATCTGCACTCTTATGTCCCACGCGCGCATCCGGATCTGCCGCCAAACGAAGCTGCTCAACATCATCCGCAACCGTTTCTTTTAGCAGGTTGAGCGGCTCCAGAATTTTGGGCACCTGTGCAATGCCGCTCTCGTTTTCGATGAAGTGGACGAGTTTTTGGCAGTATGTAAGTTCATCCTCGAGTTCGCTCGTCGTATTCTTTGCCGGCATCTTGGCCTTGGCCGATTCATCCATGGTATACACGGCTTTTCGTAATTTACGTGCACGGTCTTGCAAAATTTCTTGGGGCGTTTTTTGGTTGTAGCGTGCTTTCGTATGCGTTGCGTCGACGATGATGGAGTTGCTCTTCAGGATATTCTGCTCGATGGCAAGTTCTACGGTCTTACCAATGAGCATGTCCAAGAGATTCATGTCTTTCAACCGCAGTTTACGGAATTTCGTCAGAGAACTGGGGTCGATTACCGAGTCTTCTGGTGCCATGCCAAGAAAAAATTTGAACGAGAGGTCGTACTTTGAACGCTCAACAATATCTACGTCAGACAATTCAAAGATTGCCTTCAGAAGCAAGTATTTAAACATGCGAATAGGGTCAATGGCGTTGCGTCCATTGTCCAAGCAGTATTTCTTTTCGAGTTCCTCGTATATGAAAGTGAAGTCCACCAAATCGTTAATTTGACGAAGCATATTGTCCTTTGGTACAACGATGTCATACAATGCCGCGTAAGGACTCAGGATTAAAGTTTGTTGTTGCCGTATCATCCGCACTCACCCGCTTTTCGTTATGACTCCATTATACAGAAAAAGGTACAGCCTCTTCAATTTAATTGAAAGACTGTACCTTTTTCTATGAGATGGACTTTTTCAGTGGCCTCCAATTACAGTAGGCTCTTTCTGTTGGCTTGGCGGCGGTGTAATTGTAGAGAAGGGTGTTCACATTGGTGAAGGCGCGATTATCGGCGCAGGCAGCCATGTGATCTCGGATATACCCGCCTATACGATTGCTGTCGGGCAGCCAGCCAAAGTCTTGAAGGTGAGAGAAATCGAAAGGGATGAAGCGCCAGGCTTCTCAGATTTCCTTGCCCATATCCGCAACCAGCCGATTTCGGCTCCTAATGCAGTCGGGGCACAAATTGGACAGCGAGCGTTCATCACGGCTTGTCTTTCTGCCGGTACCGACTTCCGTATGGGAGAGGACGGTATTCTGATCGGACAGAAAAATGAGAATAATGAAGGCGGAATTGTTGCCGGACAACATGTATCACTGGGCAAGCAGGTAATTCTTGAGGCTCTAGGTGGAATTCGGATCGGTGATGCCACCCGCATTGGTGATGATGTTCTGATTATGACAACAACGCATGACTATGGACTGCTCAGTTTACCGCAGTTGCGCAGGCCTGTCTCTATTGGCTCCAACGTGGAAATCGGACACGGAAGCATCGTGATTGGAGGAGTAACTATCGGTAACGGAGCGACCATTCTTCCTGGCTCTCTCGTTATTCGGGATGTCAAAACAAATGAAACAGTTTCCGGAGTACCAGCTCGCCCCTGTCTGCATGATGGAATGAATTCATGGAATTGATAGAAGGAGATGATCTAGTGCTTATTTCATTGGTCCCGATTGTAACGGGTTCCGGTCACAACATGCGTATTTATTCGTTGGCGCGCGCCTTGAGGCAAATTGACCCTAACCTGGAGCTGGAAGTTTATCTGGGTTCGCTGCAAACCATTTTTACCCCGATGTTCGAAGAAATTGGCGTTCGTGTAATTGATATGTCCCCCAAACAGGCTGTTGACCACTCCAAGCACTCGCATTTATCCGACTTTCTCAATTGGAAAACTATGCTCGAAGATTATCTCTCACCTACCTTCTACAACTCACAGCGGATTCTCCGGCTAACCCGGCTATTTCTGGAATCTCGTCCTGATGTGGTCGTTGCAGATTACGATTTCAGTGCCCTTGCCGCAGCGGATATAGCCCGTATACCCAGTGTGTTGATTACAGAGAGATACAATTTTACGATCACAGGCATTACGGATGATGAATTAACGAATGCGGGCTTTGAGGTTCATACCGATGAGCTGAAAGATGTCCGTATTGTGCTTAACCAGCTTTTCGAGAAGCTTGCTTCTTCCACCGCTTATGTGTTGACAGACAAGCCCTTTGTGGAGCAGATTGACCGTGATACACTCGCGGAAGAATTAATGGAATCGGGAAAGATGAAATTCGTTGGTCCCATGATACGGCCTATTGACAAAGAATTCAACAACTATGCGGTCCGAGAATCGTTTGGTATTAAGGAATCGGAGTTTCTTGTTGTGGCGACGATGGGCGGCACCTCCATGTTTCGGGAGAACATGTTGGCCATGCAGGAGGCGTATATCCAAACCTTTGAGAGCTTGAAGCGGCAGATTCCAAATGCACGAATGATCCTTATCGCAAGAGAAAATGTTGAAGTTCCGGATGGAATCATTTGCTTGACCTATGTACCTAACTGGATTCCGCTCCTGCGTGCTGCGAATGTTCTGCTTGCGCATCCAGGCTGGATTACGGTTACCGAAGTCTCGGCGCTGGGAGTCCCGACGGTGTTTCTGCTAAGTTCTGCCAAAGAATATCACGAGCTGGAGGCTTACAGACGACTGGAACTTCTAGGCTATAGAATTCAGATGGGAAGAGATGTGAATGGATTGACGGAGCATATTTTACAGCTTCACGATCCTTCGGAGAAGGACAAACTCTTGATTGCATACCGAAAAGTTGCTCCCGATGCCAATGGGGCTTTGCGGGCCGCTGAATTGATTGTACAAGCGGCTGAAACCGGCATAACCGGCCGTCCCGAAATTGTCTCAACGCCATAGCGCCCATATTTGCTTCATGCCATTCTGACCCTATCAATTTTGGTTTGAAATTTAGATAAGAGGAAAGGTGACCGTATGAGCCTATTGGTGGAAAGCAAGAGTCAATTGGACTTTTTATGGGATTCATTAGTGGATCGGGAGTATGGCGGCGTACTGACCTCCGTAGACGCAAATGGCGCAGATTTCATCTGCGACGACAAGCGGCTGGAAGATCAAGCCTTGGCGCTGTTAGCATTTGCCGGAACTTCACGCTATCCTGAACGCGCACATTCGATTGCTCAGAGTTTATTGAACCTTCGAGATCCGCAATATCCGGGGTATCTGGAACTGACAGACCGGTATTGGCGACCGCACGCAGCCGGCTTTGTCAAGACACTCAGTCACCAGTTATTTACTACGCTGGCGCTCTTGGAATACGGCATTCGCTTTAACCGTGAGCAGGAGGTACAGGAAGCTTACCTGCTGCTGGACGATATTTTGCAAGCGGCGCGAACGCACAAGTTCGCACGGCTGATTGACCGGGATTGGGGTACTGTACTTGACGACCATCGCGATCTCAAGACAGTCGCTGCAGCCTCCCTTGTATTGGAGCGGGCAGGGAGATTCAATAAAAGCAGGAACTATTCCGAAGATTGGGATTTTGTCACTGAACACCTGACAAGGTTCGTTGACGAGGAGCACGGAGGCGTGCATGATCTGCTCACTTCAGAAGGAAGGCCAAATCTGATTGCGGGAAAACGGCTTGATTCCATGGCGCTGGCCGCCTACGCGTTGGCCCGTCTGGGGAAATCGCTGAACTCGTCCGCATTCCTGGATAAGGCAGAGCAAATCCTTGAGTTTATCCATGCGCATATGCTTCATCCGATGTTTGGCGGCTATTGGGATCGATCGGCTACGGATGGCAAGGTGCAAGTAGACGGTATTCAAGGCTATTACGGAAATGTATCTCCATTTCCGGTATTGAAGGTAAGCGATCATGCGATTTTGCTGCTTGCCGCTCACGAAATCGGAGTACAGGCAAAGAAGGATACTGTTCTGGAGGTTGCTCGAGTTGCTACGGCTGTAATCCGGAATTACACCGATCAGCGGCTTGGAGGGACTTTCCTTGGGCAAGGGAACTGGTTCTCGACACCTGTGGACCCGACAGTTCCTCTGGGCCGACATTTTTGGGTGCCTCCTTTTACCCCCGGATCATTTCATGCAGGAAATTTCGCTTATTTGCCTCTTCAGCAAAAACAAGCCCTTACGCAGGCGTGGACCGGATTTGCTCTGGAAGCATCGGCCGATACCGTGCTGAAGGTGGGCTCAAACGGTGATGTTTCCGGTCCTGTCTCAGCTTCCGAAGCATTACGGATTGAAGAAGATTATCTGGAAGACAATCTCACAAGCAGTATCAAGAGTCTTGAAGACCCCCTGATCGACATTCCTCATTATATTCAATGGCTGGAGCAGACGAAAAGCGGCGGCGGCTATGGATTGACACCTTATCGTTCGCCCCTTGGCTACCGTTCTGACCGATCAAGCCAAGTGTTTTCGACGCTGCATGTACTCGCAGATTTTCATGTGTTGAAGAAGGAAGTAGTAGATAAATCGATCTTGGTGGACACCATTCGCTTGTGCCAAAATCCCGATGGGGGCTTTGGCGAACAGCCGGGTCATCCGAGTGAGGCTTTTACAACCTATTGCGGTGTGTTGTCTTTGCATATTCTGGGAGAAGCTCCGACTAATCCTGACGCTTGCATCAATTACTTGCGCAGTTGCCAGAATCAAGATGGCGGTTTTGGCAACGCACCCGGTTATCGCAGCGATGTGTGGCATACGAATCTGTCTGTCGCCGCGCTTCAGGCGCTTGGGTCAAGTCCGGCCGAT
Organism: Paenibacillus stellifer; assembly: GCF_000758685.1. NCBI lineage: Bacteria > Bacillati > Bacillota > Bacilli > Caryophanales > Paenibacillaceae > Paenibacillus > Paenibacillus stellifer. Next base: position 2,375,691 of record NZ_CP009286.1, read on the forward strand.
CCGGCGGCATGCGTCGGCTTCATCGTATCTTGCTCAGATGATCAGGGGGCATATAGTATTCATCCCGGCGCCCCCGTTGATACCTTTTCAGCCTACCGTGCCATCAGCTCGCTCTATCTGCTTGGCTATCATCCGCCACAACAGGAGAAAACGGCGAATTGGTTGAAATCTCAACAGACGACAGATGGCGGCTTTGTCTATAGCACGGGCCGATCTTTGAGTTTCGTGGGCAGCTACCATGCCATCGCGGCGCTGTATCTCTTGGGTGAGCTTCCCGCTAACGTGACGGCTTGCAAAAAGTGGATGGCCGATCACCAAAACCCGGACGGAGGATTCGGCAGACAGCTTGGAGGAATTTCCGATACTACTGATGAAGGCTTCATTTGCCTGCATAGTACCTATATGTTGGATAATGCCTTAAGCCGATATTGGGTCGCTATAGTTTCTTGATTGGATTCGGAATAATTTTGCGAAGAAAATGGAGGGACAGAGGGATGGGAGCCAATACTGACCATTTGTTTGGGTACAGAGGAGATAGAGAAAAGACGGTAGGCAGGCGGTTTGAGGATATTCTTCTGCAGAACGATGGTTCCACGACCAAGATGCTGGAACTGATTATTGGCGGAGAGGTAACGATCAAGGTTCACGATCAAGACTGGATTTTCCGAAAAGAGCTGCCACTTGGTTTTTTCTTCCCGATCGAAGGTTCTGGTCCGTTCATCCGGCGTGTGACATCGCTTTATTATCAGGACGAAGTCATTTCTTCCAATCTTGTGTTCGGTAATCCGGATGCCATTAGTGCAGATTTGCAAGAAAGGCTCATTCAAGGCACTCTGCCGATTGGAAAACTGATTAAGGAGATTGAATACCGTCGGGACATTCTTTTTGCCGATTATCAGGAAAGCGACCAAATCCGTTCTGTCTACCCTCCCGGCTTGCTGCCTGAGGACGGATATCCGATCAAGAAGTACCTGATGATCCGGGACGGACAATGGTGGTTTTACATCATGGAAGTGTTTCATATGAAAACCATTTTGTCCCACATGGAGTCGGATCTGAACAAGCAGATTATTTGAGGGAGATGAAGTATGAGAATAATGGTTACAGGCGGTGCCGGTTTTATCGGCTCCAACTTTTTGAATCGGTACGTCCCGCTCTTTCCCCTTCACGACTTTATTAATGTGGACAGTCTGACTTATGCCGGAAATCCGGAAAATTTACGCGATATACAGACGGCGGATAATTACTTCTTTGAACAAGCGGATATTGCGGAGCGGCAGCAGATTGAGCGCGTCTTTCTGAAGTACAATCCCGATACAATCATTCATTTTGCGGCTGAGAGCCATGTGGACCGAAGTATTCAAGGCCCCGGCGAGTTTCTGCGGACTAACATCTGGGGGACGTATGAGCTTCTGGAGCTGGCCAGAAAGTTTTGGAATCCGGAGGACCCTCACCGGTTCCATCATGTCAGCACCGACGAAGTGTTCGGTTCGCTTGGTAAGGAGGGCTTTTTCTCCGAAGAGACGGCGTACTCGCCGAACAGCCCGTATTCTGCATCGAAGGCGAGCAGCGATCATCTGGTAAGAGCCTATCATCATACCTATGGTGTGCCGGTGACGATCACGAACTGCTCCAACAACTACGGCCCTTATCAGCATGTCGAGAAACTGATTCCAAAAGTTCTTCAGCAGCTTTGGAATGAACAGCCGGTGCCGATTTACGGAGATGGCAGCAACGTTCGCGATTGGCTCTATGTAGAGGATCATTGCGATGCGATCTGGAAGGTCATGCAGGACGGTCGCCTCGGGGATACTTATCTGGTTGGCGGCAATAACGAGAAGACCAATCTTGAGTTGGCCCTACACTTGTGCGAGCTGATGGCGGATTATACGGGCAAGGAGACGGAGACGTATAAAAGCCTCATTACGTTCGTCACCGACCGACCGGGGCATGATCAGCGGTATGCTTTGGAAGCAGACAAAATCAAAAAGGAGCTTGGCTGGTCGCCGCGGGAAACGATTGAGAGCGGACTTCGTAAAACGGTCCAGTGGTACCTGTCAAATCCTCTCCATTTCGAAACCAGAGAGCTTGTATGAAGAATAGTATGAGGTCAACATCAATACTGCTCATTCATAGAAACTATTTTTCTTCATAAAGAAGGAGCAAACGGTTAATTATGAAAAAAATATTAAGCTTGTATTTCTTGATTATGTTCATTATCGGAACGGACACGTTCTTGACTTCGCCGCTATTACCGACGTTACGGCATGAATTCAATATTAGCGTCGAGGCATCAGGGTGGTTGGTGGGGGCGTATGCCCTGGGATTCGCGTTGTTCGCACTTATTGCTGGGCCCATCTCGGACAGCTTGAACCGAAAGAAAGTGATGCTGTTCGGCATTCTTGGATTTGCGGTTTCCACTTTCCTGTGCGGATTTGCCAGTGGTTTCTGGACGATGTTTTTATTCCGAGCCTTGGCGGGCATCTTCGCCGCTTTCACGTCTCCGCAGGTTTGGGCAACGATCCCGATCCTAGTCCCGCCGCAGAAAATTATGAGATCCATGGGAATCGCAACGGCCGGTCTTGCGGTGTCGCAAACCTTGGGAGTGCCAATCGGCACCTATTTGGCCGTTCATTCTTGGAAAACGCCGTTCTACATCATTGGAGGCTGTGCTTTCCTGCTGTTCCTTCTGATTATATTCATCGTACCGGACATCAAGCCGGCGATCTCAGGCAAGCAGCCTTCCATTGTCAGTCGTTATGTTACACTGCTGCATGGAGGGAAAGCGAAGCAGTCCTTCCTGGCCTACTTTGTATTCCAGTCAGGCAACTTCGCCGTATTCAGCTTTCTCGGAACCTGGCTAGCCGACAAATTTGACCTGACCGTTTCGGAAATCGGCAATGTGCTGATTTTCATGGGTCTGGGCAACATCATCGGCAGCTTCTTTGGCAGCAACGTCGTTGCAAAGCTCGGCAAGCGGGCCACGCTGCTGTCTGGGATCGCGATTATGGGGGCGTTGTATCTTTTGCTTAACTTGACAACTTCCACACCGCTGGTAAAAGTCTCCTATTTCCTCTTGTACATTATCGCCGGAACGATATTCCCGATCATGATGGCGCTGTTGCAGACGTTGTCTACTACAGCGAGAGGGACAATTGCCGCTCTATCTAACGCAACGATGTATGCCGCAACAACATTTGGCACTTACCTTGCAGGCATCCTCTATGCACAATGGAATGGATTCATCAGCGTAACCATCTTTACTGCGATTTGCTATGCACTGTCCATTTTCCTGTGGGCAAGAAGCGGAGTGGCAAACGCCGAAAATCCAAAGCTCGCTACGGCGGCGGCATCGGGCTCGTCGACAGCGGCAGTTGCAGCCGCACCTGCGGAGTCGAAGACGGTTCCGCTGAACAAAGAATAAACACCAACGGCTTGAATCACAGGAAAAGAGTAATGCGAGATCCACTTTTTCCGGTTGACTCAAGCCATACCTACTCCGCCGTATTCCTCCCTGTTAATTGTTGTCTTCAAGCGGCTTCACATAAATATGCCTCTGTCATCAAACAATGAGACCATGCAGTTCTACAGGACAGGGGGACTGAAGATGAGGAGATTAAATTTCTGGCGCCGTCGTCAATTCACTGGCGCTAAAGATTTAGCCATGGTATTTGCAATTGCCGGTCTGATGTTTGCCGGTGTGCCGGAACCGGCCGTGGCGTCGAATGCTCCGGGGCAAGCTGCTGGGGCGGGAGGCAATGGAGGTTATGCATCGGAGCATCAAATGCCAAAGGTTGCTGTTATCATCGATGATTTTGGCAACAACATGAAGGGAACGGAGGAGGCGCTGTCGCTGCCGATCAAACTGACTGTAGCGGTCATGCCTTTTCTGCCGACCTCCAAGGAGGATGCGCTCGAAGCGCATAAGCGGGGCCATGATGTCTTGGTCCATCTGCCGATGGAACCTCGTCACGGGAAACCGCAGTGGCTCGGGCCGGGCGCAGTGTTGTCGTCGCTGAGCAACGAGGAAATTCACAAGCGGGTAGAGGCGGCAGTGGATGCCGTACCTTACGCGGTCGGAATCAACAATCATATGGGCTCCAGAATTACAGGAGACGAGCGAATTATGCGCGTGGTGCTTGGCGTCTGCAAGAAAAGGGGACTTTTCTTTGTGGACAGCAAGACGAATTACCACTCCATCGTCGGCCAGACGGCACAGCAAATGGGGCTGCCTCGGGTAGAAAATCATATTTTTCTTGACGACATCCATACGTCAAGCCATGTCGCCCGGCAGTTGAAACTGGCCGCTCAGCTCGCTTCGGAGCAGAACTACTGCATTACGATCGGCCATGTCGGCGTGCATGGTAAAGAAACCGCCGCGGGAATACGCAGCGGTCTCCCGGATTTGAAGAACCGGGTTCAGTTCGTCGGGATTTCCGATCTTGTCAAAGAAAAATGGAAATGGAGTCCCCTGCTTACACTTCCATAAGATAAGCCGCAATGCCCTCCGAGATCGCTTCGGCGATGTTCTCTTGGCCCTGCGGAACGGTCAGCTTCGCGCGGTCCACGGGACTGCTGATAAAGCCCGCTTCCACGATGACCGTGGGGGCGGTTATTTTGTTCAGGAGATAGAATGGCTTGCCGGGCCGGACCTCCGTCTTCGTACCGTACAGACCATTCAGCCGGTCCTGAATGGCTTTCGCCAGCATGTAGCTGCGTCCTTCCTGGCGGTACAGAACGACAGGGCCGTGCTTGGCAGGCGAGGCAGCCCAGTTGATATGTACGCTGACCACAACCGCTGCGTCGAGCGTCTCGGCCAGCTCCTTGCGCTGGGCGAGATCTTTGAGATGGCGCGATCGGGATCTAAGCCACATGTTCTCTTCGCTCGGCGCATAATCGCCGAAGCGGTTAAGCGCCGCATCGAAGCCGTCCGAGCGCAGCTCCAGGAACAGCTTGCGGGAGATCGCAAGCGTCAGGTCCTTCTCAAGAATGTTGCCATGCGAGGTGCCCCCGTCGATACCGCCGTGACCGGCGTCGATCAGCACCAGGCGGTGGCTATGACCGAGAATGGTATGGCGGTCCGGCTCGGCCTCAGCGGGAGCGGCGTAGCCCGGACCGCCACTGCCGCACAGCAGCGCTCCGGCAAGCAGCGCCGCCAGCCGTCTTGTTCTCTTCATTCCGCTCGTGCCACTTCTCATATAACGTCCATCCTCTCTTGAAGCGAAGACTCGGGGTTGTATATCCGCCGCCAGCCGGTTCGCGCTTTTGAAGGATAGAATGCCCAGAGCTGCCCGTTATATCCGTCCCCCTGGTTTAAAAGCTCTTCAAATGACGCACACTATTTATGAGAACAAGAAGGGGAGGTGGACGTGTTGGCCTCTGACGGAGAAGAACTGGTCAAGTACATTACGGAGAGAGTAGTCGGATATATGGAGAGTCCGCGGGAGGATCGCCACCGCGGCCGCGGCGGCAGACAATCCTGGAGCCAGCGTTGGTTCGGCATGGTTCCGCTTGGGCTATCCATCTGGAGAAGCGGCAGACGGCAAAAAGGCGGCAGTGATCGTAAAGAATAGTGGAAAAGCGCTAAGAGTAGTGGCAAAGGCGCTAATTGTGTTGGCTGAGCTCTCCCGCTTCAGGGCAGAGCTCTTTGTGCTGCCGGTTCAATCGGTCCGGCTGCTGTAGAGCTGGACAGTCCCGCCGCTGCGCAGGGCGTCCAGCGGCAGGAAGCGGCTTCCGCCAGCCGCTGCGTAGAGGATTCCGGTGGCAGCGCTGCCTGGAGGGTTCCACTGCTGATATCCGGTAATCAGCAGCGGACCTCCAGACAGCTCATTGGCCCCGCCGGCCTGGCGGTACACCAGTCCCCGGCCTGATTGAAGCAGGGCGGGGAAGTCCCGGGCCTCCGGCACGGCGGTGCTGGGGGAGGACAGCCAACCGAGGTTGCTGTATGGATTGTCTTCATTGCTGGCAATGACGACCGGGTTCGGCGCATAACCTTCTCGAAGATTTCGGTACTGCAGTCCGAAAGAGCCCTTTCCGGCTGCCGATTTGGCGGCCGCTTGAGCTTGTTCCTCGTTCCAGGGGAGAATTTCGGGATGGAGGGCGTTCAGATACAGAACACTTCCATCAATCGTTACCTTCCAGTAAGGCAGCAACGGGAGGTACTGCGCAGCAGCGTTAAAGGAAGCTCCGGATAATCCGGTTAGGGAAATGATGCCTTTCTGCGCCAGGAACCGGCGCAGCTCTGTAAGGGAATAAGGGATACCGTCCTCGGCTGCTCCATACTCGCTAAGAATATAGCCGCCATCTTCGGAAGAGGTGATGATCATATAGCCGATTTCCTTGTCTCCGTCCTTCACGCGTACTAGCCAGCCATGCGTACCCGGACCAAGCGCTTCAATTTCCTGCTTCGCGGTCTTCCAGGCTTTGAACGGCTCGCTATCCGCCAGCTTGTCCGCTGCCTGGCGGGCGAAAGCGAGGACGGAAGCGGTAGCGTCATCCTCTCCTCGCTTGGGTAGAGGAGACTGGGCCGAGACGGCAGCGGAACTGGCGCTCTTAGCATTCAAGGCAGCTGTGAGGCCGGAATATGGGGCAGCGGATACGGCCGACTTCCCGGGGCGGGAGTCGGCTAATGCCGGCAAGCCGTGCGGCAGCAGCGGAAAGGAAGCCGCCGTCAGCAGCCCAACGATCAATAGTAGGGATGCTCTCTTGAGAGCGGCTGTGCGCTTGAATCTGGTCTTGCGATTCCCGGTAACTGGAAGACGTCCGCTGGACGCCTCCGGTCGTTGATCCTTATTCATCTCGGTTCACCTGTCTTTCGGCGCTTCATTTCGCCTTAATTGTAGCGGACAAGCTCTGAAAAGGCTGTTGCATGCTGTCGCGCCGGTCCGAAGGACTTTTGACTCCATTTAGCGACTGGGGTCGCTTTGTAGCGGTCAGCCCTGCGGCCGGCTTCGAAGATGGAACAAACCATAGACAACGGGCGACACGGCAATATGGGGTTTGTACTGCCAGCTGGTCTCCCGTCTGCGGCTTTGATACTGCTCCTCAACCTGCCCGCGCCGCTCCTCGTCTGTCTCCCGGATCAGCTCCTGATAATAGGCGTCGATGATTTGAAGCTCAGCGTCCAGACGCTTACGGGCTTCCATCGCCCAGCTGTAATCCTGGACCGCCAGCCCTGCGGTGATATGCCGTTCAAGCAGCTGTGCCCCTTCGTCCAGCGTAAGCTCGGACGGCTGAACATGAATGTTCTCCGGAACGCGCGGAGTCATCGGGATCTCTTCCAGCGTGTGCTCGAAGCGTTCGCGGATTTCGCCGCTCAGCAGCGACACGCCGATGAAATGCAGCTCCTCCCGCTTCAAATCGCAGCTCAGCTCGATTTTGAAGCAGACGGCGAGCCAGGGCTCATAGGCCGCCGGGAAGATCGTGCGCCGCTGGACGGCGCCCGGCTCCTCGAAGAGATAGAGGCAGCGGCCCTCGCTTCGGGCCGCTGCCCAAATCTGCCGGAGGCGCTTGCTGCCGAAGACGACATCCTCCCGGCGGATGAGGCCGGGACCGAGCCTGGGCAGGAGGGGGGCGACGCCGAAGTAGCGGGACAGGATGCCCTCCTGCGGTGTTCCTGCCAGCGTGTTCCCGCTCAGGGATACGCCGGCAGGAAGCTCCGCCTGCTGAGCGGCGGAGACACCGGGCGCAGTGCCCGGCTGAGGCGCGGGAGCGCCTGCGCGATCAGCGCCGGGCGGGGAGCCGGCACCGCCCGGCCCCGGTGCGGCCGGCACTCCCGGGGCCGGAAAACCGGCTACGGGGTTACGCCCGCCCGCAGCCTGCGGCCCGGGCACCGGTGCCGGGCTGCCCGGGCCGCCTGTGCCATGCGGCGTTCCCGCGCCGCCCGGGCCTCCCGCGCGGCCCCCCGCACTGCGCGGCCCGGGGACGGCATCGTACGTCTCCGGATCGAAGACGAACGTGAAGGACAGCGTTTCCGGCTCCGCGCCGGTACGCTCCACGAACCCCCAGTAATAGGGCCGGTCGGTCAGCATCCGGTCTGCGCGGGGTGACAGCTTGACCGTAACATGGACCGGCGATTTTTCGATAATCTGGCAGTCGGTCGCCATTAAATATTCCATCACCTGGCTCTGGACCTGCTTCGGTGTTAACGTCATGTCGCCGCCCCGCTTTCATCCTGAATGCCGTCCTTCAGGTCGGCCAAGGTCTGGCCGATGCTGCCGACCCTGCGGCGCAGCTCGTCGTCGCTTCCAGCCTCGAGCATGACTTTGTACAGACTCTTCTCCAGCGATTCTTTCTTCTCGAACCGTTCGAGAATCGTGTCGAGTCCGCCGATGACGCTCTCGAACAGATTGATTTTCTCATGCAGCAGATGCAGAATATGCTCCTCGATCGTTCCGGCTGTCGACAGGTTGTGAATATGAACGTCGTTCTGCTGGCCGAGCCGGTGAACCCGGCCGATCCGCTGCTCCACCCGCATCGGGTTCCAAGGCAGATCGAAATTGACCATGTGGTGGCAGAACTGCAGGTTGATGCCTTCGCCGCCCGCTTCGGTGGCGATCATAACCTGGGCGCGGCCCCGGAACAGATCCATCATCCAGTCCTTCTTGCCGCGGTTCATTCCGCCCGAGTAGGGGACGGCCTGCAGCCCGTGGCTGCGGAAATATCCGAGCAAATACTCCTGAGTCGCCCGGTACTCGGTGAAGACGATTACCTTCTCGTTCATATCCTTGACCAGTTCAATCGTCTTCTCCGCCTTCGTATTCGCTTTCACGGACCGGATCTGCTGAAGCAGCCCGATCATCCGTTCACGGCGCGGGGAGTCTTCCGGCAGCTTTTTAATCAAATTGACCAGGGTGACAAAGACGGCGTCCCGGCTGCTGCACACCTCGCGCTGCAGAGTGACGAGCGACAGCATGCTGCTTAAGTTGCCCCCGGACTCCTCATACTGGTCTTTGACAAAAGCTGTGACGCCGTCATATAATGTTTGTTCTTCGGGCGATAGAGTAAGCGAGACGTTTCGAACCTTCCGCTTCGTAAAAGACACCGGCCCTTCGCCCCGGCGGTTGCGGATCATGACCTTCGACAGCTCGCCGCGTAGCTGCTCCTCATTCTTTGCCACGCGCTTATCTACCACGAAATTGGCGGCAAAATCACCCTGGTTGCCGAGCTGTCCCGGCTTCAGCAGCGTAATGAGGTTGAACAGCTCGCCGAGATCGTTCTGCACGGGTGTGGCGGTGAGCAGAAGGCAGTATTTTTTACGAAGCTGCTGAACGAACTGGTAGTTGGTTGTCTTCTTGTTCTTGAGCTTATGGGCTTCGTCGATGATAAGCATGTCATATTCGTCCTGGATCAGGCGCTCCTTATGGGGAGGCCTTTTGGCCGTGTCCATGGACGCGACCACGATATCGTTGTCCCAGGAATAGGCTTTCTTCTGGGCAACGGCCGAAATGCCGAATTTGGTGTTCAGCTCGCGCACCCATTGCAGCACCAGGGATGCCGGGACGAGGATCAGCACTCTTCTGACCAGCCCGCGGACCAGGTACTCTTTCAGCACAAGGCCCGCTTCGATCGTCTTGCCTAGACCGACTTCGTCCGCCAGAATGGCGCGTCCCGACATCTGAAACAGCACCCGGCGGGCGGTGTCCAGCTGATGGGGAAGCGGCGACAGTGAGGGCAGATGCTTCATGCACTGCAGCTCTTCGAAGCTCTCAATCAGGCCGGACGCTTCGCCTTCGACGGCGAGACGGGCGAGACGCAGCTCGCCCCAGGGTCCGCCTTTTTGCAGACCTGCCTTCAGATCGTCAAGCCAGCTCCGGTCGAAGTTCAATGGGACGGGAAGCTGCGGCTCGGGGACTCGACCGGGAGCCGGGCCGGTTATGATGCGGAGATCTTGCTTCATGCAGGCTGTCTCCTCCCGCTTGGAATATACTTACGGAACGTATCACCAGTATGCGCTAAAGCAGCGGAATTCATAACAATTGCCTTTTTGGCGCGAGTCTCTAAAAAAAGGAGAAACAAAGAGATTTCGCGAGCTAGAAAGGAGATTTCGGGGCTTCGTCCGTTCTTTTCGACTTGGGACACAATCTACAAGATATGGTATAGTTTAAAAGCTATTTCACACAATATATTGTGAAAAAATGAAAAATCCCGTTTGAAAACCAGCGAAAGCGTTTATTGGCTGGTAACGGGAAATCGGACTAATCATTTTACTTTCAGGAGGTTGTTTATATTGAGTACAGTGGAACACAGTCAGCGGCTGGAAGGCTTGAGCGAAAAAATCTTTTTGGACCGATATGCCTGGAAAGATGCCGACACGAATAACGCCAAAGTGGGAGATGTGGTTCTCGTTCTGACGAAGGACGACCCCAAATTCCCGACCAAGGAAGTCGGCGAGATCGTCGAGCGCGAGGGCCGGATCGTGACGGTGAAGACCCGCCGCGGCGAGCTCGTGAAGTCCGATGTGGAGAAGCTGACGCTTAATATTGAGAAGACCCCTGAAGAAATGTGGGACCGTCTCGCCGGAGCGATGGCTTCGGTTGAGAAGTCGCCGGAGCTGCAGCGCCAATGGCAGGACAAATTCCGCAGCATTCTGGATGACTGGAAGCTGGTTCCGGGCGGCCGGATTGCGGCAGGCGCGGGTGCCAGCGATGAGCTTACGCTGTTCAACTGCTATGTCATTCCTTCGCCGAAGGACAGCCGCGGCGGCATCATGGAGACGCTGTCCGAAATGACCGAGATTATGGCCCGCGGCGGCGGCGTCGGTATCAATCTGTCGTCCCTTCGTCCGCGCAGAGCGGTCGTTAAGGGCGTGAACGGTTCCTCCAGCGGCGCCGTGTCCTGGGGCGGCCTGTTCAGCTACACGACCGGTCTGATCGAGCAGGGCGGAAGCCGCCGGGGCGCGCTCATGCTCATGATCAACGACTGGCATCCGGACGTGCTCGACTTCATCACCGTCAAGCAGACGATGGGCCAGGTGACGAACGCCAATCTGTCGGTATGCGTGAGCAACAGCTTCATGAAAGCCGTCAAGGAAGACCTCGACTGGGAGCTTGTGTTCCCGGATACGACCTATCCTGACTACAATGAAGTATGGGACGGCGATCTCGACAAGTGGAAAGAGGCCGGCCGCAAGGTGAACCATTATCGCACGGTCAAAGCCCGCGAAATCTGGCATACGATCATCGAATCCGCATGGAAATCGGCGGAGCCGGGCGTCGTCTTCATGGAATACTATAACCAGATGTCCAACAGCTGGTACTTCAACCCAATTATCTGCACGAATCCTTGCGGCGAGCAGGGGCTGCCTGGCTGGGGCGTCTGCAACCTGTCGGCCATCAACCTTTCCAAGTTCTATGACGCGGAGAACCATGATGTCGCCTGGGACGATCTGGGCACGACAACCCGCTATTCGGTGCGCTTCCTCGATAATGTTATCGACAAGACACCGTACCATTTCCCGGAGAACGAAGCTAACCAGAAGAAGGAACGCCGCGTTGGTCTCGGAACGATGGGTCTCGCCGAGCTGATGATCAAGCTGAACATCCGCTACGGCAGCCCGGAATCGCTGGAATTCCTGGACAAGTTGTACGGCTTCATGGCCCGTGAGGCGTATTTGGCTTCCGCCGGAATTGCGGCCGAGAAGGGTTCCTTCGAAGCGTTCGACACTGAGAAATATTTGCTGAGCGGCTTCATGAAAAATATCACTGAGGTATATCCGGAAGTTGGCGAAGCCATCACGAAGAACGGCATGCGCAACGTTACTGTTATTACCCAGGCTCCGACAGGCAGCACAGGTACAATGGTCGGCACTTCGACCGGTATTGAGCCGTACTTTGCGTTTAAATATTTCCGCCAGAGCCGTCTCGGCTTCGACGAGCAGTTCGTGCCGATCGCCCAGGAATATCTGGAAGCCCATCCGGGCGAAGAGCTGCCGGATTATTTCGTAACCTCGATGGATCTGTCCGCGAAGGATCATATCCGTGTGCAGGCGGCGATTCAGCGCTGGGTGGACAGCTCGATCTCCAAGACGGCCAACTGCCCGAACGACTTCACGATTGAAGAGACAAAAGAGCTGTATGAGCTCGCATTCGACCTCGGCTGCAAAGGCGTCACGATCTACCGCGACGGCAGCCGTGACACGCAGGTTCTGCAGACCGAGAAGAAGGAAGATAAGAAGGACGCTCCGCTGAAGGAAAGTGCTGAACCGTCTGATCAGGCTGAAGAGGCAGCTGCACCTCAAGCGGCCGCACCGGCTCCAGCCACAGCACTGGCTGCACCTGCCACACCTGTCGTACAGCCGTCCGGCAGCGTCGTCGACAAGCAGTACAAGAAGCGCCCGCAGGTTCTGCGCGGCGCTACCTATAAGATCAACACGCCGTTTGGCATGGCGTACATCACGATCAACGACCTGGACGGCACGCCGGCTGAAATCTTCCTGAATGTCGGCAAAGCCGGCTCGGACGTGTTCGCCATGGCGGAAGCGCTCGGCCGCGTCTGCTCGCTGTTCCTCCGGTACGGGGACCACGGCGAGAAGGTGGAGCTGCTGATCAAGCATCTCAAGGGCATCGGCGGCTCCGGCGCCATCGGCTTCGGCGCGAACCGCGTCGAGTCCATCGCCGATGCGGTGGCGAAGGCGCTTGAGACCCATGTGCAGAACAATGCACATGAGGAGCATGTATCCGCTCCGATCGCGGCCACGCTCGCGGTCGAAGATTTCGAGAGCGCGCTGAACGCGGAGCTTCAGGCCAGCGGCGCTTCGGCAGCAACAGCAGCGGCTGACCATGGCCACGGAGGCCATGTGCACAGCCACTCCTCCAGCGAGTCCCGCGACCTGTGCCCGTCCTGCGGCTCCGCCTCGCTGATCAACATCGAGGGCTGCAAAACATGCAGCAACTGCGGATACAGCCGCTGCGGGTGAGGATTAAATATGATGAGGCCGTCACAACCCATTAAAGTGAATTAAAATAATCTCTTGCCTACAGAATCTACTATTCTGTAGGCTTTTTTGCTTTTTCATGTCAGTAAATTACTTTATTATTCAGATTCCCTAATATAAATGTCACTGAGGTAACGCCGGACATGCTGAAGGAGCCTTAGCAAGACAAGCACTTCGTTTGAAACCAAACAGCCTGGTCAGCGTATTCGTTTTATTCGTTCTTTTTTCTACTCTCTGCAGCGAACGTCGAAGAGCACTCTATCGATGATTGGCATCAATACTTTACGGTCATATCTACCAAAACTCCGGAAGGAGACTTCAAATGATGAAAAGTCGACGGATAATCTTAGCTGTGTTAATTTCGTGTCTGCTGCTAGCCTCCTGCGACGACGGCAACAATGCACCGGTAGAGACGCAGAACACAGCAGAGACGCAGAGCACACCAGGGAAGCTGAATACATATGAGCCAGCGGCGGCAATGGACTCCCCCTCGAACGAGGCGTTAATTACCTACGAAGCAACCAGGAATGCTGCAAAGGAGAAAGCCGATCTCCTCACGACAACTTACGATACAAACAGCGTGCAATACGCTCTTATCGATCATGGCAACATCGTCGTATCCGGCCAATCCGGCAAGAACGATGAGCAGGAACAGAGGCCGCTCACGAAAGACACGATGTATGGGATCGGCTCGACGAGTAAAATCTTTACCACGGTTGCCGTCATGCAGTTGGTCGATCAAGGAAAAATTGATCTCGATACGCCGGTTGTCCAGTATATCCCCGATTTTACGATGAAGGATGAACGCTACAAGCAGATTACACCGCGTATGCTGCTGAATCATTCTTCAGGTCTGAACGGATCGTCGTTTACGGACGCCTTTTTATTCGAAGATAACGATACTTACGCCCACGACACACTGCTGAAGCAACTGGCCGGACAGACGTTGAAGGCGGACCCGGGTGCTTATTCGGTTTACAGCAATGACGGATTTACGTTGGCCGAGATTCTGGTCGAGAAGGTCAGCGGCATGGACTTTACCTCTTATATCCATCGATATATTACGGAACCTCTAGGTATGGTCAATACGAAGACGCCACTCGATTCTCCGGACACAGCGAAGATGGCGGGACTCTATTATCCAACCTATACAGGACAACTTCCTGGCGAGACGGTCAACGTGATTGGAGCGGGAGGCATTTATTCCACGGCGGAAGATTTGGCTCGGTTCTCAACCATTTTTACGGGGGAAGCGGGAGAAGTATTGGGCGGCAAATCGGCTGCGGCTACCGCACAAGACGAGTACAAGACATCTTTGTGGCCTGACGATGCGGACAACTCAATCGGATACGGTCTCGGCTGGGACAGCGTCGATCTATATCCCTTCAGCGAATACGGAATAAAGGCATTGACCAAAGGCGGGGACACGTTTCTCTATCACGCTTCGCTCGTTGTGCTTCCCGAACAGGACATGGCGGCTGCTGTTGTCACTTCCGGCGGGAGCAGCACAGTCGATCAGCTTCTGGCGAATGAAATCCTGCTTCAGGCGCTGAAGGAGAAAGGGACAATTGCTGAAATCAAGCCTGAGAAGTCATACGGTGCGCCGGTAAAAGCTGATATGCCAGAATCCCTGCTGAAGTATTCGGGAATCTATGGCGCGACAGGAACAACGATGAACATCAAAATATCCGAAGGCGGCGTCATGACCATCACTTCGGAGCAATCGCCCGATAATCCAGCCGAGATCTACGAGTATTCGGCAGACGGGACGTTCCGGAGTGCGAAGGGGGATGGGATGATCAGCTTCGTGACGGAGGAGAACGGCCGCACCTACGAATGGCTTCGTCAATACGCTTCGTTCACGGGTCTTGGGCAGGTGGCTATATCCATGTACAACGCTGAGAAGCTCCAGCCCCAAGATCTTCCGGCGGAGACCCAGGAAGCATGGATGCAGCGCGACGGGAAGAAGTATTATCTGTTAACTGAGAAGTATACTTCGATTGATTATTTGACAATACCGATAATCACCCAATTGAATGTGTCAAAACAATTGCCAGGGTACGTTTTGGATAAACGAATAACCAGCCCGAATTCAGCTGTCTCCGAATTGCAAATTCCGGGAGCGAACGGGCGGGATCTCTCAAGTCTTACGTTCTTTACACAAGACGGCGTTGAGTACTTGAATGTTGGTGGATTCATCTTAGTGAACGAGGACGCCGTGAAGCCTTTTAACTTCACTAAGAAGTCAACCGTTACGATTCCGCCCAGCGGATACGCCAGGTGGTATACGATAAGCGAAAAAGACGGGGGCAAAGTCATTAAGGTAAATATGTCCTCGCGAAGTTGGATGAATTTCAGGTAAAAACCTTCCATAAAAACACCTTGATTCATTCCAATAGGCGAACATTCAACTCCCTCGAAACGAGACACGTTAATACAATGAAACAGCGGCAGTCTAGGACAAAGAGCAGCCAGCCCAGATAACTGAGCTGGCTGCTTTTTCTCATGCTTGCTGAAGGTAGCGCCTCTGCGTTTTTACAAGCTGCTTTAGAGACAGATCCTTTTTGTGATGGTCAAGTTCGTTTCATCCAGCGCCTTATGAAGCCTGCTCGAACTGGCTGTTATACAGCTCGGCGTAGAAGCCGTTCTTGGCCAGCAGCTCGCTGTGGCTTCCGCTTTCCAGGATGTCGCCGTCCTTCAGCACCAGAATGACATCGGCATTCTTGATGGTGGAGAGCCGGTGGGCGATGACGAATGAGGTTCTGCCTTCCATCAGCCGGTCCATCGCCTGCTGGATCAGCAGCTCTGTCCGGGTATCGACCGAGCTTGTTGCCTCGTCAAGAATGAGCACCGGCGCATTTTTGAGCATGGCGCGGGCGATGGTCAGCTGCTGTTTTTGGCCGGCGGACAGATTGACTTTGTCGTTCAATACGGTATCATAACCGGCACTCAAGGTCTGGATGAAATGGTGCAGGCCCACCGATTTGCAGGCATCCTGAATGTCCTGATCGGTGATGCCGGTTTGGTTGTACACCAGGTTCTCCCGAATCGTTCCTTCAAAGAGCCAGGTATCCTGCAGCACCATACAGAACTGGTCATGGATGTTCTCCCTGGTCAGACTGCTGATCGGAGTATCGTCGATGTAAATCTCTCCGCCGGTCAGTTCATTGAAGCGGATGAGCAGATTGACCAGCGTCGTTTTGCCGGCGCCGGTAGGACCGACGATGGCGATCTTTTGCCCCGGCTGAACCTCGGTAGAGAAGTCCTTGATGACCGGATGATCCGTGCCCTCGTAAGCAAATTGCACATGCTCGAACTTCACTTTGCCCGTTGCAGCTTCCAGCTGAACCGTCTTCCGGCTCTCATCGGTCATTTCCTCGGCTTCTAAGAATTCAAAAACACGCTTGCCAGCCGCCGAAGCCGATTGCAGGCTTTGCGCAGCCTGGGCAATCTGCGAGAGGGGCTGGGTGAAGAAACGGACGTACATCATAAAGGCGACGATTACCCCGAAGGAAATGTCTCCGTTCGTTGCCAGTACAGCGCCTACGACACAGACGGCCACGAAGCCCAAATTTCCGATAAACATCATGATCGGCATCATCATGCCGGAGAGGAACTGAGCCTTGAACACACTGTTTTTCAGATTATGATTCAAATCTTCAAATGCGCCGCGCATCTGCGCTTCAGCATTGTAGGCTTTTACAACTGTATGTCCGGTATAGACTTCCTCCACATGGCCGTTGATCTTGCCCAAATACTCTTGCTGGCTCTGAAAATACTTCTGGGACTTCTTCATAATGACCGCCATCAGGCCAAAGCCAATGATTGTAGCGACTACCGCTGTAACGGCCATGATCCAATTCGTCTTGAGCATCATGACGATGGACCCGACGAACAGTGAGAGGGCAGTGACCAGCGTCCCGACGCTTTGATTCAAGGCTTGCCCGATCGTATCCACATCATTGGTCACCCGGGACAGAATATCGCCTGTCGTTGATTTATTGTAGTAGGAAATCGGCAGTCTGTTCATTTTGTGTGACAGATCGCTTCTAAAGCGTTTGGAGACCTTTTGCGTCACAGACGACATGATGAGTCCTTGCGATAGAGAGAGAACGGCGCTGATGCCATAGATAATAACCAGGAAAAATCCGATGGAAGCGACGGCATCCAAGTCTATGCCTGTAGCGATGCCCTGGGTAATCAGGTCCGTCATCTCCGAGAGCTGATCCGGACCGAGTAAGGTTAGTACAGTACCGGCGGCCGCGCTGAGTAGGGCAATCAATACTACTGGAATATGATTTCGGCAATATCGGAGAAGCTTGCTCCAGGTGCCGGGTTGTTTGTTGTGTGCAGTCATTATGCCAACTCCTCCTTGGACAGCTGCGAATAGGCAATCTCCTGATAGACGCTGCAGGTGTTCATCAATTCCTCATGTGTGCCCATGCCGGCGATGATTCCGTCTTCCAGCACGATAATTTTGTCCGCATCCTTGATGGTGCCGATTCGCTGGGCGACAATCAGCATCGTGGTCCCGCGGGCACCCTTTTTCAGTTCGCTGCGCAGTTTGCGGTCCGTCTTGTAGTCAAGCGCGGAGAAGGAATCGTCGAAGATCAGAATTTCCGGACGACGGGCGATAGCTCGGGCGATGGACAGCCGCTGCTTCTGGCCGCCGGACAGATTGGAGCCGCCCTGAGCGATATGCGCGTCATAGCTTCCTTCCATGTTCTCGACGAAATCCGAAGCTTGGGAGGTGTACACTGCGTCCACCACTTCGACGGAAACATCGCTGCCATTATCGCCAAATGCGATGTTGGAAGTAACCGTTCCGCCGAACAGCACCGCCTTTTGCGAGACATAGCCCATCTTGTTGCGAAGCGCGCCCTGTTCGTATTGATTGACATTGATGCCGTCGACGAGCACTTCTCCTTCGGTAGCATCATAGAAACGGGGGATCAGGTTGACCACGGTGCTTTTGCCGCAGCCGGTTGAACCGATGAAGGCGACTGTTTCGCCTTTCTTCGCTGTAAAGCTGATGTCTTTGAGGACATAATCCTCCGCATCGGGATATTTAAAACTGACATTTCTGAATTCAACCTCGCCGGCAAGCTTGGAAGGAGAGGCGGTCAGCGATCCATTCGACAGGCTTGGCTTCGTATCGAGCACTTCGTTGATCCGTTTAGCCGAGACATGGGCGCGGGGCATCAGAATGAAGATCATAATCAGCATCATAAAGGCCATAACGACCTGGATCGCATAGGAGGAGAAGACGATCATGTCCGAGAACAGCCCCATTTTGGCGCTCATATCGGCGGCCTGAATCAATGACGCGCCTACCCAATAAATCGCGAGGCTAAGACCGCTCATAATCATGGTAATGCTTGGCATGAGCACGGCCAGCACGCTGTTCGCGAACAGGTTCGTCCGGGTAAGCTCATGGTTGGCCTCGCCGAACTTGTCTTCCTGATAGCCTTCCGCATTATAGGCACGGATGACGCGCAGTCCGGTCAGGTTCTCTCGGGACACCCGATTCAGGTTATCCGTCAGCTGCTGCAGCTTCTGGAACTTCGGCAGTACGAGCACGACGCAAATACCGACGATCAGGATGAGCACACCGACGGCAATGCCGGTCGTCAGCGACCACTGCCAGCTTCTTCCGGTAATCTTGAGCAGCGCCCACACCGCAAGGATCGGAGCCTTCACCAACAGCTGCAATCCGATGACAATCAGCATCTGCACCTGGGTAATGTCATTGGTCGAGCGGGTAATCAAGCTGGCTGTAGAGAAGCTGTTGATTTCCTCCATGGAGAAGGATTGCACTTTATCGAAGAGTTTGGAACGCAACCGGGAAGAGAAGTTGGCCGCGATCCGGGCGGCGATGCCGGCTACAACGATCGAAGTCGCCAGACTCCCGAGTGCACAGAGCAGCATCCAGCCGCCGGTGGAAATAATTTCGCTCATTTCGCCTCCCGGTGTCTGAACAAGCCGGGTAATTTCGCTCATATAATCGGGCAATTCCAGATCCAGCCACACCTGAGCAACGATGAAGAGAATGCTGACGCCGAAGAGAGCCCATTCCTTCGGGTTCAAGTATTTAAGTATTTTGACCATAAGTCCGACTCCTTTGTATGATGATGATTGAATGGTACCGAAAGAACATAAACTGAACGTTAACTTTTCTGAAAAAAGAAAAAGCTCTGAAAAAACCTCGCGGTTCTTTCAAAGCTCTGTTTGGGTTATTTTGAGGTTTCAGACGGCAGTGTGATGATAAATGCGGTTGCCTGGTCAGGTTCGCTTTGGTCAGGTTCACTCTCGCAGACAATCGTCCCGCCATGCAGGCTCACGATTTGCTGCACAATAGTTAGGCCGAGACCGTTGCCCGCCGCCGAGTGGGACGTGTCTGCCTGATAGAATTTATCGAAGATTCTGGGGACGGCCTCCGGATCGATCCCGCTTCCAGTGTTGCGGAACACCATTTCCAGCAATCCAGCGGGTCGCTTCATCTCTATGGTAATCGTTCCATGTTCAGGTGTGAACTTGATCGCATTATCCAGCAGATTAAGCCAGACCTGATTGAGCAGCTCCTTGCTGCCGGACAGGGAATAATCATAAAGATTGAGCTCGAGGTCCAGATGTTTTTTCTCTATTTTGGCAGCTAACAGCAGTACGCACTGGCGAATCTGCTCTCCGACATTAACCATTTGCTTATCCGTCAGAATCGTCTGTGTCTCAATCTTCGACAGCTCCAGCACATTTGAGGCCAGCGAGGCGAGTCTGGCGGATTCCTCTATGACGATATCGAGGTATTCGTCCCGTTCTTCCCTGGAGAGATCATCGTGTTTCAGGATTTCGGCAAAACCTTTGATTGAGACGATGGGCGTCTTGAATTCGTGGGAGAAATTGTTCACAAAGTCGGTGCGTAAAATCTCGATGCCGCCGAGCTCCTCAGCCATCCGGTTAAAGTTCTCGGACAGAATCCGGTATTCGGGAGGACTCTTCAAATACAGTCGCGTGGAAAAGTCGCCGGCAGCCAGCTGCTTGGTTGCTTCAATAAATTCGCGGATGGACTTAACCATTCTTCGGCTGGCAAAGCCGGATATCGTGGTCCCGATCAGAATGCAGGATATCAAAATAATGATAGGCAGTACGATTCCGCCTTTGGCGATCTCATCATTGATCAGTCCGAAAAAATGCGCCAGAAAAAACAGTACGCCGGTAATCACGACGGTAACGAGGAAAATAAAGAAAACCATCAGTGAAAATAAGACTGACAGGGTGATTTTTGCTCTGATCCATACGCCCAGTCTGCGCATCAATGCCGCACCGCCTTATATCCGAGACCGCGGACGGACACCAGCTCGAACTCGGGATACCCTTCGAACCGTTTCCGCAGGCGATTGATATGCACATTGACCGTAGTATCCGTGCTTTCACTTTCCATCCCCCAGATTTCGTCCATCAGCTGGATGCGGGTGAAGATGCGGTCCGGATAGGACAGCAGCTTGTACAGCAGGTAGAATTCTTTTTGCGGAAGGGTCTGTTTCTCCTCGCCGCGCGTAACCGTCAAAGCATCGTAATCCAGTACCAGCTTGCCTACAACCAGCTTCCGGGCACTGGCAATCTGGGAACGGCGGAGCAGGGCCTGAATCCGGAGCAGCATCTCCTCGGTATCAATTGGCTTGGTCATATAATCGTCGGTCCCGAGGCGGAAGCCCTTCTTCTTATCCTCCGGAAGATGCTTGGCTGTAGCCATCAGAATCGGAATCACGCTGCCGGCATCCCGAAGCTCCTTGGCGAACTCGTACCCGTCCATGTTCGGCATCATAATATCAAGGATGATGAGGTCGATATGCTGCTGTTCGAGCACGTCCATTGCCCGGATGCCGTCTTCAGCGGTGGACACCTGGTATCCCTCGCGTTTCAGCACGGCTTCAAGCAGTCTTCTGGCATGCCGGTCATCTTCCACAACTAGAATATGGATCATTGGCTTCACTCCAGTGGTTTGATCGTTTAATACACAAGATCAGCGCATTTAGCCTTATCATAACCACCATGAAGAGGATTAGGCAAGAAATGTACGGAGTTATGCCAGCCAGCAAGAAAAAATCATCCTCGAGGACGATATGCCGGTTCGCTTCCAGTATTTACAATTGATTTTAGTACCAATACAGAAAGGAACTACACTACGCGATGAAAATCTATGCCGTAAATATTTCCGATGCCATGGACAGTGAAGTTTTCTACTCCTTACTACAGCAGGTTTCTCCTGAGAAAAGGCAGCGGATCGACCGGTTCATCAGACGAGAGGACGCAACTCGGACCTTGATTGCCGATGTTTTGGTACGCTCCATCATCTGCAATCAGTATGGCGTACATAACAAAGAGATTAACTTCTCGCATAATGACTACGGCAAGCCTTTCGTCCGATCTTTGCCATCACTACATTTCAACGTCTCACACTCTGGTGATTGGGTCGTTTGCGCCGTGGACACGGCTTTTGTCGGAATCGATATCGAACAAATAAAGCCCATTGATATGGATTTGGCACAACGTTTTTTTGCACAACAGGAATATGATGATTTAATGCAGCGGTATCCTGATGAACGAATTATTTATTTTTATGATTTATGGACGTTGAAGGAGAGTTACATTAAAGCGCTAGGAAAAGGCTTGTCTATCCCGCTGAATTCTTTTGCGATCCGCAGGCGGAGCGATGGCTGCGGTTTCTCCATTCAAGGGGAGTCCGGCCCCGCGGTTTATTTCAAGCAGTATGATATTGACCGGGATTATAAATTATCCGTGTGCGGAACTTCAAGTGAATTTCCGGGCAACATCATTCTCCAAGATGCTGAACAAATTAACCAGGCGTTAGCAATATCCTCCTCAAGATAGGTTTCATCGAAAAAACAGCCAAACATTGAATACGAACAGGGGAGCACTCCTTTCTCGTTGTTTTGACTTCGAGAGCATGGGGAGGTGCTCCTTTTTTTGTGGAACGAATGCATTTGCTCATTGACTTCTAAAGAAATCCGGGATAGAATCACGGAGTGGTTCAGTAATTTAGTAAATTAGTAAATTAGTAAAACAAATGAGGTGGAGAAGATGGAAATTCGTGCTAATTTACAACATAAGCTCGTGATCAAGCTGGTTCGAACAATTATTTGTTCTCGGGTGCTTCTGCAGTTGGGTATTTGGATTCGTAATTATGCCGTACTTCTGTATGTTACCGATTTGACAAATAACAATCCGGTTTATGTATCCCTGATTTCGGTTGCGGAATTTGCTCCGATCTTTCTATTCGGTCTTATAGGCGGGACCTTTGCAGACCGATGGCGGCCGAAGCGTACGATGGTATGGAGCGATCTGCTGTCTGCCTTGTCGGTCGTGGCAGTGCTGCTTGCTGTTATGAACGGTGGGTGGATTGCTCTTCTTGCCGGATCATTTGCATCCGCCAGCCTGTCTCAATTTTCTCAGCCTTCAGCCATGAAACTATACAAGCGGCATGTGCCGATGGAACAGCTGCAGAGCGTGATGGCGATGTCCCAAACTCTTGTTGCTGTATTTACGGTCCTGGGTCCGGTTATCGGTACGTTTATTTTCATGCAGTTTGGAATAAATGTATCCCTGATCCTGACCGCAATCTTGTTCCTTGGGTCTTCATTTATACTGTCATCGCTCCCAAGTGATGCCGAGGAAGCAGCATCCGGAGGTGCAGGAAGCTTCATGAAGGAGTTGGCGTCCGGGCTGCGATATGTCGGTTCCAATAAAGCTTTAAGAACGCTCAGTATGACTTTCGCAGCCGTCGGTCTGGCATCAGGCGTGACCCAGCCGCTTCAGATTTTCATCGTCATCGAGAAATTGGGGCTTAACAAACAATTCCTGCAATGGCTCGTGATGGCCAATGGGGCAGCTATGCTGGTAGGCGGAATAGTGGTCATGGGGATAGCCAAGAAGGTGAAGCCGCAGCTCCTGCTTATGATAGGACTGCTTGTCGCTGCCGTGTGCACAATTGGAATAGGCGCATCCTCCAATCTATGGATTACAATCATCTTTTTGGTGATCAGCGGTCTGTTTTACCCTTGTATTCAAGGCGGAATCCAGACACTTATTGTGCGGAACACGGAAGGGGCGTTTATTGGCCGGGTATCTGGGGCGATCACGCCAGTGTTTATGGGGATGATGGTAATTGGCATGCTCATCTCCGGCTATATGAAAGAAACATTTTCACTGTTTGCCGTATACCTGCTGAGCGGTGGATTGATTCTTGCCGGTGCACTTTTGCTAACCCCGCTTACAATTGAGAAAAGAACGAAAGCCGGGAGAGGCCGAGCCGCATAACGGATGGGAGAATTTTCATTTTATTAGTGAAACTCCTTGTCGGCTAAGGGGTGTGTGTATTAATATGTTATAAAACATATAAAACCAATCGGTAAAATTGAAATTAGTTTCTTCCTTATGTTCTGCCGCTCCTATGAGCTGTTGGGCAAAGTTTTTGCGGAAGTAAAGACCTGAAGAGTAAAACCAGGGAGATGAGGGTATGAGCAAAGTGACGAAGCGAAGGGATGTCGCCGGGCTGGCGGAGCGTTTGTCAGCAATCCGGCAGGAGCTGCATCGTTACCCGGAGCTGTCGGGCGAGGAATTCGAGACGACGAGGAGAATCAAGGGCTGGCTGGAGGAGGCAGGCATCACCATTGCCTCGTACCCGCTGCGAACGGGAGTCGTTGCGGAGATCGGGGGCAAGCTTGGCGGACCGGTCATTGCAC
Organism: Paenibacillus stellifer; assembly: GCF_000758685.1. Taxonomy (NCBI): domain Bacteria; kingdom Bacillati; phylum Bacillota; class Bacilli; order Caryophanales; family Paenibacillaceae; genus Paenibacillus; species Paenibacillus stellifer. The sequence goes on from NZ_CP009286.1 coordinate 2,399,385, forward strand.
TGCGGGCGGATATCGACGCTCTTCCCATACAGGAGGAGACGCATCTGCCGTTCGCTTCGTCCGTTCCGGGAAAAATGCATGCATGCGGCCATGACTTTCACACCGCCGCGATTCTCGGCGCCGCCTACCTGCTGAAGGAGCGCGAGGACGAGCTGCAGGGCACTGTTCGGCTGTTGTTTCAGCCGGCGGAGGAGAAGGGGATCGGCGCCGGTCAGATCATTGAGAGCGGCGCATTTGAAGGAGTCCGCGCGGTGCTGGGTCTGCATAACAAGCCGGATCTGCCGGTCGGCACGATCGGCATTACAGGTGGACCGCTTATGGCGGCGGCGGACGGCTTCAAGGTCGAGGTGAAGGGCAAAGGCTCGCATGCTGCCGTTCCCGATGCCGGTCTTGATCCGATTGTGGCGGCGGCGCATATTATCACAGCGGTTCAGTCGATTGTCAGCCGCAATGTCAGCGCGCATGACAGAGCTGTCGTCAGTGTGACCAAGCTGAGCGGCGGGACGGCATTGAACGTTATCCCGGAATATGCGGTGCTGGAAGGCACGATCCGCACCTTCGATGAGGGAGTACGCGCCCATGTGCTGGAGCGGTTCGAGCAGGTGGCCGTCGGCGTGGCCGCCGCGCTTGGAACAAGCGCAAGCGTGCATTGCAGCGTGGGGCCGCCACCGGTCGCCAACGATCAAGTCCTGGCGGAGCTGGCCTGGGAAGAAGCCGAACGGCTGGGACTGGAACCCGTGGTTCCGGTACCGTCCCTGGCGAGCGAGGATTTTGCCGTGTACCAGAAGGAGGTGCCAGGGCTGTTCGTCTTCTTCGGGACCTCGGGACCGCAGGAGTGGCATCATCCGGCCTTCGAGCTGGATGAGCGCGCGCTGCCGCTGGCAGCGGACTTTTTCGCTAACCTTGCGTTCAGAACGCTGAACAACGAATCCAATATGATCGGGAGGAATTTGAAATGAGCAACATCGACATTCAAGCCTATCTGGATACACATCGCCTGCTGGTTCAGGCTGTCGACGGATTGAGCGAGGAAGAGCTGAAATGGAAGGAAAGCCCAGTCAAATGGAGTGTCACCGAGGTGCTTGCCCATCTGATCGACCACAATATTGTCGTCTCCTTCCGGATTCGCGACATATTGGCAGACACCAAGGCTCAGCTCCCGGCATTCGAACAGGATAAATGGGTTGCCGGGCAGCGTGCTAACGAGAGCAGTGCAGACAACATTTTGGACGCTTTTCAGGCACTGCTTAGCTATAACGGTATTTTGTTCGGCAGACTGACCGATGCGGAGCTGGACAAGAGCGGCATTAACATCAAGGGTGAGACGGTACGGGTTCGTGATATTATCGCCGGATTTACCAAGCATGTGAACACGCACCTTGCCCAGATTGAACGAATTAAGCAGGCTTTCGGCAATCAGCTGGCTTCAGCCGCTGCCGAGCCGCAGCAATAGAGATATCAACTGATAGCAAAGCCGGTTCCGGCGAACCTGCATAGATGTGGTCAGCAACCGGATCAATCGCTTCAACCCACATTGAGTCCAATTGTTAATTCGGAACATCGGGGTTCTCTTCTCTGACACTTCCCTATTATAATCAAGAGCAGGAAGCAGCCAGAGAGGAGCCGATCAGGATGGAACTACAAACGATATCTGTTCAGGGAAGCGGCATTTGGAATGAGGATGCGCTTATTGTACATAAGGCGGCGCAGCTGTACGGGGTGGCGGATGGCGCGACGTCGCTGTTGCCCTTTCGCGGACCTGGAGGAGAGACCGGCGGGAGAATGGCTTCACAGCTCCTCAAAAGTTATTTCGAGGGGATTGGCCCTGAGGATGAGCGGAATCTGGAGCAATTGCTCCAGGAAGCAAACCGGCTTCTCGGTGAAGAGATGGTAGAAAGTGGGATTCAGGTGGACGAGAAGGATCAGCTCTGGACATCGGGCGCCGCCATCGTGCGGATCAGGGAGCATTATATTGAATATGTCCAGTCCGGCGACTGTATGATCATGGCTGCTTATGCAGACGGCAGCATCCGTGCTGTAACGAGGGATCATGTGGCTCAGATCGATCAGGAAGCGAAGATGATCTGGAAGCAGGCTGTTCACCGGGGAATACAGTCGAGAGATGAACTGTGGGAGCTTGTGAAGCCGCTGATTGTGCAAAATAAAGCCCGAATGAATACGGATCGCGGGTACTCCGTGCTGAATGGCAGGCCGGAAGCGGAGCATTTTATCGAGTATGGCAAAATCAACCGGATCCAGCTGACAGGCCTGCTCCTGCATACGGACGGTCTCTATTATCCTGAAGAGGAGAACGGGGACGAGGCGATCCCCGCCCGGGAAATGCTGATGAAGAAGATCGCCGATTTCGGGCTTGAAGCCTATGCCGACTGGCTGATAGGGACCGAGAACGACGATCCGGAATGCATCCGGTATCCGCGCTTTAAGAAGTCCGATGATAAGTCCGGAATTTATGTGAGCAGGATGAATGAATAACCTGAACGAGGAGTGTCTTCCACTCGGACAAGCAGTCCCATTCTAGAAGATAACCGATGCCGATCTCTATCCGGACTTTCAAGCCGGGCAGGGGCGGCTTTTTTTACTGATATACCTTGACATTAATATACATTCAATTCAATTCAATATGAATAGAAATATAATCCATATTTTTCTAAAGCAATAATCTTAAGCAAGGAGTTGTAATATCGGATGAAGCCTATCCTATTAACAGGAATCAGAGCAACCGGACTTCCCCATATCGGGAACTACTACGGTTCGATCAAGCCATTATTGAGAATGCAGGAGGAATACCGGATTTTTCAATTGATTGCCGATTTGCATGCGGTTCCGCATGTAAGGGACGGGGCATTGCTGAACGATCATGTTCGTTCCATTACCGCTTGCTATTTATCCTGCGGACTGGATGTTCAACAATCCGTTCTATGGAGACAGTCTCAGATTCAGGAGATGGCTTGGGTGTCGCTAATCTTAATGTCCTTGATCTCGGTGAATGAGCTTGATGCTGAAATGAAACTGATCGCTAACCAAGATATCGACATGCTTAGCGGCATTTATCCGGTATTAATGGCTGCGGATACGCTCATGATGGGGGCGGACCTTGTCTTTGCCGGAAGGGATCATGAGACCGGGCTGGATTTTGTCAGTCAACTGTCTCAAAGATTCAACTCCATGTACGGAAATATTTTTACAGTGCCAAGCCCGTATTTCCCTGATCTGAACCAAATGGTTCGCGGACTGGATGGCCGGAAAATGTCAAAATCCTTCAATAACACGATTTCCTTATTGGATTCGGAGGATGATCTGTATCAAAAAATTGTGCGCATTAAAGGCGCCGATGAGGCGGAGAGCCTTCGCATAATCGCGGACTTGCGAGCTCTGACGGATGCACATCCATCGGACAACGTTGCGAATCTGAAAGAAGCGAAGCAGCTGTTGTTCGAGGAATTAAACCGTGAACTGAAGCCGATTCGTCAGAAATATGCAGAATGGATCGGTCAACCGGATGCTCTGGACCGCATTTTGCAGGATGGGGCAGCTGCCGCAAGGGAGCAGGCGAACAAGAGGATAAGTCTCCTTATGAATAATGTGGGGCTGTACAGCAGCACTCGCAGCAAATAGCCAGACCATCATGTAACTCATGAGAAACTCATGAGAGACTGCGATCATCGGAGTTGGGCGGAAGCGAGAACTTTATTACCTCTCTATAGATACAACAATAAGCCAGGACGCTTGCAGCATTCCGATGCCGCAGGCGTTTTGGTGCAGCAAAAAGAGAGGAAGAGCTTGACAATTTCTTTGAAATTGTGTATAAATAAATTGTACACAATATAATTTATAAAAATAAAAGACCATCGATGATCAAGATCGTCCTGACTTCGAACTGTACATGTGAAACGGACCATTAGAGAGGAGAGCTCAACATGAGAGTGGAATACGATGTCCTTACCGGAGAGAAATTGCGTCAAAGTCTGAAATCTGCACCGGCGTATATCAAGCTGGTTAACGAAGCGGAGGGATGCTCTGCGGGAGGCGTGTTTACTCTTCATCTGCTGAGCGAGCCTTCACCTACCGATGTGCGGGTTGAATCCCCCGATTTCGATTTTCTGGTGGACCGGCAGGAGCAGATTCTATTCGATGATGTAATGAGACTTCAAGCTGACGAGACCTTCCCAAGCTACCGGCTCAGCAGCGATTCGATGCTCTTCAGCAACCATGTTGTGGTTAAGGATAAGAGACCAGCTTAATCCCTTATAAAATGATAAGGAGCGGGCAGTGCCGATTCAGGCACTGCCCGCTGTGCGTTCCGGCATAAGCTTCATGCCGACATTCCGGCGTTTGTCTCTCTGCTGATCCGCCGGAATGCAATCGGCATGACGGACCTTTACAATCCATGTTCCAATCGGTATAATAACCTAGAATTGTATATGGGATTAAGAGGAGGAGCCTGCCACCAGCGGGCTCTTTTTGTTTTATTATATGGAAATAATAGGAAGGGGCGATGTCGGGATGTCAAGTGTCTCTGACAACGAGAGCATCTCTGGTAAGGAAAGTATTATGGTATGTGTCCACTATGGACCACATGGGCAGCGGCTGATTCAAAGAGGAGCGCGGCTGGCAGCGCTTATCGGTGCACCGTTGTGTGTGCTCACGGTCGATACAATGGGGGAGAATGAATACAACTCCGATAAGGAGATGTTCCTTGCCGGATGGGAGAATCAGACACGGGAAGCCGGCGGTGAATTTCTGGTCAGGAAATGCCAAGGGCGGAAAACGGCGGACGTCATCGCCGACACTGCAAAGGAAAGAGGGATTACCCAAATTGTGCTTGGGCAATCCAGCCAGACGCTGTGGCAGGAAATTACGCGCGGCAGCTTCATTAATGAGCTGATGGAGCGGATCGGAGCGATCGACCTGCATATTGTGGCTGTTCAGCGTTACCCCGATATGCTGGAGGAGACGCATGAGGAGGGATTCACGGCTTACCTCGTGAAGCGGGGAGAGCATTATGAGCTCAGCGACAGCCCGGACGGAGATAAACCGCTTAAAGGCGTGTTTTTCCGTCAGCTGCATACCGACTTTAATACCGGGCTGTTCAAGATAGTGAATAACGGGAACACTCAATATTTGAGAATCATTCAGAACGAGTGGGTGAATAACTAGTCGAAAGGAGTTCGGGTTCGTGCTGCATTTAGCTGTACTGCTTCCTTTTTTAGCTGCTGGATTGATGATTCCGCTGACCCGGCGTCTGCCGCGTCTGCACACGGGCTGGGTGGCACTGCCCGTCCCGGCGGCGCTGTTTCTATACTTTGCGGCCAGGCTTCCCGATATCCGTAAAGGCGAGCCGTTGTCGGCAACGATCCGCTGGATGCCGTCGCTCGGAATCGACCTGAGCTTTGTGCTCGACGGTCTCAGCATGGTGTTCGCGCTGTTAATCAGCGGGATCGGGATTCTCGTTGTAATCTACTCCATTCATTATCTGGATAGAGGAACAGAGAACATCCGGAATTTCTATGTGTATTTGCTGCTGTTTATGGGAGCGATGCTGGGCGTTGTTCTGTCAGACAATTTGATGGTACTTTACGGATTCTGGGAGCTGACCAGCATTGCTTCGTTCCTGCTGATCGCTTTCTGGAACCGCAGGGAGAGATCCCGCTACGGGGCGCTGAAATCGATGCTGATCACCGTCTTCGGTGGACTCGCCATGTTCGGCGGCTTCAATCTGCTGTATGTCATGAGCGGGACTTACAGCATCCGGGAGATTATCTTACAGGTGCAGACGATCAGTCCGGAACCAATGTTCATCCCGGCGATGCTGCTCATTCTGCTGGGAGCCTTCACGAAATCGGCGCAATTCCCGTTCCATATCTGGCTGCCGGATGCGATGGAGGCGCCGACCCCGGTCAGCGCGTATTTGCATTCGGCGACGATGGTCAAGGCGGGCCTCTATTTGGTGGCCCGGCTTACTCCCGTCTTCGGCGGGCACGCGCAGTGGTTCTGGCTGGTGTCGCTGACGGGCCTCGCGACGCTTCTCTACGGCTCGTTCAAAGCGACCCGGCAGACCGATCTGAAAGCTCTTCTGGCCTACTCGACGATCAGCCAGCTTGGACTCATCATGTGTCTGCTCGGCCTGGGCTCCGCCGCCTTCTTCTTCCGTGGAGACGTGGGGGCGATCGCCTACACCGCTGCTGCATCGGCCGCGGTGTTCCATCTGATCAACCATGCGGTCTTCAAAGGCTCGCTCTTCATGGCAGTAGGCATTGTCGACCATGAGACCGGCACCCGCGACATACGCAAGCTCGGCGGCCTGATGTCTCTCATGCCCGTTACGTTCACCGTATCGGTTATCGGTTCATTCTCGATGGCGGGATTGCCGCCGTTCGCCGGATTCTTAAGCAAGGAGATGTTCCTTGCCGCCGTTCTGCATATCCGGGAGCTGGACATTCTGAACGTTCAGGTCTGGATGCTGGCGTTCCCCGTCATCGCATGGATTGCCAGCGTTCTGACCTTCGTGTACAGCATGATTCTCGTATTCGGGACGTTCGGCGGGAAGCTGCGGAGAGAAGAGCTGCCCAAGGCTCCGCATGAAGCTTCGCCCGGCCTCTATCTGCCTCCCGTCATCCTGGTCTCGCTTGCGCTTGTCTTCGGATTTGCGCCCAATTTGCTGTCGCATTCGCTGATCGAACCTGCCATGCTGTCCATATACCGGGGACTTGGCGATGAGCTGATTCCGTCCGGGGAAGCCTTTGGTGTCTCCATTCATTTCTGGCATGGCTGGACGCCGGAGCTGTTCCTGACTCTTGGAATCATCGCCGCCGGGATCTTGCTGTTCCGGGGTTACCGCCGTCTGCGACTGTTGAATAAGGAGTCCGGCGGGCGGAATTATCTGAGCCGACTATACGATATCTCGCTTAAGGGAATGGAGTCCGGCTCGGCCCGGCTGACCGATCTCTATATGACCGGTTCCCGGCGGCATTATCTTCTATATATATTTGGATTTTTCATTCTGGCGCTTGGGGGAACGCTTCTGTTGAAGCCGGGTCTGTCGTTTGGGCTGAAGACGTATGCGCCGGTGTCTTTTTATGAATATGTCATCATCGCCGTTATGCTGGGAGCCGCAGTTGCCGTACCTTTTGCCAAATCCCGAGTCGCCGCCATTCTGCTCTCCGGAGCTGTCGGCTACATGGTCACACTGCTGTTCGTGCTCTTCCGGGCACCCGATCTTGCTCTGACGCAAATGATGGTCGAGACGGTGTCCGTTATCCTGTTCCTGCTATGCTTCCGGTATCTGCCGAAGCTGAAGCCCGAGAGGGTGAAGGCAAGGGTGAAGACGATCAATTGGATTATTTCGGGTGGGGTTGGACTGATTATGACGTTCGTCGCCCTCGCAGCCATGGGAAGCAGCCCGTTCGAGCCGATTTCGGAGTTTTTTCTGAAGATGAGCTATTCCCAGGCGGGCGGCAAAAATGTCGTCAACGTCATCCTCGTCGACTTCCGCGGCTTCGATACCTTGTTCGAGATCATGGTGCTGGGCATCGCGTCGCTTGCCGTCTACGGATTGATCCGCCTGCGGCTTGAGCCCGGAGATTCCGCTTCCAGAAGCCTTCGGCCTGCGCTCTTAAGCAAAGCGGACTTCCCGGCCAGGAGCAATGATGTCATTCTGCGCACGATGAGCAGCGTCATTGTCTATCTGATTTTGGCGTTTGCCTTGTACTTGTTCTTTGCGGGGCATAATCATCCAGGCGGAGGCTTTATCGCGGGGCTGATGACTTCGGCGGCCCTGATTCTGCTCGGATTTGTGAACGGACTGGATACGCTGCGCAAGGCGCTGCCCGTAAATTACCGCATTGTAACGGCGGCCGGGCTAGTGATCGCTATTCTGACTTCCGCCGGCTCTTTTGCTTTCGGTGCGCCGTTTCTGAGCCATGCCTTCGGCCATTTCGAACTGCCGCTGCTGGGCGATACGGAACTGGCCACCGCCGTTCTGTTCGACCTTGGCGTGTATTTGGCGGTCGTCGGGGTGACGATGAATATGATCACAACGATAGGGAGGGATCGATAATGGAGCTGGTTATGGCCGTGGCTGTCGGTATTCTGTTCATGCTCGGCGTCTATCTCATCCTGTCCAAAAGCCTGCTGCGCGTCATCCTGGGCACCTCCCTGTTAACGCATGGCGTGCATCTGCTGCTGCTGACGATGGCTGGACTGAAGCGGGGCGCGCCACCGTTGCTAGGCGGGGAAGCGGATGCTTACGTCGATCCGGTGCCGCAGGCGCTGATCCTGACCTCGATTGTCATCAGCTTTGGTGTCACCGCGTTTTTCCTGGTTCTGGCCTATCGGGCTCACCAGACGGCCCCGGAGGATGACGGAGGCGGAGCAAGAGAAGGAGGGGAGATGCCATGAGCAATCTGCTTATCATGCCTGTCCTGATCCCGCTCTGCGCCGCCGTTCTTCTAATCTTCTTGAAGGAGAATCAGCGCGCGCAGCGGCTGGTTGCCGCGTGTGCTTCGATTCTGAGTCTTGCCGCAGCGCTTATTCTGATCAGCAGGATTCACCGGCACGGCATTCAAACGCTGCATATGGGTGGATGGGCCCCGCCCTTTGGCATTGTGTTCGTCGGCGATATGCTGGCCGGACTGCTCGTATTGACGACAGCGTTGACGGCAGCCGCCGTCCTGCTATATTCGTTCTTTACTATAGGTCCCGAGCGGGAGCGAAACTATTATTACGTGTTCTTTCATTTTCTGCTGGTCGGTGTGAACGGTTCGTTTCTGACCGGCGATATCTTCAATCTGTTCGTCTTCTTCGAGGTGCTGCTGATTTCGTCCTACGCCTTGATTTCGCTCGGCGGAACCAGAGCGCAGCTTCGGGAGACGGTGAAATACCTCTTGATCAACATCGTGTCTTCGACGCTGTTCGTAGCTGCGGTCGCCTACCTGTATGCTGCAGTCGGCACGCTCAATATGGCCCAGCTCTCGCAGCGCATCGCCGAGACGGGTCAGGGAGGCGTGCTGAATGTAATTGCCCTGCTCTTTCTGATCGTATTCTCGCTGAAGGCGGGATTGTTCCTGTTCTTCTGGCTTCCGGAATCGTATAGCGCGCCGCCGCTGGCTGTAAGGGCGCTGTTCGGGGCGCTGCTGACCAAGGTGGGACTGTATGCCGTTCTCCGGACGTTCACGCTGATCTTCGCTTATGATCCTGGATTCACGCACCCTTGGATTGCAGTCATGGGTGCGGCAGCCATGATTCTCGGGGGCGTGGGGGCGATAGCCTATACCGACATCCCCCGCATCCTGAACTACAATGTCATCATCAGCGTTGGCTTTGTCGCTCTGGGACTCGCGGCGGCGACTCCCGATGCGCTTGACGGGGCGGTGTTCTATCTGATGCATGATATGCTGTCCAAGGGGCTGATGTACATGCTGGGCGGCATCATCATTATGCTGGCAGGGAGCGAGAAGCTGGGGGATATGGGAGGCATGCTCCGCCGTTACCCCCTGATCGGCTGGATGTTCTTGGTGCTCGCGCTCGCAGTAGCGGGCATTCCTCCGCTCAGCGGTTTCGCGGGCAAGGTGCTGATCATAAGAGGCGCATTTGAGCATGGGATGCTGACGCTGTCTCTGATTGGTCTGGCTTCAAGCTTACTCGTTCTGTATTCGCTGATCAAAATCTTTATGCTGGCCTTCTGGAGAAGCGAGCCTGCAAGAGAATATCCGAAGGTTCGGGCGAAAGGAGCAACTGCCGCTGCGGCGGGCCTGCTCGCGATTGTTATCGCGATGGGCATAGGCTCGGAGATCGTGTATGAGTATGTAGCGGAAGCCGGAGCGGTAATGGCCCATCCACAGGCTTATATTGAAGCTGTGTTGAAGGAGTAGATGATCATGGCCTATCAGATTGGATTAAATGTATTGATTGCAGTCTTATGGATGGTCCTGAATGACAACTGGACGGGAGGGGGCTTGACCGTCGGGTATGTGATCGGGGCAGCTCTGCTGTTTCTTTTTCGCAAATTCGGGAATCAGCCCTTTTATCTCAAACGGGTCTGGGCGGTTGTGAAGCTGCTGGGCATTTTTTCGAGAGAGCTGGTCAAGTCGGGTGTTGCGGTGATCCGGAATATTGTGCGTCCGAAGCTGGACATTTCACCGGGCATCTTCGCCTATGAGACCAAGCTTACTACCGATTGGGAAATTACGATATTATCCTGTCTGATCTGCCTGACGCCGGGTACGCTGACACTCGAAGTATCGGGAGACAAACGGATGCTGTACATTCATGCCATGGATATTCAGGATGCCGGTTATCTGTGCGAGGACATCCGAAACACGTTTGAACAAGCGATAGCGGAGGTGACGGCGGCATGAAGGATATCGTGCTGAACATATCGATGGGCGTGCTTGCGCTCTCAATCCTGGCCTGCCTGTACCGGCTGCTGAAGGGTCCGACGCCTTCCGACCGGATCGCCGCGCTGGATACAATCGGTATTCTGCTGCTGTCCATGATCGCCATTCTGGGCATTCTGCTTGGCACAAAGGATTTTATCGGGATCGCGCTTGTCATCGGCATTTTGACGTTTATCGGAACGGCAGCTTTGGCGAGATATATCGAAAGGGGTGCTGTAATTGAGCCTGGAGACGATGAAGAACGCAGGTGAGCTGCTGGCAGCGGTTCTGGTGCTGGTCGGAGCAGTTATCTGCGGAATCAGCGCATTCGGACTGGTGCGTCTGCCGGATGTCTATCTGCGGTCCCATGCGGCGACCAAAAGTGCGACGCTTGGTGTGGTCGGTGTGCTGGCAGGTGCCTTTATCCTTGACTGGATCTCGTCCGGAACGGCGAGCTTCAAGCTGCTGCTTGTGATTGGTTTTGTCTTTATTACCTCTCCTGTAGCCGGACATCTCAATGGCAGAGCGGCCTACCGGTCGGGAGTTCCGCTGTGGGAGAACAGTGTGCGCGATGAGTTGAAGCCCGTGCTTGCTCAAGCCGAACCAGAACAGACAGCGGCGGCGGAGAGGGACCAAAGGTAACGGGTATCGGAGTTACGTAAGAACAGTCGAAGTTACTGGGGACAGTCATTGTGAACTAAGGGGGATTGTAAAAATCCCGAAGGGGAATGAAACGTCTCTCCTTCGGGATTATGCGACAGGTTATAAATGAATCCAGGTTATATCGTTACAGAAATTCTCCCTCGTCCGGGTTGACCAGCTTTCGAAGGATTTCATCCTGATCATCCCACCCGGTAAGCGGGAGATCCTCGTCGAGGATCCGGTATGCCGGAATGTCCTTGTTCCTGGACCGCTCTTCATTGTTGAGTCCGTTCAGGACCGCTTGATTCATGTCTTTCTGGCAATATGCTTGTGCTTGCAGCATCTCCATCACTCCTTCGCTCATCGTTTGGGGTTGTGAGGAAGCCATATCAATGCCATCGAAACGTCAGAGTGGGGGAACAAAAAAAGACCCTTAACAAGGGTCTCTGGTTTATTAACCGCATAAAAATAGACCCATCCACTGCTGACGGGGTTAGCTGACGGACTCGGGTAAGATGGTACCCTACACTCCAGAAGGAGTGATTCGCCCCAATTGATTGGTTCCCCCGCTTCTCAGATTGAAATATCTGAAAATTAAGCGTAATTCAAGTATAATCGATCCTCTTTCAAAAAGTCAAAGCTTTCTTGGAATTTATTTACCATACTGAGGGGCCATGCTCCATCCAGCCATCCTTTATGGCCAACTGGTTAAAATTTAAACCATTTGTAAGGGGTTTCAAACATGTTTCGATTAAAAAAATAAAAAAAATTAAAAATGTGCGGAAGCCCCGATCGGGAATAACCCGGATTCTTGGGGTGATCCAGTCCGGGCGGATTACAACAGAATCCAGGGCTGGCAGGGTTTTGAGGCCGCTATGAGACCGCTTCGTATTTTCAGCTCGAAGTCTTTGATGGCGCTTTCCAGAGAGCGAAAAGGAAATGTATGGGGAGTCTGTTGGAACCGGTATCATAGTGCCTGGCGCCGCCGGGCGCTCTTGACTCTTTCAAAACGGGTTTGTTAAGGTTTTTTACAGAACAGCACGTTCAGCACACCAAATACGAGGAGATGACCAATTTGATCAAAGCACTCATATTTGACTTCGACGGAACGATTATCGATACCGAGACAGCATGGTATACAGCCTTTAACGAAGCTTACCGGAAGCATGGCGTAGAGCTGACGCTTGAACAGTACTCTACGTGCATCGGAACAAGCCTGAACAGCTTTAACCCCTATGAATATTTAATGACGGATCTCAACCTTCCCATCGACAAGGAGGCGTTCCGGATTTCCGTTCAGGGCAGACATCGCGAGCTGATGGAGCTTCAGAAGATGCGGCCCGGTATTAAGCGTTATCTGGAAGCGGGCAAGGCAACCGGACTCAAGATCGGTCTTGCATCGAGTTCCTCTGCCGAATGGGTGGAGACTTATTTGAACCAGCTTGGCATCCGCGACTATTTTGACTGCATCCGGACCTCGGATCATGTCAAGCGGGTGAAACCCGACCCCGAACTGTATCTCCAGGCCCTGTCCTGCCTCGGCGTATCGCCTGAGGAAGCGGTGGCGATCGAAGATTCCCCTAACGGGGCGCGTGCGGCTGCGGCTGCAGGAATGAAATGCGTCGTTACGCCGAACGAAATCACGAGCTTCCTTACGTTTGACACCCCGCATCACAGGATTGAAAGCCTGGACCTTCTCGAATTTGACCATGTGATTACCCGCCGGTGCTTCCAGGAACCCGGACTGCAGGTATAACCAAACTACAGACTACAGATTGCACTAGCCACGTCTCAGAGGCGCCATCCTAAAACCAAAGGGGGACACCATATTGAGAGCCGTACATTTTGGAGCGGGCAATATTGGCAGAGGGCTAATCGGGCCGATTCTGTCCGACTCCGGATACGAAGTGTGTTTTGTTGCCAGAAATGAGAGACAGGTCAACCAGCTTAGGGAACGGGGCCATTATCCCGTCACGCTGGCCAATGACAATCGGGACCGCTTCACAGTGGATAATGTGACCGCCATTCGCCTCAGCGACACCGAGGAAGTGGCGGAGGCCATCGCCGGAGCGGAGCTAGTCACTACGGCGGTGGGCATCACCGCTCTCAAGGACATCGCGGAGACCATCGCCCGGGGCATTGAGCTGCGATTGAGCAGGGAGGGGATGAAGGTCAAGCCCCTGCATGTGATGGCCTGTGAGAATGGCATCGGAAGCGGCCAGCAGCTCAAAAGATCGGTCTACCGCCATATGAACAAGCCGCTTAGAGAGCTGGCGGAGCGGTGCGTCGCTTTTCCGAATGTTATGGTGGACCGGATCGTTCCTGTCCAGAAGAATAAAGACCCGCTGGAGGTTCTGGTCGAGCCCTATAGCGAGTGGGTCATTCCCCGCAGCGGCCTGATCGGCGGCGATCCCGAGCTGAAAGGAGCCCGCTACGTCGAATCTCTCGACCCCTATCTTGAGCGGAAGCTGTTCACCATGAATACAGGACACTGCTGCGCCGCCTATTTCGGCTTTTTGGAAGGCTGGCCCACTGTACAGAAAGCGATGTCGGACCCCGGTGTCCGGCAACGCGTGTATGGAGTGCTCAAAGAGACGGGGAAGGTGCTCATTCGCAAGCACGGGTTCGACCCTGCCGTCCATGAACGGTACATCAATAAGACGATGGCAAGATTCTCCAACCCCAATTTTTCCGATAAAATCACACGTGTCGCCCGTTCCCCGCTTCGCAAGCTGTCGCCCAATGACCGTCTGGTTAAGCCCGCTCTGCTGGCTTATGAGTACGGGCTGGATACTCCAAATCTGATCTCGGCTATCGCATCGGCCCTGTTCTTTGATCATCCCGGCGATCCGGAGGCTTTGTCCCTTCAGGAATCGCTCCGCACAACGGGCATACATGCCGTCATTGAAGACAGACTGGGCCTTGTGTCCAGCCATCCGCTTCACAGCATGATCGCAGCTTCCTTCGAGAGCATTGCTATGAGCTATCCCCATATGGCGGGCAGCTCTTATACAGCTTTGACCCCAAACGTGTTTGACCCGTCATCAGCCGAAAGCCAGTAAAGTGCCGGGAGAATGCAAGCCGCCATCAAGCAGATTCCAGACTCTGATTTTCACATGTCAGATAAAATGACATTTAGAGTGCGGGTGTTGGCGTGTTATTCTTGAAAATAGATAAAAATTGTGAAAATTGCGCAATGAGTTGATGCTGCTATAGCTTATGTCACATTCTTCTGCCATTCCCCTTTTTATAATAGGACTAACTTTGGATGAAAAAGAGGAGTGGAAATCATGAGCAAATATGTAAAGGTAAAGAAAGATTCCTGTATCGCGTGTGGAAGCTGCGGATCGGCAGCTCCGGAAATATTCGATTTTGACGATGACGGCCTGGCGGAAGTGATCTTTGAAGGCGACGGCAACAAAGGCGTAACCCTTATTGCAAGCGATCTGCTGGAAGAGCTTAACGATGCGATCGACAGCTGTCCGACCAGCTGCATCAAGACGGCTGCCGCACCTTTCGCCTGATTAAATTTTGCTTCAGCACGGTATTATCATTTGATAAGTAGTAACACCAGATCCTTCAAGGTCGTTCGGTTCCGGAGAGAAGCGGCGGCTTTGAAGGATTTTTTTGGCAGAAAACTGAAAGCCTTTTATTCGAAGTGTCTGTTCAATCAGTGTTAATAATACGTTAACTTATATAACATCATTTTCGACGGATTTTCCAAAATGCCTATGTGATGTCTTTTTCCTCATTGACCCTCCCGAATGATCGCATTATTCTGATGAAAATCAGCAATTATTTATTTAATGAGTTATAATTAGTTATATTTAGTGTTAACTAATATGACTTATCGGGAGGAGGAACCGTCATGTCGGATTCGGCTGTATTGAAGCATCCCTGTTACAGCGAACAGGCGCATCATCATTTTGCACGCATGCACGCAGCGGTGGCGCCCAAATGCAATATTCGCTGCAACTACTGCAACCCGAAGTTTGACTGTGTCAATGAAAGCCGGCCGGGCGTTGTCAGCCAGGTGCTGTCTCCGGAGGAGGCCGCTGACCAAGTAGTCTGGACGATGTCCCGTCTGCCCCAGCTGTCCGTTTTCGGAATTGCAGGCCCTGGTGATCCGCTGGCCAATGCCGATGCGGTATTCCGCACCTTCCGTCTGGTGTCGGAGCACGACCCTGATTTCCATCTATGCCTCAGTACGAACGGTTTGATGCTGCCCGATTATATCGAGCAAATCACCGAGCTCGGCATCCGTCATGTCACCGTCACAATGAATGCGGTGGATCCTGCAATCGGCGCTCGCGTCTATGAGAAGGTCTTCTATGACGGCGTGTTGTACAACGGGGAGGAAGCGGCCCGGCTGCTCATTAATCGGCAGTTGCTCGGCATTGAGATGCTTGCCAAAGCGGGCATTCTCTGCAAGGTGAACTCCGTGCACATCCCTGAAGTGAACGGGGAGCATTTGGCCGAGGTAACCCGAACGGTGAAGAAGCTTGGCGCTTTTAGCCATAATATTATGCCGCTGATCCTTTCGCCCGGCAGCTTCTATGCCAAGCAAGGCTACCGGGTGCCTACCGGTGAAGAATCGGCTGCTGTGCAGCAGGCATCGTCGGAGATTATGCCGGTCATGCGCCACTGCCGCCAGTGCCGGGCGGACGCTGTCGGCATGCTGGGCGACGATCTGAGCCAGGCTCCGGATCTGATCCAGAATGCGGTTCTGTTCGACAAGGCCGGAAGAGACGCGCATCAGGAGATGCTGGTCGCCCGGATGAACAAAAGCGTGGAGCTGGCCGAAGGAAGCTGGGATGGTGCTGTTAAGGTGGCCGTTGCGACCAGGGGGTCCGGCCAGATCAATCAGCATTTCGGACATGCACGCGAGTTTCTGATCTACGAGGCCCGGGAATCGGGTGAACATCGTCTCGTAGGCGTCCGCAAGGTGCAGGCATACTGCAACGGACTGGCGGATTGCGGCGAGGATGAAGGAGGCAGCGGAGTTCGAATATTTGCAGAGACGGTGCATATGCTCAAGGACTGCATCATGCTGCTCTGTTCCGGAATCGGAAAGGCTCCGGCCAGCAAGCTGAAGCATGCGGGTATTATGCCGATCGTCTGCAAAGGGGATATCGACAGTCAGCTTCGGGACAATGTCAAGTTCTATCATTATTTTGCGGGAGGATGCCGTTAAGAAGAGCGCTTAGTCAGATTGAAGACAATGGAATAGCTTGGTGAAAGGGGGATGCATAATGCCTAGAGGGAAGAATGCGCTGTTCGTGGAGCCGGATTGCGAACATAACGGTCAGGAGAAGAAAGGCTGCGTTCGTCCGGGACCGGGCGAAGTTTCGCGGGGCTGCCCCGTTGCCGGTTCGCTTGCCGCTCTTCTGCCAATCAGGGATGCGGCCCATCTGGTGCATGGAACATCCGCCTGTCTGGAGAGCGGATGGCTGGAGCCGGCTGATCGGGGTCATCATGGCGGTCTGGCGGGATATGGCTTCTCCACGTATTTGAATGACAGGGATATGGCGCTCGGCGGTGAAGGAAAGCTGTTGAAAGCAATCGGCTACATCGCCGAGAATTACAAGCCTCCCGCAATCTTCGTGTATGCGACTTGCATTACTGTACTCTCGATGGAGGATCTCGACGCTGTCTGCAGCGAGGCGGAGACCGCCTGGAATATACCCGTCATCCCGGTTCACAGTCCGGGCTTCAGCGGAAGCAGCGGAAATATGGGCCGGAGACTGGCGGGAGAAGCGCTGATGGACAGGGTGATCGGACAGGGGGTTGAAGAGCCGGGACATCCGGGTACTTATGACATTAATCTGATCGGCGAGTACGAGGGCGGAGAGGAAGGGGCGGATATGGAGGCGCTGCTTGCCAAAACCGGTATTCGGGTGCTGTCGCAGATTACCGGCGAGAACTCCTATTCGAGGGTAAGCCGCGCTCATCTGGCGAAGGTCAATATGGTCGTGTGCAGCCGTGCGATGATTACGCTCGCCAGACGGATGAAGGACCGGTACGACATTCCTTATTTCGAGGGTTCCTTCTACGGCGAGCGTGAGATCCGCTTCACAATCCGTCAGCTTGCTTTCCATTTCGGCGATGCGGAGCTGGAGAAGAAGCTCTACCGGTACATCCGCAAGGAAGAGGAGCGGCTTCGTTCCGAACTGGCAAATGTCCGCAGGGAGCTGAAGGGCAAATCGGTTGTGCTGTATACCGACGGAACCGAGAGCTGGAGATACTTGACTCTTCTGCAAGAGCTGGGTCTGAAGATTGCGGCAGTCGGCACCAACCGGAACACCCAGGAGGACATGTCCCGGATCCGGGAGAGACTTGAAGGCGGCACTGTCATCCTGAATGAATGCGGGGATGGCAAAATTCTTCAGACCTTCAGGGAGCGTCGTGGGGATCTGATGCTGGTCAGCGGAAGGAATGAGTACGTGCCGCTCAAAGAGAGAATTCCGTTTCTGAACCTGGCGCGGGACCGGCATCGCTCTTACGCCGGATATGCCGGCGTGCGCCGGCTTGCCGGTGATATCCTGGACACTCTGGAGCAGCCGGTATGGAAGCTTAGCGGCAAGAGTGCGCCTTGGGAGCGATGAAGCGATGAGTTTAACCGGAGAAATGAATGTCAAACCGTTGTCTGTTAATCCTTTCCGTGTCAGTCAAGCCATCGGAGGCGTACTGGCACTGCAGGGATTTTTTCGTTCCCTGCCGATTCTGTACGGTGCTCACGGCTGTGTCGATGCCGTCGGCCAATTGATTTCTCAGCATTTCCGCGAGCCGGTCGCGCTGCAGAATGTGGCGATCCACGATTCCAATCTGATCTTTGGCGGAACGCAGAGCTCCCAGGAGGCGCTTGAGCTTGCGCTGAAGCAGTTCAAACCCGATCTGATTGCGCTTATCGGCACTTCGCTGACCGAAATGGTAGGCGAGGATCTGGAGAGCGATGTCAGACAATTTCTGAGCAGCGGGGGCGGTGATGCGGAGACGCTGGTGCTGTCCTTGCAGCTTCCCGATTATGAAGGATCGCTGGAGACCGGCTATGCCCGCATGACGGAGGCTGTAGTGGAGGCTGTCATCCGAAGAAGCGGCGGGGCAGCCCGCAAGAAACGCAGGAACCGCGTGAACCTGCTGCCGGGCCCGCATCTGACACCTGGCGATGTCATGGAGCTAAAGGAGATCATTTCCTCATTCGGGCTTGAAGTCCTGGCACTGCCTGATTTGTCGTCATCGCTTTGCGGTCACCTGCTCGTTGGAAGCACCGGCCTGTCAAGAGGGGGCATGCCGCTCGATTATCTGGACAAAATGCTTACTTCAAGCTGCACGATAGCGGTCGGAGGCAGTATGGAACGGGCGGGGCGCAAAATCGAGGCGGCTGCGGGCATTCCCTGCCATGTCTTTCCGGGTCTGACCGGGCTTGCAGCCTGTGACGAGTTCTTTGACTTCCTTCGCCGGCTTAGCCGGACTGAGGTTCAGGTCAAGCATCGGTGGCAGCGGCAGATTCTGCTCGACAGCATGCTGGATGCCCAGAGCGTCTTCCGTGGCAAGGAGATAATCGCGGCGCTGGAGCCGGATCACCTGCTGAGCTTGTCGGAATGGCTCGAGGAAGTCGGCATCCGGTCGTTCAGAGCGATATCACCGTGCACATCTCCCGTTCTTGCGAATTTTCGCGGGGAATGCCGCATCGGAGATCTGGAAGATATGGAAGAAATGGCATCATCCGGCGCGGATTTATGGATAGGCAGCTCTTACGGTGAACAAGGAGCGCAGCGCAGGGGCACGGCTTTTCTGCCTATGGGTTTCCCTGTGCTGGGCAGGCTGGGGACTCCGCTTGTAGTGAGCGTCGGATACGGAGGAACGACGGATCTGCTAGGCCGGATCGGGAATGCGCTGCTTCAGGCCGAGAGGAGGACAGGCGAATGAGGATTGCTTTCGCTTCAATTGACGGCAGGCATATCGACGGGCATTTCGGACTCTGCACGGCTTTTTCGATTTTTGAATTGAAAGGGGGCCGTTACCGGTGGCTGGAATCGCGATCGGTCGCCGAGCGGCAGGATGAGGCGGAGCATGACTGCCGGATGGAGACCAGAGTCCAGCTTATCGGCGATTGTACACTGCTATTCGTCTGCAGTATAGGAGGAGAAGCGGAGAAACGGCTTCGGCAGGAAGGGATCATGACGCTCAAGACGGAGAGTGAAGCCGAAATTATTCCCCAGTTGGACCGGCTGCTCAGTCTGATGAAAGGCGATGCTCCGCTATGGCTGCTTCAGGCCCTTCGCAGAGCGGATAAGAATAAGTGAGCAAGCTGCCTTATTTTTCAGGCATATTTACCCCGGATACCATCCGGCTCCCCTGGCAGGGAGTGAGGATGGTATCCGGTTTTTTTGTAGCAGGGGAAGAACGGAAAGTGCGGCTATATTTCCATCCTTTTCATGAAAGCGCTATGAAAGTGTCGAAAATCAAAATAACAAAAGTACATGTCATAAAACATAACATATATTTTGAATATCCTGTTTTGAGAGCGGTGATTTCGCTCGTTTTTATTGTCCGATATAGCCTCCAGGGGCTAACATAAGCGTAAGACATCAAACAAATAACAAGTCGAGTTACTAAAACTAACAAATGAACGGAGGGTTGGGAGAGGTTTCGCGAACACACGAAGACTAGGGAGAGAAACCGCAGTACCTGATTTCAAATTTAAAATTTGAGAGGAGTTATTTCAAATGACTAGAAAAATCGCGATTTACGGAAAAGGCGGTATCGGCAAATCCACGACTCAGCAAAATACGGCGGCGGCTATGGCTTATTATCACAACAAAAAAGTATTCATCCACGGTTGTGATCCGAAAGCCGACTCCACCCGCATGATTCTCGGCGGGATGAACCAAAAGACGCTGATGGATATGCTTCGCGACGACGGCGCCGAGAACATTACGACCGAGAAGGTTGTCAAGTCGGGCTACCTGGATATCCAATGTGTTGAATCCGGCGGACCGGAACCGGGCGTAGGCTGCGCAGGACGCGGCGTTATCACCGCGATCGACCTGATGGAAGCTAACGGGGCTTACACGGACGACCTCGACTTCGTATTCTTCGACGTTCTGGGTGACGTTGTATGCGGCGGGTTCGCAATGCCGATCCGCGACGGCAAGGCTCAGGAAGTATACATCGTTGCTTCGGGCGAAATGATGGCTATCTACGCAGCCAACAACATCTGTAAAGGCCTTGTGAAATACGCCAAGCAGAGCGGTGTTCGCCTCGGCGGCATTATCTGTAACAGCCGGAACGTGGATAAGGAAAGAGAATTCCTGGAGGAATTCACCTCTGCCATCGGCACTCAGATGATCCACTTTATGCCTCGTAACAACATCGTACAGAAGGCTGAATTCAACAAGAAGACAGTCGTAGAGTTCGATGCAGAGCATGAACAAGCTCATGAATACGGCGAGCTGGCCCGCAAAATCATCGAGAATGAAATGTTCGTTATTCCTAAGCCGCTCTCGATGGATCAACTGGAAGCAATGGTCTCCAAATACGGTATCGTCGACTAAGGCTAAACCAATAACAAGGAGGAGAGATTATGCCGCATCATCTTTTTGACTGCAGCACCTGCATTCCCGAAAGAGAGAAGCACGCCGTGCTCAAGGGTCCGGGCGAAGGCCTGACCGATGCCCTTCCGCTGGGGTATCTCAACACGATTCCCGGCACGATCTCGGAACGCGGCTGCGCCTATTGCGGAGCCAAGCACGTGATCGGCACGCCGATGAAGGACGTCATTCACATGAGCCACGGGCCAGTCGGGTGCACGTATGACACTTGGCAGACGAAGCGCTATATCAGTGACAATGACAATTTCCAGCTCAAGAACACCTTCGCGACGGACGTAAAGGAGAAGCATATCGTCTTCGGCGCGGAAGGACTGCTGAAGAAGAACATTATTGAAGCGTTCAAGGCATTCCCGGATATCAAACGCATGACTATCTACCAGACCTGCGCCACAGCGCTGATCGGTGACGATATCGGCGCTGTTGCCCAGGAAGTCATGGATGAAATGCCTGATGTGGACATCTTCGTCTGTAACTCCCCCGGCTTCGCTGGACCGAGCCAATCGGGCGGTCACCACAAGATCAATATTGCATGGGTTAATAACAAGGTTGGCACGGTGGAACCGGAAATTACCAGCGATTATGTGATCAACTATGTCGGTGAGTACAATATCCAGGGTGACCAGGAAGTTATGCAGGACTATTTTAAACGCATGGGCATTCAGGTCCTGTCCACCTTTACCGGCAATGGCTCATATGATGATCTTCGGGCAATGCACAGAGCCCATCTCAACGTTCTCGAATGCGCGCGTTCGGCTGAATATATTTGTAATGAGCTGCGCGTCAAATACGGCATTCCGCGTCTTGACATCGACGGATTCGGATTCGAGCCTCTATCCGCTTCCCTGCGAAAAATCGGCATCTTCTTCGGTATTGAAGACCGTGCGCAGGCGATTATCGACGAAGAGACGGCAAGATGGAAGCCAGAGCTTGACTGGTACAAGGAACGGCTGAAAGGCAAGAAAGTATGCCTGTGGCCGGGCGGCTCCAAGCTGTGGCACTGGGCGAACGTCATCCATGAGGAAATGGGTGTGGAAGTTGTCTCGGTGTACACGAAATTCGGCCATCAGGGCGACATGGAGAAAGGGATTGCCCGCTGCGAAGAGGGCGCGCTCGCGATCGACGATCCGAACGAACTGGAAGGTCTGGAGGCTATGGAAAAGCTGAAGCCGGATGTCATCTTCACAGGCAAGCGTCCGGGCGAAGTTGCCAAGAAGGTTCGCGTTCCTTACCTCAATGCACATGCGTATCATAACGGTCCTTACAAGGGATATGAAGGCTGGGTGCGGTTTGCCCGCGATATCTACAATGCCATTTATTCGCCGATCCATCAGCTGTCGGGCCTTGATATCAGCAAGGATGAAATTCCGACCGGCAACGGCTTCGCCACGCAAAAAATGGTCTCCGACGCAGGTCTTAGCGATGAAATCCGCAATTCCGAGACGATGAGAGAGTATACGGGCGGATTCGATTCGGTGTCCAAGCTGCGGAACAAGACATATCCGTACCTGGAGCAGCAGAAGTCTGCTGCCGGCGTGTAAGGGGAGGGAGAAGAACGTGGAAGAGCAAGTGCTGAATGAGCGCATCGCGCTGATGGAGGATTATATTCTGAAGAAATGTCTCTGGCAGTTCCATTCCCGCGCCTGGGACAGAGAACGGCAGAACGAGAATATTCTGGGTATGACCTCCAAGATTCTGTGCGGCGAGACCGTCGTCAGGGAAACGGCCGAGGACCGGTGCTATTATGCCGATGCAATCTGTCTGGCTGAAGCGTATCAACAACGCTTTGAATGGCTGAATGACATGAATGTGGCCGAAATCAAGGAGCTTATAGCTGCACTGAAGGAACGCATCGACTATGTGTGCATTACCGGTTCCCTGAACGAGGAACTGACAGTCAAACAATATTAATCGAGAGGGGCAACGCGGATGTCTTGCGATTTAAAACCAAAAGAGCGCGCCGGCGTCATCAATCCGATCTTCACCTGCCAGCCCGCGGGCGCGCAATTTGCCAGTATCGGCATCAAAGACTGTATTGGGATCGTGCACGGAGGACAAGGCTGCGTCATGTTCGTCCGGCTGTGGTTCTCCCAGCATTTCAAGGACAATTTCCTGATGGCTTCGTCCTCGGTGCATGAAGACGGCGCCGTGTTCGGCGCATTGGACCGGGTGGAGACAGCGGTTGACGTTCTGCTGATACGTTACCCGGATGTGAAGGTAGTACCGATCATTACCACCTGCTCGACCGAGGTTATCGGCGATGACGTGGACGGCGTCATTACGAAGCTGAACAACGGTCTCTTAAAGGAAAAGTATGCCGGACGCGAAGTGCATCTTGTCGCTATCCACACGCCGAGCTTCGTCGGCAGTCATGTAACCGGATATGATGTAGGTGTTGAAGCGTTCGTGCAGTATTTTGCCAAGAAGGGCGAGCCGAACGGCAAGCTGAATCTGATCACCGGCTGGGTCAATCCCGGCGACGTAACGGTTCTGAAAGGCCTGCTGTCCGCGATGGACATTGACGCAACCGTACTGTTCGAAATCGAGGAGTTCGATTCTCCGCTGATGCCTGACAAGAGCGGCGAGTCGCATGGCGCGACAACGATCGCGGATTTGCAGGGAACGGCTAACGCCATCGGCACGATCGCGCTGAACCGCTATGAAGGCGGCAGAGCGGCCAAGTATTTGCAGAACGAATTCGATCTGCCGACGATCATCGGCCCGACGCCGATCGGCATCCGCAATACAGATACGTTCCTGCAGAATCTGAAGTCGATGACTGGCAAGCCGATTCCGCAGTCGCTCGTCAAGGAGCGCGGGATTGCGATTGACGCGATCACCGACGTGACGCATATGTTCCTCGCGGATAAGAAAGTAGCGATCTACGGGCATCCGGATCTTGTAATCGGACTGGCTGAATTTTGTCTGGATCTTGAGATGAAACCCGTTCTGCTGCTGCTCGGCGACGATCATTCGGGCTACAAAACCGATCCACGGATCAAGGCGCTTCAGGAAAATGTCGATTTCGACATGGAAATTATCATGAACGCGGACTTGATGGACCTGGAAAGCCGTCTGAAGGATGGTCTGGAGCTGGATCTCATTCTCGGCCATTCCAAGGGCCGGTTCATCTCGATCGACTACAATGTCCCAATGGTTCGCGTCGGATTCCCGACCTATGACCGCGCAGGACTGTATCGTCACCCGGTTGTTGGCTATAAAGGCGCAATCTGGCTCGCCGAGGAAATGGCGAACACATTCTTCACTGATATGGAATACAAGAAGAACAAGGAATGGCTGCTGAACGTCTGGTAAGCCGGACAGAGGAATGAAGATTCAGAAGGGCGACAGATGCAAGGTGCGCCTATAGGTAGGAATGTTTCTTATAACAGCCGGTTTCCCGCTTGCGGGTCACCGGCAACTCCCGTTAGGCGTGCAGCGCTGCCGTGTGCATGATCAAACTGAAGGAGGCTGACAGGAATGGGGATCAACATGAACCCGCTCGATCAGGAGACGTTTGAGGATAATTACCGGGCTGCGTTATCCTATCATAGCAGAGCGGAGCAGTTCAAGAGCCAGGATCAGCGTTACAGTCTCGTATTCAATGTGGCCTGCGTGGCGCTGGAGCGCTATCTCGTCGCCATGTGTTACTTGTATGACGCGCCTCCGCTCAACCACAATTATATCTGTCTCATGAATGCGGCGGAGACGGTGGTTTCGTTCCCTGCGGAGCTGTCCAAGGA
Source organism: Paenibacillus stellifer (assembly GCF_000758685.1). Classification (NCBI taxonomy): domain Bacteria; kingdom Bacillati; phylum Bacillota; class Bacilli; order Caryophanales; family Paenibacillaceae; genus Paenibacillus; species Paenibacillus stellifer. Next base: position 2,423,775 of record NZ_CP009286.1, read on the forward strand.
GATTCGCTCGCTTGATTTTATATTCGGTATTTGTTCGCTGGATGACTATTTCCACGGAACACCGGAGCCGCAGGATGCGGACCGGGTACTTGGGATGTGCGAAGCGGTCCGGGATTTGTTCGATCCGGTCACGGTCGCCGAAGCCCTGGCTGAATCCGCCAAGTTGCATGCTAAGGACAGCCAGCGGGAAGTGGGCTGAAGAGAAACCACCGGAGGAGGAAGAACGTGCGTCTTCATTATTTGCAGCATATTGAGCTGGAACATCCCGGCAGCATTCTGGAGTGGGCCCGTTCGCGGGAATTCGAGATCACCCGGACCCGGTTTTTTGCAGGGGATTCCTTGCCCGGACCGGAGGATTTCGATTGGCTGGTTATCATGGGCGGACCCATGAATATTTACGAGGAAGAAGAATATCCCTGGCTCATTTCGGAGAAGAAGCTGATCCGCAGCGCTATCGAGAACGGCAAAACCGTGCTGGGCCTCTGCCTCGGCGCCCAGTTGATCTCCGATGTCATCGGCGGCAAGGTTACGAAGGAGCCGCAGCCGGAGATTGGCTGGCACACGGTTCGCTGGAATGAACGGGCGCAGCTGCATCCGTTTTTTTCGTTCTTCCCGCAGGAGTCCACGGTATTTCAATGGCATTACGATACCTTCAGCATTCTGCCTGACGAGGCAGTTGTGCTGGCGGACAGCCCGGTCTGCTCCCATCAGGCCTTCCTGTACGGAGAGCGCGTGATCGGGCTTCAGTTCCATCTGGAGAACACGCTGGAGCTTGTGGAAGGTTATATCCGGGAATCCGGGCATGAAATGCAGCCCGCCGCCTATGTTCAGACGCCGGAGCAGGTGCTTGGCGGGGCTCCCGAGCATCTGAAGCGGAACAACGCGTGGATGGCGGAGCTGCTGGCAAGGCTGGAAGCGAGCGACCCCAATGCACAGGAAAGAAAGGTGATCATCTGATGGAGGAAGTCAGCTATACAGCTAGGGACCTGAGGGACCAGGAGCAGATCGGAGAATTCCTGTCGGGGTCCCGGGTCGGCGTCGTCGGCATCAGTGGCGACCAATATCCGTATGCGGTACCGGTCAATTATGTATGGCATGACGGGGCGGTCTATTTTCACGGGATGGGCTCGGGCAAGAAGCTGCGTCTCTTGAAGGACAACCCGAATGTCAGCTTCACCGTCTTCCGCGAGAATGGCACGATCTCCGATTCTGTTCCCTGCAAGGCGGATACCTCCTACAAGAGTGTTATGATCTTCGGACAGGCGGAGAAGGTTGAGGATGTTGGTGAAGCAACCGGCGTGCTGCAGGCGATTCTGGACAAGTTCACGCCGGGCTTCTACAAGCGGGCGATTTCCGAGACCGTGGTGGAGAAGTACCGTTCCGCGATGGACGGCAATGCCGTGGCTGTCATTAAGATCACGCCGGTTCATATTACGGCGAAGGCGAATGACGCCGTTCCGGATTTTCCGGCTGGCCATGGGCATCCCGGACACCCTGGGGCAGCGGCCCATCCCGGCCATCCGGGCGGAATGGGCCACCACGGACACCCGGGAGCAGCCGGTCATCCGGGCGTTGCGGGGCATCCCGGTCATATGGGGGCGTCGGGGCATCCCGGAGGAGCAGGCCACCCCGGGCCGCGGGATGACAATGACCAATGATCGAGCTTATCGACTACACCCTCGATGAGGCGCTCCGCCGGTCTGTGCCGCTGGATGGAGTATACGACATCATGTCGATGCTGCGCAAGTACGGAATCACTCTGTTCGATGTCTACCTTCGGCATGTTCATGCCTACAGAAGCGCCATCCTGAGCGATGAGCTGCCATCCTCCGTCCGCTGCCGCGTTCGTCCCGCAAGCGATGATCTCGCGCTGGCCCGGGCGATGGGCTTCACCAAGGTTGCCGTGCTGTGGAGCCACTCCCTGAACCGGACTTCGATGTTCAAGCTGGAGGCCGCTCTCGAGGCGGCGCGGGATTTCGCGACAGAGATCTATCTGGTTGTTGAAGATGCTGCGCCGGGCCGAAGCGGATGCTTCGACCTCTACTGGCCGCTTATCCAGCGGTATGGGGTGGTCCGGCTTGTGTATTGCGACAGCCGAAGCCGCCTCGACCCGCTGATTGCCAGAAGCCGTATGAACGAGCTGGTCAAGTCAGCCATCTGTCCGGTTGAGTTCAGCGGGGGCAATCTGCTCGGTCTCGCAACCGCCAATTCTCTGGCCGCTCTGAAGGCGGGGATCACGCAACTCGGCGTTTCCGTTGCCGGTGTCGGGCCGAAAGGCCGGGCGGCGATGGAGGAGGTGCTGATGGTGCTCAAGACGCTGTGGCGGCAGCCGCTGCCGGTTCCAACCGAGTCGCTGGCGGCCGATTGCGCGGCCGTATTGGCAGCCATGAACATCCCGCTAGCGGAGGATAAGGCGGTGATCGGGCCGCAGGTATTCGCTCATGAATCCGGTATTCATGTGGACGGGATTTCCAAGCATCCCGGATTGTATGAAGCTCTGTCTCCCCATGAGGTTGGACTTGAACGCAAGCTGGTCATCGGCAAGCATTCGGGAACGGCCTCCCTCCGGCTGAAATTCAAGGAGTGGAATCAGCCGCTTCCTTCGGAGGAAGCTTCGCTGCTGCTGACGAAGGTCAGGGAACGGGCAGCGGTTCGCAAACGGTCGGTCAATGATCTTGAATTGATGGAGCTATATCGGGAGGTGCGCGGAGAGGATGGAGAGAGGCGTTAGGCCGGAGATCGTGGACACCACGCTGCGCGACGGGGAACAGAAGGCCGGTGTCGTCTTCTCGCCGGAGGAACGGCTCTGGATTGCTTCCGGACTAAGCCGGGCGGGTATCCGCTGGATCGAAGCCGGGATTCCGGCAATGGGCAATGAGGAGCGGGAGACGCTGAGAGCGATGATGGAGCTTCGCCTGGACGCTGAATTGATCGCCTGGAACCGGGCGGAGCGAAGCGATATTCAGGCATCGGCCGACTGCGGCTTCACCTATGTCCATATGTCGCTGCCGGTCTCGGACCTGCATATCGAGCATAAGCTTCGCAAGAGCAGGGAGTGGGTCCTGGAGCGGCTCAAAGATATGCTGGATTTCACCCGCAGCCTGGGCTGCATTCCCTTCGTTGGGGCGGAGGACGCCTCGCGCGCCGATCCGGAATTTCTGCTGCGCTATGCGGAAGCGGCGGCAGCCGGAGGGGCGGAGCGGCTGAGATTCGCCGATACGGTCGGCTGCCTCGACCCGTTCGAAACTTTCCGGGCTGTCCGGTATTTGACGGACCGGTCGATTCTTCCCGTGGAATTTCACGGCCATAATGACTTCGGGCTCGCCGCGGCCAACACGCTGTCCGCCTTTCAGGCTGGCGCGGCACTGGCGAGCGTCACCGTTTCGGGCATCGGAGAGAGGGCGGGAAATGCCGCTCTGGAGGAGGTTGCATCCGCTGTCCGGACCCTTTTCCAGCTTGACACAGGGGTTAAACTGAGCGAGCTGCCCGCACTGTCGGATTTGGTAGCCAGGGCGAGCGGAAGACAGGCGGCTTACGGCCGCTCTGTGTTGGGCGCCATTAATCAGTAAACTGTGTGCCATTAATCAGTAAACTGTGTGCCATCAATCAGTAAATGGGATAGAAAGTCAAGCTCAACCAACAGCATATGGGAGCAGATTAGGCTCCGGCTTGAACCTTTGGCGTGCCAAAGGTTTTTTGCCGTTTGGTTCATAATCGTATCTTGGTGTGGTGTACGTATTCCCCGGGATTGACGGGTTTGACGGACATCCACTAAATGCTTCAGTCCCGGGACTAGATTCCCCCGGTTGTTTTTTTGGCAACTAAGCCGTAACTTTTCCATATTTTGCTGCGTCAGCAGCACCGAGGACTTACCCCGTTCTCTTGAAAATCAACGATTACTATGTGCTGTATACGGCGCCCAAGGCTCCTTATGTGGACAGCCGGGGGCGGATCATGATTCCGCTTCGTTCTGTCAGCCAGCTGTTGGGCGCCAAGGTTGAGTATGACGCGAATGCCAAGTCGGCAGTTATAAGCATGAACGATCGAACCGTTCAATTCCAAACGGGCTCCAGAACGGTAATGACGAACGGCTCTGCAGTTGAAATGGACACGGCTCCCGTCCTCGTTCACAACTCCCTGTATATACCAGTTAGCGTGCTGGCGGGCCAATTGGGCGTTCACGGCAATTATGATGCGGAGAATCATCTGTATAAGCTCACAGGCGACGATCTGATGCAGACGGATATCATTAAATTAACGCTGGAGGATCTTGAACACGGAGCATGGACGATGCCGCCTAGGCCGATTGTGAGCAACAACGCCTTCATGCCCGTATCCTACACCTATGATGCTGCGAACAAAAGCTTCGCCGTCCGGGCGAAGAACATCACCGGAGCCGATGTCCCTGAGGGAGCGGCGGATGTGGCCCTCTATGTGCTGACGAAAGACTCGGTTCAGTTCCCGAAACCCAGACGGATGAGACCAGCGGTCAGCAAAGATGGATTCATCGTGGAAAAAGCCGTTAGCGGCTCTCTCAACGAGGTGGAACTGGTGCTTGTCAAAGGGAGATTGCTACAAGCCGGAAACTCCTGATCTTTTTGTTCATAAAAGCCTCGGAGAGGGGGAGTGCATCATGTTGGGGAGCCTTCCTCCTCTTTGGCATGCGTGCGCTGCACCGCCTGTCGGCCGAACTGCTTGTCGTACAGGTCTTTGTATACCCCATTCTGAGTAAGCAGCTCTTCATGGCGGCCTTGCTCGGCGATTTGTCCGTCCTTGACAACGAGGATGCGGTCCGCCGACATAATTGTGGAGAGCCGGTGGGCGATTACAATGCTCGTCTTGTCCTGAAGGAGCACATTCATGGCCTGCTGGACAAAAAACTCCGAAGCGGTATCCAGCGATGAGGTTGCCTCATCCAGGATGATAACCGGCGGATTCTTCAGCAGCACCCGGGCGATGGAAATCCGCTGCTTCTCTCCTCCCGACAGCTTGATGCCCCGGTTCCCGACAACGGTCTCATAGCCTTCCGGCAACCCCATAATGAATTCATGAATATAGGCCGCCTGGCAAGCCCGGATTAAATCCTCTTCGGAGGCATCTTCAGAGGCGTACATGAGATTTTCCCGGATCGTACCGTTGAACAGATAGGTGTCCTGAGTGACCAGCCCGATGCCGGACCGCAGAGAGTGCAGGGTTAGGTTACGAATATCCTTGCCGCCGATCGTAATTTGCCCTGAATCCGCGTCATAGAGGCGGGGAATCAGATTCGTGATCGTCGTCTTGCCAGCGCCGCTGGGACCGACAAGGGCAGTCATTGTTCCGGGCTCTGCCTTGAACGATATCCCCTGAAGCGCCGGTTTGTCAGGCTGGTAGGAGAAGCCGACATTCCGGAATTCGATACTTCCTCCCGCAAGCGTCCCGGAGACCGCATCCGGCGCGTCGGCGATCTTGGGTTCCATATCGAAATAATCAAAAATGCGCTGAAACAGAGCGACAGAGCGCTTGATATCGACGTACAGATTCGTCAGCTGGCCCACCGGCGCATACAGCCGGCCCAGCAGCGCGACAAAGGCGATAATAGCCCCGACCGAAATGTCACCCTGAATAAAAAGGTAACCTCCGTACAGATAAATCAGCATCGGACCGATGGAGGCGAAGGTGCTCACCAGCATCATGAACCAGCGTCCGGCCATCGACTCGCGGATCTGCAGCGCCGTTGTCTCCGCATTGGCGGTCATGAAGCGGGAGCGTTCGCGGCCCTCGCGGGTGAACAGCTTCATCAGCATGTAGCCGCTCAGGGATAGCGTTTCTTCGATGATGTGGTTCTGGTCCGAGATTTTTTCCTGGGTTTCCTTCGCGATCTTCCAGCGAACACTGCCCATTTTGCGAGTAGGGGCCACGAACAGGGGAACGACGAACAGGCTCACAAGAGCGAGCTTCCAGTTCATCCAGAACAGGGTTCCGGCTGTTGTAACCAGCATCAGCAGATTGCTTGCAAAATTCACAATCGTCCCGCTGAATACGCCCTGAATTCCCGAAATATCGCTTGTCATCCGGGTGATGACCTCGCCCTGTTTCACCGACGTATAGAATTGCAGCGGCATGCTCTGAAGATGGCGGTACATCTGATTTTTCATATCATAGACGATGCTCTGCGAAATGTAGGCATTAAGGTAGTTCTGCAGCACTCCCAATAAGCCCGAGGCGACTGTGGCGCCCAGAGAGGCTCCGACCAGATAGACCAGCAGCCGCAGATTTTTCTCCGGCAGGGCATGGTCGACAATCCGCTGAATCAGCAGCGGCGGCAGCAGGCCGAGCACCGATGTCGCCGACAGAACGGCCAGCACAGCAAGCGCCTGCTTCCAGTAGGGGAGAAAATAGCCCGCGATTCTTCCCAGCATCGCCCTGGATAAATCAGGCTTGCCGAGGGAATCGTCGAACTTCATTTTTCCCATGGAGGGTCCTCCGATTCTTGACATGATGGATCACCAGCTTTACAGGATTAGTCTTTGGAATTTCATTTACAGCTTCTGAAGCAATTTCTTGTGCATGGCAAGCAGCAGCTCCACTTCTTCGTGTGAAAAAGCATCTAGCGCCGCGTCCAGCGCCCGATGCGCCAAATCTTCCTGCTCGTACCGTTCGGACAAGGCTGCTCCTTCCGCGGTTGCGGTAAGCAGCGTCTCCCGGCGGTCCTGGGGAGAAGGCTCGCGCAGCGCCAACCCCTGCTCGACCAGGGCATCGATATGCAGGCTGACCCGGCTCTTGGGCACCCGCAGCCGTTCGGTCACTTCCTTCTGCGTCAGGCCCGGACGCTTCACGATATGCCGGAGAATATCGAGCTGATGGACGGTCAGGCCGACTTCAGCAGCGCTCTGGTGGGCGAGCCGCTTGAGCTGGCGGGCTACGGAGAAGAAGGAGTCGTAGACGCTTGTCGTTTGGCGGGCATTATTCATAGCATTCACCTCAGAAATAGTTGTCAATCGAAACAGTTGTTTTTATAAACAGTAACCTTTATGAACAGTTTACAATAGAAACTATATGGATGCAAACGGGAGCTTCAGAAATAATGCGAAGCTAAGACTGTCACAGTAAAAAACACAAAAAGAAGCTCATCCCAAAATGAGACAGTCATCGGGAGGAGCTTCTTTCTTGGAAAACGTACATTTCTTGCGGTCAGGCCGATCATTGAATAGCGGTTATTGCCTGCTGGTGTTCGGACCTGCGCCGCTGCGCATTCCTGTCGCTTTGCTGTTATCACTGCATCGTTGTTTCCTGCGTCACTGTCCTGTGCCACTGCTTCCAGCGCCGTTAGTTCCTGCCCCCGGGGCTTCCAGTGCCATTATTTCCAGCGCCGTTGTCTCTTGTCCCATTGCCTCTTGTACCGTTACCCCATGTGCCATTATCCATTCCGGGACTGCGCCCTCCGCGATCCATGCCTCCACCGCCGTTCATCCGGTTTTGGCTGGAATCGGACCTCGTAATCTGCTGCGCCGTAATCGCGGTACAAGAAGTCAGCAGCAGCGTACTGGCAGCGAGCATAATCAGGAGGAGCTTGCGGATTTTTGATCGCATAATGCTGCCACCTCGCTTCCTTGGACCGGCCGGAACAGGGGAATATACTTGGTCAGCCATGCGTTATAGAAGTCCTTGAATCCCATGCACGATAGAACGATGAACAGCGGATATACCGGGTAGATGTACCGGGCTTTAATCTCCCAGAGCATATAAAAACCGATAAAACCGAGAATTACCAGAACCAGAAAGATCTCGCCGAATCTCCGGTGTCTGATCCCGCCGATCAGCCGGACAAGCGTGAACACATACATCAGCAGGTTCATGACATAGACGATCCACAGCAGACCTGACCGGTAGGCAGAGTCGCTGGTGAAGCTCTCCGTCACAGCGGTGGAGTAGCTGTAGCTGCCCATCAGAAATCCCCGGTTCATTCCCCCGCTGCCGGCGGAACCTTGATTGCCGATGCCGTATCTGTCGAGCTGGTAGGTTCCTTCCGTCCAGGTCCAGACGGTCTTTTTGTAATACATTTTCACAATGTCGGAAAAAGAGGCTTCAGCCAGCTTGTTTTGAATGGATTCTTTGAATAAGACCGTGCTTTCTTCCTTATTGTAATTGGCGTCATTCTGGTAAATGCGGTAGCTCTCCCTGTTGTCCCAGAAGCCCCAAGTATCCAGATTGAACCCCATGTTCAGCCACATATAGACGGGAGCGGAATTCTCGTCTACAGGTTCGTCCACGATGCCGGATGCCTGCAATACTGCATTTTGCGTCCAGTTCGGAATGTTGAAGGCCAGACCCAGAATGCAAATGGCGAGAATGCCTTTTTTTACCCCGATGGACTTTAGTGACAGAAGAAGATAGATGCACGCGGCAATGAGCACAAGCGCGCCAATGCTTCGGAAATAATTGCCGATCGCCAGCAGAATCGCTGACAGCACCGCATATTTGATGGATGGGCGCTTGACGAACCTGATGCACGTATAGATGGCAGCGGTAAGAAACGCTGTTGCAATCACATCATTATAAATGAGATTGTTCATGAACAATGACGGGATAAACGCGGCTGCGGCGATCAGGACTCCATATGCTTTGTCTTCGGACTTGCCGTTCAACTCTCTGTACATCAAATAAATCATCAGCGTCGTTGCCAGCGTGAACAGGATGTTGAACGTCTTGATCACGAGATAGTTGTCCGGAAAAATGGCGAGCAAAGCCTTCAGGTATAGCACGATCGAGAAATTGAAAGGGAACATGTACAGATACCCGCCGGATTGAAAGGATGAATAATCCTTGTCGTACAACATATCCAGCGCAAGCTGCAGCACCGTTTCGGAGTCGTCGGTAGGCACTCTCGGGAACAGAAAGACAATCGCGATTTGCACGGCGAAAGAGATCAGCAGCGTAACTGGAATCACGACTCTCATTCGGTATTTGTTCAGCCTTAACGAGAGGCGGTAGAGAGCAATGCCGGATATGAGAAGCAGGATGACAAGCAGAATAAGGATTCCGGGCTTCTGGGATTCCAGTATCGGTGTATCGTCGTACACTCCATAGTTATACTTCGCTCTTATGAACATTGAGGATACAATGAAGAGCCCCATGAACAGGGCAAGCAGCAGATACAAGGCTTTGGCTGTCAGTCGTTGCAGCATAGAATACTCCTTATCTCTCCGTTTTACTTTATGGTAGTTAAGGAAGTTGAATGCTAGCTGAAAAAACAAGACGGTGACGGAGCTCTCTCCATCGTTTCCACATATTTAAAGGATATATTAAAAGCATGGAAGCCAACCTGACGGAACAGGAGGATGTCAACTCATGAAAAAACAATGGAAGCTGGGAGCTGCCGTTCTGCTGCTGGCCGCCGCGCTGGCAGGATGCACTTCGGGCGGCAAGTCGGACAAGGCCGCAGAGAACGGAAATGCGAACAACTCAGACATTTCAGCGCCTTGGATCGGTACTAAAAATACCACACGGATTAACACAAGTGATCCGGTGGAAGCGGCGGTCCTCGTATCGCAGACGCTGTGGACGGCGCAGTCCGAGGGCAGCCGCCCTTCATCCGTCGTCGTGACGGATGTGAACAATTGGCAGATCGCTGCGGCCGCAACCGATCTGATCCATCATCCGAGCAATGGCCCGGTACTCTACATTGACAAGGACAACGTACCGCAGGCGACGCTGGATGAACTGAAACGGCTGAATCCGAAAGGAGCCGATTCGAACGGCGGTATTCAACTGGTCATTGTAGGGCCGGTGTCGGACAACGCCAGGAAACAGCTTGACGGGCTCAAGCTGAAGACCGATCAAATCGAAGGCGATGACCCGGCTGCAGTAGCAGCCGCGATTGATGCGTATTATGCCAAAGTTGCGGGAGAACTGCCAATGGGAGTCATCGTCGGCTCGTCAGACAGCCCGGAATACACGCTGCCGGCAGTGAACTGGATCGCGCATATGCCTGAGCCGCTGCTGTATGTAAGCAAGGACAAGGTTCCGGATGCCACAGCCAAGGCGCTGGAGCAGCGCTCCGGCAAGGCTTCGATTTATATACTCGGACCTGAGTCCGCCGTATCTGCTGACGTGGAGAAATGGCTTCAAGCCTACGGAACCGTAACCCGGATCGAGGGTAGTGATCCTTATGATAATGCGATTGCTTTTGCCAAGTTCAAGGATTCGTCGAACGGTTTCGGCTGGGGCATCACAACACCTGGCCATAACGTATCCTTCGTTACTACCGATTCCCCGGCGCTGGCAATCGCCGCCGCTCCGTTCAGCCATCTCGGCAAGCATGCGCCGCTTCTGTTCACCCAGAACTCCGGCATGCCGGATTCCGTCATGAGTTACCTGATGGAGCTGATGCCGAAATATAAGGATTCACCGGCGGAGGGACCGTACAATCACGCCTGGATAACCGGCAGCGAGGACTCCATCACCGCCAAGGCCCAGTCCGAAATCGACGACATGCTGGAGATTTCACCGGCGGACGGCGGGAACCCGCACTCCGGGCATTAGCCGGGGAACTGTTGTTTTCACTCTTGCGATGTACCTGAAAGGAGGCGATAACCATGAAAAAGAAGCTCTGGATCAGCCTTGGCGCCATCGTTCTGACGCTGGGCATCGGCACTGCCGTATATGCAGCTGACACCAACAGCAGCTTTCAGCAGATGCTTCCCTCTATGAAGCAAATGCATCCCAAGCTGACTGATCAGCAGCTGGAGAAGATGCATAATGCCTGTCAGCAGCAAGGCGGCAATGCCGGAACGATGATGAAATCCGGCGGGATGATGAAATCGGGAAGCGGCATGATGAACTCGATTTAAGCAGTTGCAAGAAATCTGATGGATATGAATGATGAAGCGCGCCGGCCTTTGAGGTCGGTGCGCTTTTTCTTTTTTCGGAGGAATGCTGACGACTGCCGGTTGATACTATATGATCTCAGGTAAAATCCTTGATGTAGTTGAGGCCGACTTTGCGATATGATAGAGGAAAAATAAGGTAATGCAGAGGTGCACAATGATGATAGACAATTTATTAAGCCTAATGCAAGCTGATAAACTCGTGTTTAGAGAATCGAGACAGCCAGCACCGGATTCATTGATAAGCCAAAATGCAAAGGATCAAATTCTTCTAATACTGCCGCTTATCTATCAACTATTGTGGGTGTACGAATACGACTATCAGGAGCAATTGGAGCAGGAGAGAAAGAGGCTGTATAAGAAGTTTAAAAAATTGTACTTTGACGGCGATGTTGTTGAAATTGTTGCACAGAATCTGTATCTCGTGACATCAAAGGATAAAGGTGAACGTCTAGGCATATTGGAAGAGAGGCTGCAGCGAATAGTTACCGGTCTTTCATAAAGACTCAGCTTTTCAGCTGATAGGAGGAAGAACGTGGGGGATTTTTCTAAGTCCATTAGAGAAAGCAGCTTAATAATTATATTCCTTTTTTTCCTGATGTTAATCGTAGCAGGGTGTCAAAAGGAGCGCTCTTTAAGTGACCAAATCATTCAGACAATAGACAGAAAAAGTAATGCGAATGGCGTTTCCGACATTTCACTCAAGGAGATTACGGACTTTAAGTGGGATAAAGTGGTCATTTTTCAAGTCGGAAGCTCTGATGAGGAGATTAGCAATGCTTTAGGAATTAAGTATGAAGGTCCAACTGATTTAATATCTGGACTGGTTTTTGTGTTAGACCATAGAATTGTTCATGAAGAGCTAATCCCCTATCAAACGGAGCATCCTACTACTTTACAGATTTTTATTGAGAAAAAAGCGAAAGATCCTAATTGTGTAGCTTTTACCTTAGAAAATGCTGTATTAAAGGGGAGCAAGGAAGAACTTGATGGTGTGACTTATTATTCAATTCATGTGGAGGAAGGATTATGAAATTTGCAATCAATCTATTGTTAATCGCAGTTCTTTTGTCGAGTTGTTCCACTATTGCCGATCAAGTTTCAGCAGTGGAAGTGCCTAAACCAGTTCAAAATGCGAGCTATATTCAATCTTTCTTAGATAAATCTAATGGGTGGAAAATGAAGGTTTTGGGACAGGGGATGTTTAATGCGGAAACTACTCTTTACAAAACCAAGGATGGCGGATTGACTTGGGAAAAAATTAGCGATTCATTATCTGGTGACTTACCAAGCGAATCAATTTCCGGCATGCTTTTCACTTCATCCGATAAAGGATGGATAACTGTAAATAGCCCGCGAGAAGGGGAAATTGGATTACATCGAACCGATAATGGCGGGAAGAATTGGAAAAACCTTAATTTAACAGGTGAAGCCAATTCCACTTATACTGTCGAATTGCCGGTTTTCTTTTCTACAACCCATTACGGATTACTAAGAGTTAAAAATAATAATACATCTGATGAAACAACACTTTTTTATGTTACTGAAGATCAAGGTGATAGTTGGAAAGCCATTACAGATCAAAAAACTGGTACTTTGAATAAGATGTATTGGGAAGTAACGAAGCAGCAAAACTATACAGTATGGGAAGTCAAGATCGGTAATAAGTCATGGACATACAATGGAAAGCAATGGATGAAGGAATTGAAATAGAGATGAAGAGGAGCTTATAACTGCCACCCTGCATTGACCCGCCACCCTTGACACCTCACCCGCTATGTCATATAGTAGGAGCCAATTGCATATGAAGTCGTCTAGGGTTCCGCAGCCATGAGGCTGGTCTGGACCGAGAGGAGACCGCAGCCGAAGCGGCTGTGACACGGAAGGATAAAAGCCTGGGAGATGATCTGCATGATTAATGCGGTTATCCCCTAGGCTTTTTTTGATAGCCGCATTAATATTACTTCCTTCGGAGGAGATGACTTTATGAACAGAACGTGGTTGGCGGTTGTGGTGGCCGCTTTGTTCGAGGTTAGCTGGGTGATTGGTTTGAAGCATGCGGATAGCTTTTGGGAGTGGGGCGGAACGATAATCGCTCTTGCGGTCAGCTTTTGCCTGATGATTATGGCGTCGCGGTCTTTGCCGGCAGGCACGGTGTATGCGGTGTTCGTCGGCTTGGGAACAGCGGGAACGGTTATAGCTGAGATTCTGCTGTACGGTGCGGAGATTCATGCTCTGAAAATCGCGATGATCGGGCTGCTGCTCCTTGGCGTTATAGGTCTGAAGCTGCTTAGCAAGGAAGGAACGAAGGAGGGGAGAGCTAAATGAGCTGGTTTTATTTGATTTTAGCCGGGGTATTCGAAATGATGGGTGTGTTCATGATCACCAAGTTTAATCAGGCGCGGAATGTGAGAACATTTACGGTGCTGATCGCCGGTTTCGGCTCTAGCTTTCTGTTCCTTTCGTTGGCTATGAAGACCTTGCCGATGGGGACGGCCTACGCGGTATGGACCGGAATCGGCGCTTCCGGAGGAGCGATATTGGGCATGATCTTTTATAACGAGTCCCGCAGCCTGCTCCGGATCTTATGTATCGCTTTGGTGCTGGGGTCTGCTGTTGGCTTGAAGTTGTGCGGAGCGGAGTGAATATGAAGAAGCAGAACCTGCGGCATGTTAATGTGATTGCCCTGCCTGACGCCGAACAGGCGACCTCTGGCCGCCTGTTCGGAATCTTGATTCAACTGCCGGTGCTCGCGAATGCCCGTAGCCCTCGTCTCCAGAACTGATAGGCCAGGAATAGCGAAATGGCTGCGGCGGCGGGCGTCCACAGCGCTACCGTCTTGAATGATGAGTCATTCATGAAGAAGGCTGCGGGATAGAAAGCGGTGAACCCGTAAGGGATCAGGAACGTCAGGATCACTTGAATGACTCGAGGATAAATGCTTAGCGGATATCTGGCGAAATCACTCAGACCGTGCACCGCCATCATTATCGGAATACTGTCCGTCATCCAGAATGAGAACGTCGCAAAGAACAGATTGACGGACAGGAAGATCACTCCGCTGGAGAGAACGGCGATCAGCATGAAGATGATATGGCCCGCTGTCCAATCAAATCCGATTTGGGAAGAAGCCGTCAGGAGGACGGTCACCCCGGTCAGCAATTGGCCCAAGCCGTCGGCCTGGACGCGATCCGCAATCAGGTTGAACAGCGGATTAATCGGGCGAATCATCAGCCGGTCGAAATTCCCTGGACGAATATAGTTCATGCCGATCACCCACAGATTATCGAAGAAGATATACTCCAGCGCCCTTCCCGTCATCGAAATTCCATAAATGAACATAATCTCGTAGAAGGTCCACCCGTGAATTGACTCGATATGGCTGAAAACAATACCGATGAAGAGCACGGCCGCGCCTTGTGTGAGCACGGTCGAGAAGACACCGATGAAGAAATCGGTCCGATACTCCATCATTACTTTGAGTCTGAGCTTGAAGAATTGCCAATACAGCTTGGCATATCTGTACAGCATATCTGATTCCCCCCTAACCGCCGAATATCGTGACCCGTTTTAACGCGATACGCCAAATCATCCGGATACCCGCGAAAATGCCCGCAAGCCAGCATACCTGTACACCCATCGCCAAGAGCGCATCAGTACCCGTAATCTGTCCCGTGTAGATCGCGACAGGTACATGCACCATGGACCGGAACGGAAGAAAATAGCCCACAGTCTGGAGCCAGCCCGGAAACAGCGTGAGCGGTACGAGCGCTCCCGAAAAAAACGAGATAATCGCATCGCGCATCGTCCTCAGGCCCCAAACATAATCCAGATAGAATGCGGCGATGCCTATAATCAAGTCCAACTGGCTGCCGATCAGAATACCCAGAACCGAGCTTAGAATAAACAGCAGTCCCGCACCGGCACTTACCGGCCCGTTGATATGGAGGAATAGAAACGCGAGAACTAGCATCGGAATCGTTTCCCGGATAATGGCCGTTATTTTTCGACCAAGATCAAGCGCTACCAATTTATCGAGCAGATTATACGGCTTCATAAGCTCGACGGCCACGCTGCCGTCCCGGACACTGCTTGCCAGTTGGTTGCCGACTCCGGATACGTATTCGCCCAGCATCATGGCCAGAACGACGTAGGTAAGCATTGTATCCAGCGGGACTGCACCGACCGTTGTCCGGTTCTCGTACACCGCATGCCAGAAAGCGTAGACGACAAGAAGCTTGAGGATCGTCGAAGCCGTACTCGACCAATACCAGGCAGCATAGGCCGTGTCCAGCTTGATCTGGCCTTTCATTATTTCCCAATATTTCCGCATGGTCAGACTCCCCGCTCGTAGATTTCCTGAACAATCGTCTCGATCTTCGAATCCGCAATCGTAAGATCCCGGATATGGTACTCTTTGAGCATCGCCGAAATCACATCAGCCCCTGAGATCGCCTGATTGCTGAAGGACAGGCTGATTCTTCCTTCCTCATCTTCGCCGTTGGCCTGAAGGCTCACATATTCTGACAGCTCCGCGGGAATTGTGAACGGACTCTGCAAATCCAGTTCGAAGTGGATAACGCGCTTGTCGCCGAAGCGGTCCTTGATCGACTGAAGACTGCCGTCATACAGGATGGTGCCTTCATCGATAATAATGATACGCTTACATATCTCCTCGATATCCTGCATGTCATGGGTTGTCAGAATAACGGTAGTATGATGAAGCTGGTTCATTTCCCGGATGAACGCGCGAATTCGAGCCTTGACCGCAACATCCAGACCGATCGTGGGTTCGTCCAGATAGACAACGGAGGGATTGTGCAGGAATGCGGCGGCCAGTTCACAGCGCATTTTCTGACCGAGTGAAAGCTGTCTGACCGGTATGCCGAGCAAAGGCTCAAGCTGCAGGACCTCAGTGAACAGTTCAATGTTCTTCTTATACTGGTCCTCCGGAATCTGGTAGATGTGCTTCAGCAGATCATAGGATTCGCGCACCGCGATGTCCCAGAACAACTGGGTCCGCTGGCCGAATACCGCGCCGATATTACGGGCGTTCTTCTGGCGTTCATGGTATGGGACGATGCCGTTGACTCTTATGCTGCCTTCGCTCGGGGTCAGGATGCCGCACAGCATTTTGATGGTGGTCGACTTGCCCGCCCCGTTCGCGCCTATGTAACCGACCAGTTCACCCTGATCGATTGAATAGGAGATCTGACTGACAGCCTTCTTGGTCATGTACTCTCTGTGGAACAACGATTTCAAGGCCCCGGACAGGCCGGGCTGTTTCTTTACGATTTTGTACTCCTTTGATAATTCCGATACTTCGATCATGCGGCGCCCCCTAACAATTAATCTGTTCTGAAATACTCAACAATCCACATACCCTGGCAAGATGCACTTCGGGACACGGCACACGGTCCGTTTGCCCGGGTCATCTTAGTCTCACCTCAATGCAAACGATTGCACATTTCGCACGACGCTGCTCTCATCATCTCCTAATCGCCGGAACGACAGCTTGACTTTCTATAAAATAACACAATCTCCCAACAGCAACTGTAAATATTGTAACATCGTATAAAAAGTTTCTGGCAGAGCAGCAGGCAGGCGGTAACATACGCTTATTCGCTTATACGCCACAGAACATGCGCACCGGTCAGCACGCAAGTTCTGTGGCGCATCCGAATAATAGCAAGATGCTAACAGCATGAGCTTGCTCGTCAGCCTTACATGAGTCTTTAGCAATGATGAGAGAACGTGACGAGCAGTATAAGCATCTTGGGATGCTCCAAGTACTCTGCTGTCTGAGGAGAGTATGTATGTGGTGGGGAACAGCAGACGGCTACAAAACGCTGCCCTGCCGTTCGGGCACGGCATGCACCGGTGAACCGGGAAGGTTCCGGGCTGGAATGCCGACAGCCGTCGAGTAATCAGGTACATTTTTGACGACTACCGCGTTAGCCCCGATTTGGACGTGATCGCCGATAACAACCGGACCAAGTACTTTGGCCCCTGCCCCGATCTCGACATGGCTGCCGATCACCGGCTCGCCTTTGTCGTTCCGGGCTCCGATAGTGACCTGCTGGTAAATGGAGACATGGTCGCCGATGACGGCTTTGCAGCTAATAATGATGCCGTTCAGCCCATGTGGCAGGCGAAGGGCGCAACCGATCCTCGTCTCAGCCGGAAGCTCGCCTTGGTTCATGATTCGGATGAACAGGATATCCATCAGCTTGTACAGCAAGTTCAGCACACTGCGCAGAATCGGAACCCGAAAATCATAATACAGATAGTTGCCGAACCGGTAGGTTACGAGGACAAGCAGAATCATGGGGCCTTTCCGGTTCACCTTCAGATCGCTGGCAAGCTTGCTTAACACCACATCACTCCTTTCTTGGACTCGGATATTATAACATGAAAAAAATGGATATGATGGAATTTTCGCATTTTAAAAGTCAGTCCGGTTCCATTTCTTCTGTTGTGATGCCCATACTTGCCAAGGGGTATTATAATTAGAGGAAAAAAGTGACTATGCCCTTCGCTGTCCGGAAAAGAGGAAGAATCACCGATGAAATCGTACAAAATCTATCTGTTCTTGATCTTAGCCAATCTCTTCTGGGCCGGAAACTACGTGTTCGGCAAGTCGGTCGTCGCCGAGCTGTCTCCTATACAGATGACCTTCTCCCGCTGGCTGATCGCCGTCTGCGTGTTGTTTCCGATCGCGCAGCTAGTGGAGAAGCCCGACTGGAGAAAGGTGTGGAGCGAGTGGCGGATTCTGATTGTCATGGCGGTGCTCGGGGTGGCGGGCTACAACTTCCTGCTCTACGAAGCGCTGCGGTTCACCACGTCCATGAACGCAGCTCTCGTTAACGCGATGAATCCGGCACTCATCGTGCTGGGAGCCGCGCTGCTGTTCAAAGAGAAGCTTACGCGCACCCGGGTGATCGGACTCCTGGTCTCGCTCTTCGGCGTGCTGCTGGTGCTGACCAAAGGCCGGTTGCAAATGATTGCGCAGACCGACTATAATGCCGGCGACCTGCTTATGCTGGCTGCCATTGTGGTATGGACGCTGTACTCGCTGCTTGGACGAAAAATCCGGCATCTGCCGCCGATTGCTTCCACCGCGGTATCGGCTGTGCTTGCGCTTCTCATCATTTCCCCGTTCTTCCTGGCTTCCGGAATGAAGCTGCCGCTCAGCAGGGAAGCAACAGCTGGCATCCTGTACATCGGATTGTTTCCCTCGGTGGGCTCATTCATCTTCTGGAATGCGTCCATCCGGGAGATCGGAGCGAGCCGCGCGGGCATTTATCTCAACCTGATTACCGTATTTACCGCAATACTGAGTCTTCTGCTCGGCAATCCGGTGACGCTGGTTCAGATCATGGGCGGGCTGCTGGTATTTACAGGCGTCTATTTGACCGGTCGCAGACAGGGTTCATAACCTCTTGATCTCAAAGAGAGAAGGAGAAATGACGATGAGAAAAATAGCGGCATTGATGCTGCTCTGCATGCTGATTCTGACCGCCTGTTCCAATATCGGCAAAACGCTGACGTTCTCGGGAACGGGTCCGAACTGGGAAGTAATTGTTACATCAGTCATCCAGTCCCGGAACAGCGAAGCCATCCGTTATTTGGGCGGAGACTCTGCACCGGAGAGCATCAGCTATGTTATTGAAGGCGGGCCCGGCACGCTCAAGGGCAATCAAGCGCTGGACAAAGGCGTCCTGAACCATAGCGGAACCGCCTGCAGAGGCTGCCTCGTTACCCAGGAGGACGACAAGCTTCATGCCGAAATCACTTGGGGCGACAAGACGGAGAAGATCGATTTGATCAGGCGCTGAAGCAGAGAGAGGCGGACGACATATTTTCCACACATCCCGGACTTATAATGAACTCATGCAAGCGATCATAATGAAACGGGAGAGATGAAAGATGAATTGGTCTTCGTTGCTGGTGCTAATCTGCCCGCTGATGATGTTGTTCATGATGTTCGGGATGAAAGGGATGCACGGTCACGGCTCTGGCCGGGGACAGCATCATCATGCGGCTCATGGTGGAGGCGCGGATTCAGGCGTCCGCCGGGAACTGGATGAGCTGAAGGCGCAGAATGCGCAGATGAAGGAAGAATTGGAGCGGCTTGGCGCCTTCCGCAAATAAAATAGCAATTTAAAGATGCCGGGGCTTCCCGGCTCTTTCCACTTGTAAGAAGCACAAACAGGCAGCCGCCAGATAAAGAAGGTGACTATAGATGACACAGCTCAAGGCGCTGGTCGTGGATGATGAATGGAATATGCGTAATCTGCTGCGCATTTATTTGACGAAAGAGGGATTTCAGATCGCGGAGGCCTCGACAGGGCGGGAAGCGTTGAACCTGGCGTCGCGTGAGAAGTTCGATATTGTGCTGCTGGATATTATGATGCCGGATATGGATGGCTGGCAGGTGTGCGAGGCGATCCGGGAGAAAGATAATGTTCCTGTCCTGATGCTGACGGCCCGCTCCGACACGAAGGACAAAATTCGGGGACTGGAGATGGGAGCGGATGATTATTTGACCAAGCCCTTCGAGCCGGGTGAACTGGTTGCCCGCATTCATTCTCTGATCCGCCGCTCTGCGCTGGTGCGCCAGGCAGCTCCCAAAGAGGCGGTGCTTGAATTTCCGGGGCTGATCATCCGTCCGGATGCCCGGGCTGTGACTGCTGCGAACACGGTGCTTGATGTGACTCCGAAGGAATTCGAGCTGCTGGCGGTTCTGGCGGGACATCCGCAGCGGGCGTTCGGCCGTGAGGAACTGGTGGAGCGGGTGTGGGGTTTTGATTTTGAAGGTGACAACCGGGTCGTGGATACGCATATCAAAAATATCCGCGAGAAGCTGCAGAGAGCGGGGCTCGGCTACAATCCGGTGCAGACAGTGTGGGGCATCGGCTATAAATTCCAGATCCCGGACGGTATCCAATGAGAAACAATGTGATCGGCCTCAAGCTGGGCCTTGTTATCTCAGGCTTGTTCCTGATTGTGCTGCTCGTGCTGGGCACCGCTGTTGACCGCATGTTCTCCTCATTCTACTATGCCAATATGGAGAAGGAGACAGAGGAGCTGGCCTCTCATTTTACGATGATGGCGGAGTCATCGATGGCTGAGTCATCCGGTGCCGGTATGGGCGGGATGATGGAGACGTTCGCGGATTTTTCCGGCGTCAGCCTGTTCAATGTGAACAGGGAAGGCCAGCTGACCATGCATTCGGGAATGGATATGATGATGTCTCCCGTTCTCCCTTTTGTCCATAGTCAGCAATTGGACCGGATCTTCAGCGGACAGAAAGTCCGCTTCCTGTATGATGATGAAGACGGCGGCCGGTATTTCGTATCGGGACAGCCCGTCGAAGCGGAAGGCAAAGTCGTCTCGGCGCTCTATCTGGTGTCATCGGCGGAATCGGTCATGGAATCGCTGCAGGGTGTGCGGCATCTGTTGATTCTGTCCGGCATCGGCGCTTTTCTGCTGGCGCTTGGGAGTACCTGGATTGTGGCGCAGTTTCTGTCGCGTCCGCTGCTGCAGATGCAACAGGCGACCCGGAAGATAGCGGCCGGCGAACTGGCGACCCGGGTTCATATCAAGAGTGGTGATGAAATCGGCGCGCTGGCTGGCGCAATTAATGATCTTGCTTCTGATTTGCAGCGGTACCGGGATACGCGCCAGGAGTTTTTTGCCAATATTTCGCATGAGCTGCGGACGCCGATCACTTATCTGGAGGGCTATGCGAATGTCGTGAAAGAGGGGATGTTCGCGGACGAGGAGGAGCGGGACCGCTATCTGGACATCATTCACGGCGAGGCCCGGAGAATCCAGCATCTTGTGGACGATCTGTTCGATTTGGCCAAAATGGAGGAAGGACGGATTCAACTCTCACCCGAGTGGATCGATCTGGGCGAGCTGGCGGAGCAGGCGGTTCAGAAGGTTGGACTCAAGGCATCTGAAAAAGGGCTGGAGCTTACGTTCAGGAGTGAAGGCCAGCCAAAGCCGGTCTATACCGACGGGGCGCGGATGGAGCAGATCGTGCTGAACCTGCTGGAAAATGGTATCCGTTACTCGGAGCAGGGAAAGGTGTCGCTGTCGCTGTTCTTTCAGGAAGAGGCCGTCAGGCTGGAGGTAACGGACACGGGAATCGGCATACCGGAAGACGAGCTGCCCCTGATCTTCGAGCGGTTCTACCGGGTCGAGAAATCGCGTTCCCGAAGCCTGGGCGGAACCGGCCTGGGACTCGCCATCGTGTACAACCTCGTGCAGGTGCTCGGGGGCACGATCTCCGTCACGAGCAAGCAGGGAGAAGGAACGTCTTTTATTCTGGAGTTTAACCGGATTGCCGAATTGGGCCTGCAGGAGGATGTGTGATGAGAAAAAGCGACTGGCTGATCGCCGCGCTCCTGATCGGCATGGGCATCATGTGCATGAGTGTTTCGGCGGTCTCCTTCCGCAGCATGCCGATGATGCATATCGGGACCGGATTGACGAGAGTTCTTCTCTGTGTCGGGATGCTGGCTCTCGTCCTTCTGGTGTGGAGCTATTGGCGAAAGAGACGCTAAGCAGGCTGTTTGTGTGAAAATCATTTGCCTGAGGGGTTGCCTTGCATTATTCTAGATAGAAAAAAGGCGCACCCCGCAGGACTGCGTTGACTTTGTGGCTTTGGGGCGCCTGAAAAGAAACGAGGGAGAGACGATGGACTGCTCTTTCTTTCCGCTCGGCGATTCAGCGGTGCTTGTAGAGTTCGGTACGGTCATTGATGAATCGGTCAACCGGCGCGTCAGGGCGGCCGCCCGGGAAATCGGGCGCCGCCCTTTTTCGGGCTTCGTGGAATGTGTGCCAGCCTATGCATCGCTTGCCGTCTATTATCGGCCTGCGGAGCTGGAGGCTTCGGACCCCGGCGTTACATATTTTGAGCAGGTATGCGCACTGCTGCGGGACAGAATGAAGACGGCTGATGACGGACTTGAGGAATTACAACGGGTTGTCGAGATACCCGTCTGCTACGGGGGCGAATTTGGGCCTGATCTGTCTTTTGTGGCGGAGTGGAACGGATTAAACGAGGAAGAGGTTATCTCCATTCATGCCGAAGGCCGCTATCAGGTCTATGCCCTTGGCTTCGCACCGGGATTTCCATATATGGGTGGCATGTCAGGCAAGATTGCGGCTCCCCGGCGGGAGACGCCTCGGTTGTCCATCCCGGCCGGATCGGTCGGGATAGCGGGAAACCAAACCGGGGTCTATCCCATTGAGACGCCGGGTGGATGGCAGATCATTGGGCGGACGCCGCTCTCGCTATTCCGGCCTGGCGAGATGCCGCCCGCTCTGCTGCAGAGCGGCGACACCATCATCTTCCGGCCGATCAGCCCAGGGGAATACGCAAGCCGAAGGGAGAGGTCACAGTGAGCATTCGCATTCTGAAACCGGGACTGCTCACGACCGTTCAGGATCTCGGACGCACCGGCTTCTCCCGGTACGGGATCATCCTCTCCGGCGCGGTGGATGACTTCGCAATCAAAGCCGCTAACTGGCTTGTCGGCAATGAGGCAGGAGCCGCCGCGCTTGAGATCACGATGTCCGGCTTCGCGGCGGAGTTTTTGGAGGACTGCATCATTGCTGTTACCGGCGGGGACATGTCGCCCGAAATCGAGGGGCAGCCCGTGCCGATGTGGCGTCCGGTCATCGTTGCGGCTGGCAGCCGGCTCACACTGCGCCGTCCGGTCTATGGCTGCCGGATATATGTGGCGGTGTCGGGCGGGCTCGCCGTGCCGCTCGTGATGGGCAGCCGCAGCACGTATCTTCGCGCCGGCATTGGCGGCTTCGAAGGCAGGCCGCTGCGGGCGGGCGACGTGATTCCGGCGAGCGGGCTGATTTCGGCGGAGTATGGAGAAGCTGCGAATCGTGAAGGGAAGCGGCTGTTAACCGCCGCTCCGGGGGCTGGTCAGACATCGGCGGATTCTGATTCAGGAGCGGGTGTTTCCAGTGACACCAGTGGCAAAGGGGCGGAACATGAAGCGAGATCAGTTGTAGAAATGACGGCGAAAGCTGATGAAGCCCGTATCGGAAGCATGACCCAGCTTCCATTGAAGGGGCCAGGCGCAGATTCAGCCAATCCAGGCTCAGGGCAGCGACTTGATGTTGAATCGGCGGCTGAACAGGCGGTAGTCTCCTCGCTGCGGGAGCAACCGCTAACAGGCGCTTTTCGTGCTGCTTCCTGGGGAATCTCTCGCTCGGCCCTGCCGAATTACCGGGAAAGTCCCGTTATCCGGATCATCCAGGGACGGCAGTGGGAAGACTTCACCCCGGAGAGTCTCCGGGACTTCCTGAACGGGAGCTATCTTGTTACACCCCAGTCTGACCGGATGGGCTGCCGGTTGTCGGGACCGGCTCTCCGCCTAAAATCGCCTAAGGAATATCTCTCGGAGCCGGTCTCCCACGGCACTGTCCAGGTTCCGGCGGACGGGCAGCCGATCGTGCTGCTGGCCGACCGGCAGACGCTCGGGGGCTACCCGAAGGCGGCACAGGTCATCAGCGTTGATCTGCCATTGCTCGCCCAGGCGGCACCCGGAACGCGCATCCGATTTGCAGAAGTGTCGCTAAGGGAGGCGGAAACGCTCTTAATCCGGCAGGAAAGGGAATTAAAGCTGCTGGAAATGATGATTGTTCAGAAGCGGAAGGAGTGCGGCTATGATTGAGATCGACTTGAACTGCGATATGGGGGAGAGCTTCGGCGCTTACAGGATTGGCAACGACGACGAGCTGCTGCGCGAGGTCACGTCGGCGAACATCGCCTGCGGGTTCCATGCAGGCGATCCCGGCGTTATGCGCCGGTCGGTCACCTCGGCGCTGGCTGCCGGCGTCAAGATCGGCGCCCATCCGGGGCTGCCGGACCTCGCCGGCTTCGGGAGGAGAAATATGCAGATTTCTCCCGAAGAAGCCTTCGATCTGGTCACCTACCAGATCGGGGCACTTGACGCCTTCGTCCGGCAGGAAGGCGGTCGGCTGCGCCATGTGAAGCCCCATGGCGCGCTCTACAACATGGCGGCGGTGTCCCGGCCGCTCGCCGACGCCATTGCCGGGGCGGTCTACCGCTACGACCCGGCAATGGTCCTGTACGGCCTGGCAGGCAGCGAGCTGCTGGCCGCGGGGAATGCGGCCGGGCTGCGCACGGCCAGCGAGGTGTTCGCCGACCGCGCCTACATGGCGGACGGCTCGCTCGTACCGCGCGGCGTGCCTGGCGCGGTCGTTCATGACGCGGGCGAGGCAGCCCGCCGCGTCCTGCGGATGGTCCGCGAAGGCGCGGTGACGGCGCTGGACGGAAGCGCCGTTCCGCTGCTGGCGGACACCGTCTGCATTCACGGCGACAGCCCGGGCGCGGCCGTCTTTGCGGCAGCGCTCCGGCGGACACTGGAGGCCGAAGGCGTTCTTGTTACTGCGCTGTGATTGCTCACGCGAATCAGGCGAGCGATTCAGAGACCGAGACCACATGTTTCACCGGGACCGCGTATTTCATCAGGACCACAACTTTCGTTGTGACCGCGGATTTTGATGGGATTACGCGGCGCGGCGTCCTTTTTTTAGGAATAGGCTAGGTTGGTTCATGATTCGGGAAGGCGCCATAAGCGTCTTCCTTTTCTTTTTCCGGGCGAAATAGACAGGGCACTCCAGGGGTGTATCGATTCGGATTAAGGTCATCGTTGATCTCGCCGCGCATCGGAATATGAGTGTCTTATAGGCTGAAGCTATTAATAAGATAGAAATTATATATTTTAATTATTGAGTGATCTATGCCAAAATAATCCCTACACCAATCATAAGGAGATGGGATTCATGGCTTCGGTTCATGTATGGAAATCCGAATTGTACGACAGCAAGCTGGGGTACGTATCACAATTTGGGAGAGGCGTCATTGACTTGTTGAACCCCGCAGAAGGGGAGCGAATTCTGGATCTGGGCTGCGGAACCGGAGATTTGGCTTATGAATTGACCAAGGCCGGAGCAGATGTAACGGGAATGGATCTCTCCGGAGAGATGATCGGGAAAGCGGCAGCGAAGTATCCCGAAATCCCGTTTGTTGCCGGCAATGCCGAGGATTTTGCGTTCGGGGAGCCGTTCGATGCGGTATTCTCCAACGCTGCACTGCATTGGATGAAGAATGCGGAGAAGGTGATCTCCTGCGTATGGGACAGTCTGAAGCCTGGCGGAAGGTTCATCGCCGAATTTGGCGGCAAAGGAAATGTGGACACAGTGATCCGGTCTATTGGCGAGGTGCTGTCCGGGAAGTACGGAATCGATTCTGCTTCGCTGAATCCCTGGTATTTTCCCAGTATCGCCGAATACAGCACTCTGCTGGAGCGTCAAGGCTTCCGGGTCGTTTATGCGGTTCATTTCGACCGTCCGACCCCTATGGAGGATGGGGAGAACGGGCTGTCGCACTGGCTGAACGGACTTGCGGACGATTTCTTCAAGGAGATTCCAGCAAGCGAAAGAGGCCCGGTCTATGACCAAATTGCCGATAAAGCCCGAAGCAGTTTATTCCATGACGGCCAGTGGGTTCTGGACTATGTAAGGCTGAGAATCGCCGCGGTCAAAATGTAGCTCGTCCTTCGTCTGCATCCCTGATCAGTTCGCCCGGAGGAAGAACAATTTCGGTGAAGCCCGCCATTAGCCGGGTCTTGAAGACGATCGGCTTGCGCGCTCCCGCCAGAATGACGTTCTTCGGAGCCGCCGGATCGGGAGAAGGCAGGATGAAGGCGAGAGAATGCGGGAACACGGAGGCCAGGGTGGAATGCACCGACCGGATCAGCCGGTCATTCTTCCCCCTGCCGGCTGCATTCATGATTAGCATGCCCCGGTTGTTCAGCTTCTTCGCGGCAAGTGCGAACATGCCCCGGGAGATGAGATGCGGGGGAGTTCCGCTTCCGCTGAACGCATCAAGCACGATATGATCAAAGCTTCCGTCGTCCTCCCGCTCGAGCAGCCTCCGGCCGTCTCCGATTGCGATCCGGCCTTCGGTGCTGCCGAAATAGATGCGGCTGAGATCGGCGACCGCTTGGCTAAGCTCGGCTGTTGTTACGTTTTTGCCGGATATGGCTCCAGACAAGGTTCCGATCCCGTGACCTATAATGAAGACGTCCTCGTATCCAGGGTGATTCCATTCCATCAGATGCAGAATCGCCCTAGGATATTCGAATACGATGCGGTCCGGCCGGTCGAGGTCCAGCGCTCCCTGCACCAATTCCTCCGAGAATTGAAGCACCCGAAACCTTCCTTTCTCCCCATACAGCTCATCGGTGTCCGCCACTACGATCTCACAGCCCTCATCGACTGTCTTATGCAGCACTTTCATTGTCATGCTCCCTTTACCCGGTGATTCTTCTTATGATAAGGGATTCAGGACCGGATTCATAGAACCGGCGCTGCGCTGTCATCCTTCATCACTTCCGCAGTTTAAATGGCAGCGATCGAAATCGGCCGTTTATAAAGCACCTCAACGGGTAACTATAGATATGGGCAATCCGGAATTGATTGGTTGCCGACAGCAATTACTAATTACTGCTGAAGGAGGGAATAGCATGTCGGATTATATCCAGAACGAAGCGGACATCCGCAACCGGGAAAATAAAGACGGAGACTCTCTGGCTGAGAAGAAGAAAATGGAGAACGGGGTCGATATCGAGCCCGAGGCGGACGAATGGGAAGCCAAGCCAGCTGCAACCTCCCATCCCGATCCAGCGCCCAAGAACTGAGGTCCTGGGCCGGACTAACGTCAATAACAGGCTGTCTGAAGCGGCAGCCTGTTTTTTTACGCGGATTTATATGCAGCTGTTGTTGTTTCGTGAAAGAATCGTCATCATGGTGAATTGAAATATGGATCGAGACTGACTGGTGATGCCTCTTTAGAAGTCATACAAGATGAAGGATTCAATTCTTCGCTCTCAACTACACCCAATATGAGCAGCCTTCTCAGTTTGAATAATTCGAGACATTATAAAGTCGGAATTGTATTTCGAAATTCTTTTGCCAACTTCTTTATCGAATCTATAGAATTCCATAGGGTTCCTCCTCGAACTATTTCGTACTGATTTTACTATAAGAAGTAAGTATTCTACAATCGCATGAATTAACATCAGGACCTTCTAAGGACGCCTTTAGGAGCTTTTCTTATATTTCAAATCCTGTATACTGGATGTATATACCGGTGAGAGCAGCATGCAGATTGCAGCAGTCTATGGAGAGTGCCACCCTATTGAACCTAAGGAGGAACCCGAACATGCGCGATCGAAATCGAAATGCCCGCCACCGGCTGAAGCTTCAAGAAGCCGACACGGGATCGTTGACGGAGAAGAAGAACGGCGGCTCCGGCTTCGGTGTTCACAGCGAGATGAAGCTGGAAACCTTGAGAAGGCTGAGCGAGAGCAGCATCCAGTCGCCAGGCCTGAAAGAGCAGTATCCGAAAAAATAAGCCAAGCCTTCATATTTTAATTTGTTCGTGAAACGGGTTCCCCTTAGAAGGGGCAGCCCGTTTTTTTTCTGCTTTCGGGAACAGCGGCGTCCGCATAATGAAGGAACCCTCAAGTCATACTAATGACGCAGTAATGAGGATACGTGAGAACACTGGCCGGAAGGAGAGGAACAACTTGATATTGAACCTGCTGTCCTGGGCGCAGGAAACAGCTTACGGGCGTTCGGGCGAACTGTTCTTCTGCTTCATGATTTATTCAGTCTTGGGGTGGCTGCTGGAAGGAGCGTATAACTGGGCAACGGCCGGTACGTTCCGGAAGGACGGACTGATGCTTGGTCCTTATAAGCCAATGTACGGCCTCGCTCCGGTTCTGCTGCTAGCGCTTGGAGGGCTGCGGATGCCGCTGCCTTGGCTTCTCGCCGCCGCCCTGATTGTGCCTTCGGTAGTGGAACTCGCCAGCGGGGTTATGCTGAAGGCGCTGTTCCGGCATCAGTGGTGGGATTATTCGGCCAAGCGCTGGCAGCTCGGCGGGCATATTTGCCTGGAGTTTTCTTTGTACTGGTGGGTGCTGTCTCTCTTCACGCTGGCGGTCATTCAGCCGCTTGTGTCGGGCCTGTACAAGCTGGCAGTGCCTGTATGGGGAGTGCTGTTCCCGGTCGTGCTTGTGCTGTTTCTAGCTGATTTGGCGGCAACGTTCCGGTCCCGGAGAAGAGCGGCGGAGATTGCGGGAATCTAGAGCTGCTATAGAGCGAAAGCGGAAAGACGGAAGACGCAAAAACGGAAGACGCAAAAACGGAAGACGCAAAGACGGCATCCTTGGGGTGCCGTCTTTTTCAAATCTAATGAACTTTTACAGCGTATTGCCTTTCAGATCCTGCTCCATCAACGTAATATTCCGTCTCAGCTCCGTCATGGATGTTCTCGAAATCCGCCCGGTTTCAAAGGCGGCATGCGTGTAATCCCGCTCCAGCTGGATGCCGATTCTCGCCAATTCATGAAACGCCGTCTCAAATGCTTCGCGTCCGGTTAGCGCCCCGCCGCCGGAAGCTCTTGCGATCCCCCGTTCGTAGCGCAAAATGAGAGAGCTTCTAGCCTCCAGCTCAGACGGGGCCTCCAGAAGCGCCTCATTCAGCTTGCGGACGACATACTCCCAGTTCCGGATCTGAAACTGATTCAGCTTCGGGGTTTTTCTTCTCCAGGCGCTTCCCGTTCGTCCCAGCATCCGGAACAGAAACCGGATTTGCTTGCCGGACAGCAGGTCGTTACGGTATCGTTCATGCTTCGTGTACATATACAATCTCCGGTTCAATACTCCTTGTCTGTCGTCGCTGCGCGGCCGTTTTTCGACAGATTTCAGCGGAGGAATGTGCTACAATGTGAGATGGATTTTTCATCCAAATCATGGAATCTCCGTCTGCGACTCTACTGTGCCGCCTGCGGAGCCGTGAATTTTGAAGGAGACCGCCATGACCCAATTTCTGATTTTTGCTGTTCTGCTTACTGTCATTATCCACACCGCCGAAACGCTGTCATACTCGGTCCGGTATGCCGGGGTGCGTATGAACAAGATTGCGATTGCCTTATCCCTGACGGGAATTATCGTACTTGTCTCCCGGACGGCCAATATGGTTCAGGGACCGCTTACCGGTCATATCGTCGATATCGCCAAGAAGGATTCCTCCATTCCGCTTCTTAACTACCTGCGAATCATTCTGCTCGGTGGTTCACTCGGTACGCTGATCGCAATCGGCCTGTTTCCGACCTTTACCGCGCTGTTCGCCCGCATCATCTCGAAGCTGGAGATTCAGGGCTCCGTTCCCCGCCTCCTCGGAAGCGTTACAATCGCCCAGCTCAAAAATACGCCGAAATATGTGAAACGTCCCAGGCTCGGGCTGCACGCCATCCGTTATCTCGATATCCCGAAGCGTCTGATTGCCACCAACATTCTGGTCACCGGGATTTATACAACGGGGGTCCTGGCTACGCTGTATGCGGGCTACAAACATCCGGAGCACGGTATGGCGATTTCGCAAGCGTCAGGGCTTATTAACGGCATCGCTACTATTTTGCTTACGGTCTTCATCGATCCCCAGCTGGGGCTCATTACCGATAAAGCAACGGTCAGCCAGGAGCATCGCAGCCGTCTCGGCAAAGTATATATGATGCTTATGGGCTCACGGTTCGTCGGCACGCTGCTCGCTCAGTTTCTGATTGTGCCCGCCGCCTGGTTTATCAGTTTGGCTGTACGCGTAATTCTCTAACCGCTCCGGATTTGGGAGACATTTGAAATTAATCGGCAAATCTACTATGGTAGAGTAGAGAATGAGGAAGTATGAAGAAGTCATACATACGTAAAAGGAATCAACAGAGGAGGATTTGGTGGATATGGTGAAGTTCAAGAAACTGATAAGAGAATGGGTGCCGACCCTGCTGGTCGCGGTCCTGTTGTCGCTGCTGATCCGCAGTTATGTCGCGGAGGCCATGAGCGTGCCAACCGATTCCATGGTGCCGACGATTCAGGTGGATGACAGACTCATTGTGGAAAAAATGCTGTGGGCTACTACTCTGAAGCATGGGGACATCGTGGTCTTCCATCCGCCAGTTGCTGGAGAAACGAAGCTGTATGTCAAGCGCCTGATCGGCCTTCCCGGCGATACGATCGAAATCAAGGACGGCGCTTTGTACCGGAACGGAGCGAAGGTGGAAGAGCCTTATCTGAATGCCAAAATGAATTATGTGTTTGGCCCGGTCACCGTACCAACGGATCATTACTTCTTCCTGGGCGACAACCGGAATGTCAGCTATGACGCCCATTTGTGGGATACCCCGTTCGTAGAGAAGGATAAGCTGATCGGCAAGGTTGTTCTGGAGCTTCCTTTCCATAAGCTGTTCAAGTGACGGCTGGAAGAGCGTTGAAGGCGGAGTCTGGGGTCTGAGGACATCCACCGGATTGCTCTAAAAACCATAAAAGCCCGCCATGCTTCTCCGGATGGATTAGCGTGGCGGGCTTTGTGCTTGCTGCTGCCCGGCCGGTTTCGTTCTAGCCAAACCGCGCAGCAAGCAGCCCTATTATTTCTCGCAGGCGATCTCATGACATCACTCCCCAAAATGGATTAGCTATCATGATTATAGGGCCTCTTCCGGCAATCTTCAGGAAATTTTTACAAGGACCCGGCCTCGCGTCTTGGATTGTAAAATATCTGCGAGCGCCTGAGGAAGCTCATTCAGCGTAATTTCCCGGTCAACGAGCAGCTCCAGATTGTCCGGCTTCAAGTCGCCGGCCATCCGGCTCCATACCCGGCTGCGCAGCTCAGCGGGGCAGAAGACGGAGTCGATGCCGAGCAGATTCACGCCGCGCAGGATGAACGGCAGCACGGTGGCCGGTACTTTCGTACCGCCAGTAAGTCCGCTGACGGCAACTGAGCCACGGTAGGCGATCTTGCTCAGGACCGCTGCCAGCTGGTTCCCGCCGACGGGATCGACGGCAGCCTGCCACAGCTGCTTGTCCAGCGGGCGCTGCTTGGCTTCCGGATCGTAGATGTCGGTCCGTGACACAACTTCGGAAGCGCCGAGGGACTTCAGATAATCGGTCTCCGAGATGCGGCCCGTCCCCGCTGCCACGTGGTAGCCGCGCTTTGCCAGCATGGCGACAGCGGCTCCGCCGACCCCGCCGGACGCACCGGTGACGAGCACCTTGCCATTCTCCGGTGAGGAGCCGTTATCCTCAAGCGCCTGGATGGACATGGCCGCCGTAAATCCGGCCGTTCCATAGATCATCGCTTCCTTGTGCGACAGACCGTCCGGCAGCGGAACAACCCAGTCCGCAGGAACGCGGGCATACTCGCTGTATCCGCCGTAGTGCGACACTCCGAGTCCATACCCGGTCACGAGCACGGATTGCCCCGGCTGAAACCGGCTGTCTTCCGAGCTCTCCACCACGCCCGACAGATCGATGCCGGGGATAAAAGGATAGGATTTCACGATGTTGCCATCCGGTATAGAGGCCAGGCCATCCTTGTAATTTACACTGGAATATAAAACTTTAATGAGCACTTCTCCAGCAGGGAGATCCGATAAGGCCGCAGGCTTGACGGCCACGCTGAAGGGCTCCGCGTTGTCGACGAACAGAGCTTGAAAGGTCCGGGACATAATGGTACGCTCCTTTTAATGGTATGGGAACATAATCATGCTGCCGATTTCTTGATGTCACAATTTTTATTCTGACCGGTCAAAATAATATTGTCAATGAACAGCGGCATGTTTTGAAACTTTTTTACGGGTGGGAGAGAAATGGTTCGCTACAAGAAATCCGAGGAAAAACGCAAGCTGCTTCTGCACGCATCCTTTCAGGCGCTGTCGAAGCTGGGGTATGATGCCGTGACACTCCAGACGATTGCGGATTATGCGAAGGTGAGCAAAGGCGTCGTGCATTATTATTTTGACAATAAAGAGGCGGTGCTCGTCGATCTGCTGGATTGGCTGACCGCCAAAATCTATGACAAAGAAGCTGCGGCGGTAAGCCTTCAGTCCACGGCCCGTGGCAAAATGGACGCCTATCTCGATTCCGTCTTCGTGTCTCCGGAGAAGAACCGGGATTTCTACCGGGTGTATCTCGATTTTCTGGCCCGTGCAAGCCGCATCCCCGCCTACCGGGAGATCAACAGCCGCTTCTACGCGAACTGCGGGAGTATCAGCAGGGAGATCATGGAGCTGGGCCAGCGGGAGGGCGTATACGATCCCGGCCTGTCTCCGGCCGACACGGCGCCGGTCATTCGCTCCATCATCGACGGCTGTCTGATCCAGTGGCTGATGTCGGAGAACGACGAGCTGCATGGCGTCTATAAAGGGCGATGCCGCGAGGCGATCGAGAGGCTGCTTTCATGATTTTTTTATAATCATGCTGCTATGCAAGGAGCAGATGATGTCCTGTATGCTGACGCAGGTCCGCAATGGACACAGCGCAGCATTCTTTCAGCCCGGTTCCGCAAGGAGCCGGGCTGATCTCCAATCCGGCCCGCCATTTCGTAATCGCTCCAGGCGCTCACAGGGGCAGTCTTGGAAACCACACATGCCGCAGATCGATCCAGCCCTGACTGTTGAAGCTCATGCCCCGAACCGACGGCACATAAGCGGTTTCCATCGGCTTCTCGTACAAAATATGCAGATGATGGTCTGATATAAGCCGGTCTTCGATGCGCCGGAAGCTGCCGGGCCGCATTTCCGGCGAAGGCTCACGGGCTATCAGATGCAGGGCGGCCTCGATCTCCGAGCGGAGCTCAGGCGTCGTATGCTCGGCGAGCGACCGGTACAGGTCGAACCGCCGAAGCTGCTCGTCCCGGTCGCGGATGAGCGAGAACAGGATCAGATCGGCCTGCATGCGCACCGGTCCCTTGAATTCGTCCGGCGTCACGGCGATGATCTCTGAGCTGACGCCAAGTGCTTCAAGCGCTGACGCGATATATTCGGCATCTGCGGCGTACTGGGGAATGGTCGCTATCGTCAGGTTCAATCCGGAGATCGATTCGGAACTAGTGCCGTTCTTCAGCCCTGATACCAACATGGCTCTTATGGCGGGATCGCTTAGCGGTCCCGCTTTTTTGGTGTTGAAGGTAATAAATTTCGCGATCAGCGTCTCAGGCTGGATGCGGGTCCAACCGCCTGCGTGACCGTCTTTCGGATTGGGAATGACATGGAAGGGGGAGCCGGACTCCGCAGCGGACGGTTCTGCGCTCCAGGGTATATACAAAATCTCCACACGGTCCAAATGCGCTCTCCCAAGGAAGTAAGGCGAGAAAGCTTCCAGCACACACATATCCCGGGTAAACTCCGCGACCTTGAATGGACCAGTCCCTATTGGCCTGTGGACACGGGGCGACCCCGCCGCCTGTTCCGGATCATGCGGAACGACCGCCGCCCGGCTCGTGCACAGATAAGAAAGGAACAGCTCGTTCGGCTTCCGGAGGCGGATGCGGAGAGTGAGCGGGTTCAGTACGCGGACCTCTTCGATATCCCGAAGTACGAAGCTGTACAGCCGTCCTTCCGGCGCTTCAATCAAACGCCGGAAGGAGGCGGCGACATCTTCTGCGTCCAGCATCGCTCCGTTATGCATCGGCACTTCCTTCCGCAGATGAAAGAGCCAGTCGGTGCGCCCGGCATCGGTCTCCCAGGCATGGGCAAGCCCGGGAAGAATGTCTTCGCTTCCGGGACCTCTCCGGACAAGCCCGTCGTATACATGGCTGGACACGAAGGATTCAGCCAGCAGATTCATCCGCAGCGGGTCAATCGTCTGAATGGGCTGATTCACCGGAAGGCGCAGCGTGTCGAGCACCCGGTCATGCCGCCGCTCGACATGATGCCCGGAATACAGCGCAAGCCAGATCTGCAGAGATTCCCGGAGTGTTTCCGTTCCGGCGAGGGAGCGGATGAGCGAAGCCGTATCGGCCAGTGAGCCCCGGCCGTCCATCGATTCCCGCAGCGACTCCGCTGCCACTTCCTGAAGCGGGGCGAGCAGCCGCAGACGGGAGCGCTGTCCCCGCCCGCGGCTGGGCGTCCATTCGATCCAGCCGAGCTTTTGCATTTTGCCGATAAGATGAAGGACATTCCGGTGGGTGCATTCCAGAATCGCCGCCAGCTCATCCAGCGTGATCTGTACATCATCTCTGGAGAGGCCGGATTTCAGCCGTATATACTGTCCATGAAGCTTTGCCATAGAATCCCCGCCTAAAATAGGAAATAAACGCAAGGTTATTTCACTTTTAATTCTTATTTTATCATCTATCCTAAAGAAGAAGGAAGAAGAAATGGAGGGGATTTCCATGCAAGAGACGGCGGAAAGCCGAGGCGCGGTACTGAAGGTTCTGGCAGCGGCGCTGGGACTGGCGATCATACACCAGTATTTGTTCTACGGCAACCGGTACGGGCTGTCGATTCCACTGTTCACCCTGCTGTTCTATGCCTACATGCTGATGTTCGCCAAAGACAGGCTGAGGCCGCTGAATGCGGCGTCCGCGGTCTTGGCAGCTTGTGTTCTGCTGCTGTCGCTTACCTTCGGGCTGTTCGCGAATGAATTCTTTTATATGCTTAATCAGGCGGCTGCGCCTGTGCTGATTGTGCTGCATCTGACATACATACTCAGTGATTCAAGACCCGACTGGGGCAGACCGGCGGCGCTGTCGTCCAGCGCGCTGAACCATTTGATTCCGCAGAACATCCGGCAGCTGGCGAGCCTGGCTCATTGGTTTAAGCGGAAGGAGCGCCGGGAGGGGGCAAACGCCCCAGTGCTGAGCAGAGTGCTGCTCGGACTCGCCTTGTCCGTCCCGCTGCTCGCGGTTGTACTGGTGCTGCTGTCGTCGGCTGACGGCGTGTTTCATGCCGTGCTGACGCATATCCCGGATGTACTGGCTCGAATCTCATTGGGAGAAGGTATTGCAAGAACGTTGTGGGTGCTTCTGCTCGGCGTCTTTTTCTTCGGTTATCTTAGAGGCTTCGTGCATCCTTACCGGGAAACCGAGGTTGTACCGCTGGAGAAGACGGAGCCTGAGTATCGGGACACGCTGCCGGATTTCCGGATTGATTCGGTCGTAGCCGTGACGGTGCTGACTGCGGTTAACACGGTCTATGTTTTGTTCGTATCGGTACAGTTCTCCTATCTGTTCGGAGCCTGGCAGGGACTGCTGCCCACTGGCGATACGTATGCGGAATACGCGCGCCGGGGGTTTTTCGAGCTTGTGCTTGTATCGGGCATCAATTTTGTGCTGCTGCTCGGAATTTTGCTGCTTGGGATGAAGGGGAGCGATCGGTTGAACCGGGCGGTCCGGATTCTGTTGTATGTGCTGACGGTCTGCTCGGGCGCCATGCTGGTCTCTGCATATGTCCGGCTCGCGATGTATGAAGAGGCCTACGGCTACACCACAATCCGGTTTCTGGTGCACGGGTTCATGATTTTTCTCGGGGCCCTGCTGGCAGCGGCCGCTCTGCGGATCGCGATCCCGCGCTTCCCGCTCGTCAAATGCTATCTTGTTCTCGGAATGACGGCCTATCTCATCATGAACTATATCCGGATGGACGCCGTCATCGCCTCGAACAACATCGCCCGCTATGAAGCCAGCGGCAAGTTGGATACCGACTACCTGCTCTCGCTCTCCGATGAGGCGATTCCCTTGCTGGTCGACTTCAGTGCGAAGCATAACGGCATGCTGGACAGCGGGCTGCAGGGCATATGGCAGAACGGCAGGCAGCAGAAGCAGGAATGGACGGCGCTGAACTGGTCCCGATACAGGGCGGAGGCGAAGCTTGACGACTATTTTGGCGGGCGGGAGAGCGTGAGCAGCCGATAAGTGGAATCTAGTAAGGCAGCGATGCGGCTGAACGGAACCATATTTTGAGCAAAAACGGCTCTCCGCCTCCAGGTGAGGATGGTGCAGCCGTTCTTATTTCATCCTAAATAATGGAAAATAAATGACATCATAGGACACCATAAGACATTTGTCCCTGATTAAGCAAACTTTCAGGCGGATTTCAGACTAATTTAAGAACAGTCCTTTAGGATATAAGCATTAGGTAAAAAGTGCTAAGCAAGGGTGTGGAGCTGATGGAAACACTGCTAAAACTGCTGGATTCGTGGAACGGCCCGTATGCCGGACATTCGGAGCGGACAAGCCGATACGCCGTCGATATTGGCACGGAGCTGGAGCTGCCGCTTGATGAGAGGAGCGATCTGTACATAGGCGGCCTGCTGCACGACATCGGGAAACTGTCGGTACCCGAATACATACTGAACAAACCTTCAAGCCTGGACCCGGAGGAATTCGAACTGATCAAGCAGCATCCGGCCAAGGGCTATGACCTGGCAAGCCGGTTCCCGGAGTTCGGCGAAGGCGTACTGAACATTATTTTGCATCATCATGAACGATTTGACGGAACCGGGTATCCCTGTGGATTAAAAGGGCAGGAGATTCCCCAGTCCGCCCGCATTATAGCGGTGGCCGATTCCTTCGACGCCATGATTTCGGAAAGGGTATACCGCAAGCAGCCCCATGACCGGAAATACGCGGCGAACCAGCTGATCGAAGGAAGAGGAACACAGTTTGATCCGGTCATTGTCGATATTTTTTTGGAGCTGTTAACAAATCTAGAACCACCCTGCAACACCAACTATTCACAATCATGTAAAGGCGGGATGAATGATGTTTAAAAGTATCCGGTTCAAAATCCTCTTCGGATTCACTGCGGTGATCGTTGTCTTCCTGTTGGCAATCGTTGGCAATATGTTTTTTCAAAATAAGGTCACGATGCTGACGGATCAGGCCAACCGCAACTGGAACAAGCTGTCGACCGTGCAGAACCTGACGGATCAAATCCGGCAGGCAGATGAGGCGGGTTCGCGTTATGTCATGAGCAATACGGATGAAGACCGCAAGGCATATCTTGAGGCATACGAAGCGGAGCTTCCAGCCATTACACAGACAATCTCCGAGCTTAAGACGATGAAGTTGAGTGAAGCGGAGCTGGCCGGTATTCAGAGCCTGGAGGAGAACTGGAATACATACCTGACAGGACTGAAAGAAGCCTTTGCGCAGGCGGGTGAAGGGAATTTTCCGGAAGGGCAGCGGATTTTCATAACCTTGTCGCTGGATTCGGTCGTGAACTCCCAGACGGAATTTCAGAACATGCTGACCAAGGAAATTGCAAGCGAGCAGCAGGAAGCAGGCGAGCATCGCGGAACCGCGATGGCGCTAAGCCTGGGACTGACCGGATTTTCCATTCTGCTGGCTGCCGTTATCGCCCTGCTGCTGGCATCGCGCATTGTGAAGCCGATCCGCGCCGTTGCGTCCCAATTGAAGGAAATCGCTGAAGGCGGAGCCGACCTGACCCGCCGGATTACGGTGAAGAGCCGGGATGAAGCCGGTGAACTCGCCGGACATTTCAACAAGATGACCGAGAATCTGGGCGACATGATCCGGGAGGTGAAGGAGTCAGCCGAGCGGCTTGCGTCCTCGTCCATTCAGCTTAACGGCGACAGCGGCCTGACGGCGCGGGCGACAGAGCGCATCGCGGGCATCATAAGCGGGGTCGCCGAAGGCACGGAGCAGCAGATGAGCAGCTTGAAGACGAATATGACGACACTGGTGGAAATTTCGGACGGCATCGGCCAGATTGCCGAAAGCGTCCAGGACATTTCCGGGGCGTCCATTCAATCCGCAGAGGCAGCCAGCGCCGGCGATGCGTCCATCCAGAGCGCCATGCGCCAGATGAATCTGATTCATGAGTCGATCCATTCGCTTGACGGGCGTGTTTCCGGCTTCGTCAGCCGGTCCAAGGAAATCGCCAGCATGGTGGGAGCGATCAGAGGAATTGCCTCCCAGACGCAGATGCTTGCGCTGAATGCGGCGATCGAGGCGGCTAGAGCTGGCGAGCAGGGGCGCGGGTTCGCTGTCGTCGCGGACCAGGTGCGGAAGCTCGCGGAGCAATCCGACGAGTCCGCCGGGCTGATCGCAGCGCTGGCCAAGCAGATTCAATCCGACGCCGATGAAGCTGTCCGCGTCATGGGCGGAAGCACGGAGGAGGTTCGCAAGGGCGTTGACATTCTGGGCAAGGCAGGGCAGTCTTTTGGCGATATCCGTCTCTCCGTGGATTCCTTGGCCGGTCAGATTCAGGAAGTGTCAGCCGCTATAGAGGAGATTACCGCCGCAACCGACGAGACGGTCAAGTCGATTTCGATGGTAACCCGGATTTCCGAGGAAACGGCCGCCGGCACCAATACCGTATCCGAAGCCTCCCGCGAACAGCGGACAGCGATTCAGCAGATCGCATCTTCCGCCGGCGCGCTCAGCGAGCTGGCGGCAGGGCTGGAAGTGTTGGTGCAGCGGTTCCACGTTGGAGCGGAGGAGTCTTCGGACTCCTCCCAAGAACAGGGGTCGGCGGAACAGTCCGGAGAAGGAGCAGGAGAACGGGCAGCGCTGTCGGCTTAAGGGCCGCTGCCTAGCTGCCTGCTGGTGGGCTTAAGGGCAGCAGCCTGCCGGCGGCGTGAGGGTTGAATTTCGTCATTTTGGCTGGGAGAGTTTGAAGGGGGAGACCGTGGAGGTCTCCTTTTTCGCGTTCATAACCGGTAGGGCATGGATAAATCAGATAAGCCGGAAAATTCGACAGCGGCGCTCCGGCGAAGTACAATGATCTCCGTGAAGAGAGCATGGAGGAGGTTTATTTATGCAGTCAGGTATGAGAGCGAAGGTAGTCAACCATATTACAGAGTTAATTGGAGATACGCCGGTTGTCCGGCTTAACCGTCTGGCCGGGCCGGATGTTGCGGAGGTGTATGTGAAGCTCGAACGCTTCAATCCGAGCGGCAGCGTCAAGGACCGGGCGGCATTCAATCTGATTCTTCAGGCAGAGAAGGACGGTCTGCTGAAGCCGGGCGGCACGATCATCGAGCCAACGAGCGGCAATACCGGGATCGGCCTAGCCATGAACGCGGCCGCCAAAGGATACCGGGCGATCATGGTTATGCCCGACAATATGACGAAGGAGCGGATCAATCTGCTCAAGGCTTATGGAGCCGAGGTGGTGCTTACTCCCGCCGCGGAGCGGATGCCGGGGGCGATTGCCAAGGCAGTCGAGCTGGGAAGCGGGATCGAGGGCAGCTTCATTCCGCAGCAATTCGAGAACAAGGCCAATCCCGACATCCACCGCACGACGACGGCGGTGGAGATACTGGAGCAGATGGAAGGGCGCCTCGATTCCTTTGTTGCGACGTCAGGAACCGGCGGTACGATTACCGGCACCGGAGAGACGCTCCGGGAGCATCTGCCGGACCTGCGGGTTCTGGTCGTCGAGCCGCAGGGCTCGCCTGTGCTCTCCGGCGGAGTACCGGGGCCGCACAAGCTGGTGGGCACGAGCCCGGGCTTCATTCCGTCCATACTCAACACGCAGGTCTACGACGAGATCATTCAGGTGGCCGATGAAGATGCCCTGACTACGGTCCGGGCTATGGCTGCCCGTGAAGGCATTCTGATCGGGCCGTCGGGCGGAGCGGCCGTATGGACAGCCTTGCAGGAAGCGGCAAGGCTGGGCCGAGGCAAGCGCGTGCTCTGCATCGCTCCGGATTCCGGCGAGCGTTACTTGAGCATGGGAATCTTCGAGTGATCGGGACCGCCGGAGTCTGTTTGGAGCATCCTCAGAGAATCCCCTGAGCATCCTTGGAGCGTCACAGACATCCTCAGAGCCTGGATCGATCGTTGCCAGACGTTCCCAGACATCCTCGGAGCGCCATTATGCGCAGCACCGTCCGCCAGCGGCATGTCAGCCGCCTGTCAGCGGCATGTCAGCAGCCTGTCAGCGGTAATCGCGAATGACCTTGAATCCTCTCCAGGAGGCGAGGGCGAACATCAATAGCAGCAGACCGATCACACCCATGACGGGACCGGGAGCGAACTGGTCGGACAGATAGGAGATGGCTGTCAGTCCCACCGAAGGCGCAATGCTCATGACGGAACTGAGCACTCCGAATACCCGGCCCTGAAGCTCTTCGGACACTTCCAGTCTCAGAATGATATTGATGAGCATCGTGCAGAGCGAGAACACGAATCCGATCAGGAGAATGACAGGGATGGCAGCGACCGCGCTGCTGCTCATGGACAGCAGCACATACAGGGGACCGAGGATCGTTAGGCCTGTCATCACGAGCAGCCCCCGTCTTTTCATTCTGGACCCCAGCAGTAGAATCATTCCGGAGCCAATCATGTAGCCAAGCGGGATGGAGGCTTCCATCAGGCCGAATTGAGAGGGACTGGCATGCCAGACCTTGACCGCCATGACCTGTGTCAGCATCATCGACGGCATGAACAGCAGCGTCAGAACGGGCAGCATGATGACGACCGAACGGGCAAAGGGGAATCTCCAAATGTATCGCACCCCATCGGCCAAATCCTGAAAGAACTTTCTCTCTTCCC
The DNA here is from genome assembly GCF_000758685.1 of Paenibacillus stellifer. NCBI lineage: Bacteria > Bacillati > Bacillota > Bacilli > Caryophanales > Paenibacillaceae > Paenibacillus > Paenibacillus stellifer. The sequence continues at coordinate 2,464,067 of NZ_CP009286.1, forward strand.
GGGCCGGAGTGTTCACCCTGGCAGCCAAGGGAATCGCCCCGACGCCGAGAATGAGGAGAAATGAGATCACAAAGGTAGCTCCGTTAAAGAGGAATGCATCCGGCGCGCCGAAGGCCGTTACGAAGACGCCGCCGGCCGAGAAGCCGATCGTACGGCAAATATTTTCCGACAAATTCAAGATTCCAACAGCTTTCTGGACATGCTCCTTACCGACGACACTGACAATAGACGACTGGTAGGCGGGGGATTGGAACAGGGAGCAGACCGTGGCGAGACAGGACATGATCACCACCACTATAAAGGGCACGCCGTGCCGGGAAATGGCGAAGGCCAGCCCAAGTACGATGCAGGCGCTAGACAGATCCGAGACAAGCATAATGGTCCTCCGGTTCCAACGGTCGGCGAACGTACCGGCTATCGATCCCAGAAATGAGCTTAACAGCAAATTGGACACCGTGATAACGGCCATCATCGTGGCGCTGCCTGTTGTCTGCAGCACCCATAAATTCAGAGCGATGCTGTGAAATGTGCTCCCGAAAATCGATACAGCAAAGGAGCCCAATAAGAACAAAAACCGGCGGTTGCGCCATAGGGCTGAAATGGGTTGACCTTCCACCGGCTGTGATTGGCTGAGTACAGGTTCGTTCATCATCATCTACCTCCATAACTTAATCGTTTAAGTGAGTGCTTAAAAAAAATTAGCCGATATAAATACGATTTTTTTTCTTTGTGCCGCTTGACGGTTCATCCAGCAAAGAACTCATGAGATCAAAGGATGCTTGCGCTTTGTCTTCCCGAAATTCGAAAGTACGAATCCCGGCTCCCAGCAGCTCCCGGCACCCGCATGTGCACACTGCCGCCATTTCCCCGAATGCTCCCGACTTCTCCGCATAGGCCGCGATGAACTCGTTGACGATGATGGCCTGGCGGTATTTCGCAAGACTCAAGACCGAGTTGAGCTCTTCCGGATTGCGGACCTGAAAGACATTTTCACCAGAGAGAGAAACACTGTCCTGGATATAGCGGTTCAGTCCGGCATTGTTGAAGGACTCCGTAATCAGACAAGTCTCCGAATCGGCCACCGGCAGAAGCTGCTGAAACGCCGCGCTGAAATCATAGACGACCTGCTTGAACAGCTTATCGTCGATAAGGCTGTCGATCAGGATCAGGGGAACGCCCTCCACAAAATGTCCGGAAATCGTATAGAAATATTCCTCGCGGACATCAACCAGAAATGCCGCTTCCAGCTTCCGTTCCAGAATAATATCCAGCGAAGGCCGGTCGGCATCGAGTGAATACAGCAGCGCGTGATAACCAGCCTTTGTTAACCGACGCTCCAGCGCCTGGATAAAGGAGGAGTGCGCGTAGCGTTTCCAAAATGGCATATCGGGCGTCTCGTTGACGAGAATACCGATCAGGCCAGTCTTCTGATTGACCAGCGAGCGGGCCGCCAAATTGGGGATGTAGTGCAGCTCTTCCGCAATCTGAAGAATTTGCAGGCGTGTCTTCTGGGGAATCGTCTGGTTGTTCACATTGTTCAGCACATAACTGACCGTTGCAACGGAGACGTTGGCCTGGAGCGCAATATCTTTCATGGTCACTTTCTTCAAAATGGAAGTCTCCTCAAAGCTCTTTTTATGGCTAAAAGATTACCATCTCCCCGGATTGCAAGTCAATAGCTGGAATTTGTCGTATAGCAAACATTGAGCATGGATAGGGTTCACAAGGAAGGCGTGCTGATTCGAAAGCCGAATAGTAAAGCTCCCCCGCAGAGGGAGAAGAGGAACATCCGGACCAGGTCCGGCCCTGCGTGAGAGCGGAGATCGCGATGCAATCGTCCATAACCTTTGTCGGATTAGAACGACGGTTTGGCGTTGAGGCTGAAGCTTCGGGGCTTGTCTGTTCCCGCCGGCCTCGGGGTATGTTGCGCTGGAACGGTTCCGATGCGTTAATAATAATAGATGGAGCTTATATTTTTCTTAAAATGGACTGAAGGTTGGCTGAATGTTTTGTGGCGAATCGCCGAATCCTCCCGGCCGCATGAAGGACATGCCAGTATGAAAGCGGATGCTTGAAAAAGCCTGTCCCGGTGTGCAACAATAGACGAGTCGATGATAACAGGCACAAGGAGGATTTTGCGTTCATGAGAACAATCAAGCTGGGAACGAGTAGTCTCGAAGTCCCTGTCGTTGCAGTCGGATGTATGCGCATTAACTCTCTGGACAAGTCCGGCGCTGAGGCCTTTGTGAAGACTGCTATTGAAGAAGGAGCCAATTTCTTTGATCATGCGGACATTTACGGCGCAGGGGAATGCGAGGAGATTTTCGCGGATGCGATCGGCATGAACGCCTCGGTTCGCGAGAGCATCATTCTTCAGTCCAAATGCGGGATTCGCAAGGGCATGTTCGACTTCTCCAAGGAGCATATTCTGGACTCGGTAGACGGCATCCTGAAGCGGCTGAAGACCGACTATCTGGATGTTCTGCTGCTGCACCGTCCGGATGCATTGGTGGAGCCGGAAGAGGTGGCTGAGGCGTTCGATCAGCTGGAGCAGTCGGGCAAGGTCCGTCACTTTGGCGTATCCAACCAGAAGCCGATGCAGATCGAGCTGCTGAAGAAATACGTGAAACAGCCGCTGGTAGCGAACCAGCTTCAGCTCAGCATCACCAACGCTAAGATGATTTCACACGGCTTTAATGTCAATATGGAAAATGAAGCCGCGATCGACCGCGACGGCAGCATTCTCGATTATTGCAGACTGCATGACATCACCGTTCAGCCCTGGTCGCCGTTCCAATACGGCTTCTTCGAGGGCGTGTTCCTCGGCAACGACAAGTTCCCCGAGCTGAACAAGGTTATTGACACGGTTGCCGCCAAATATGAGGTTACGCCGACAACGATTGCCATCGCCTGGCTGCTCCGGCATCCGGCAAAGATGCAGCCGGTAATCGGCACCATGAATCTGGAACGGCTGAAGGACTGCTGCGCAGCGGCTGAGATCACTTTGACCCGTGAGGAATGGTACGAAATTTTCCGTGCGGCGGGCAATGTGCTGCCATAACGGGCGTACCCGTACATGCATGTATTCGCGGATAAATGAAATGATCCATACGATGAAAAATGGGTATTCGGATTTTATTGTGGAGAATGGCTAATAATTTGCCCTTCTCCATTTTCTCAATCAAGGTGGAAATGTCGATTCCAAGAGGCTCGATACGCTCACGAACGACGCTAATTGGGAAGTATTTTAACTTGTCGCATGAGCGGTTCAGCTCTTTATCTCGGACACCATGATGCCGTGCCAGCCGCTCACATCACATTAGCCACGCTTATTCCAACCCACCATGTCTAACCTCTTTGACAACAAGTCCTATTTTATACATAAATTCATGAGGCGCTAAACCGTAGATTAATGTACGCGACAAGAAACGTTGTCAGGTATTGTGCATTAAAGCTGATTTTAATCGAGGGAGGGCATTTATGAAAACAAGACTTAATCATGTAAGAATAAATGTGTCCGATATTAATCAAGCTTTAAAATGGTATGAAGAAATTTTAGGTTTTGAATATGATAGTGGCTGGCCGCCTGAAAATCCTACTTATTATGATCTCAACTTTCGCAGCTTGAAATCGGTAGATAAGCCTTGATGTAACTGGGCAAAGCGGCAATCCAATGCTGGAGTTGACGCCCAATCAGGGACGAAAGTTTTTTGCCCGCTTGCGAGGCCACTTCTTGAATCAACTCGAGCAACTGTTGTAAAGCGCTCACCCAATCGAGCGTTCCGACTTCGTCACATAGCAAATAAAATAAACCGCCAAACGAGCGAGAATCTGTGCTCTGCCGATGCTGCCAAGCGAGCAGAATATAGCGCGAAAATACTACAGTGGTGTGGCTGACGAGCAAATCGTACGAGCGGCCCTGAAACTCTTTTTGCAAGCGCAGTAGCGATTTCACGCACTTAAAGAAGACCTCTATGTCCCAGCGCATCCGGTAAACCCGGATGATCTCCTGAGCGGTCAAACTCAGGTCGGTCGAAAGAAGAGCCAGCCATTCATTTTTCTTGGAACGATGACGAACGAACAAGAGCCTCACCGGGATTCCCGGTGCGAGCTCCGTTTGGATTAAGCGAAGAATGTTGCGGTTCTTTTCCTCCACACGCGGTGCAGCGGCGTACAGTTCCTTGAGGCTGAGTCGCTTTCCGTCCACGAGATAGCGCTTGTTATCGTTTTTCACCATGCCGATGACTTGCAGCTTGCGCTGGAGAACTTCCGCAATCAGCGGCGCATGCGTGAACCAACTGTCCATCAGGACGTACGAGGCCGAAAGGCCAGCTTGTATCGTACGATCCAGCATGGCCGCGATCACTTGTGGGGCCGAGCACAGCGCTTCTTGCCGGCGCTTGTATCCGTGACTACGCTTGTCGATGTCATCCGACATGCCGTTGATGGCGGACTTCGAGGAACTCAGCAGTGCAAAGTCCACAGGGACGAAGGAATGGCCATCGGACCAACCCATGGTCAGCATACGAAACCCTTTGTAGAACGCGCCGGTCGCATGATCCTTGAACCGCGCCAGCATCTCGACCGCTTTGCTCCGGTTACGCTCAAACATGGAATCGTCGAAGATGAACGCGGTCACGCGGTTCACCGAAGTCAAGGCTTCCATTCGCGCGATCGTTTCGCCGCTCAGCAAGAATAAAAATCGCCGCCACGCATAGCTGCTGTGATTCAAGAATCGGTATATCGCATCCTTGGCGGGGAACGCTTCGGCTTTGTTGCTTTCTAGCAGCCGAAACCAGTTTTTCTGGTGAAAAAGCAGCAGGAACACAAGACGGAACAAGTAAGCGCAGGTAAAGCCGAACTTCTTCTTGAAACCCGCCGCACGCAAGTGTTTCAGCACGTTCAATTCCTGAAAAGCTGGCTTGATTTCATTTGGCAGTTGATCCAGTGACTGTTGTTGGTCTATCATAGAGAAGACACCTCTTCTGTGTGGTAGTGATTGCTCGTCACTCTCACTTTACCAAACGAAGGGGTGTTTTTCTATTTTCGTCAAGACGCCTATCCAAATGCGTTTAAGTCCTTGTTGTATCTGCCTTTAAAGCGATTTTGGCTCTGCGAAAGTTGAGTTATGATTTTATATCAGAGGAAGGTGCAACCTTTGCGATAATGGAAGTGAAGGGTGAAAAATCTTATGGCAGACTTAATTTTAATGTTGATGAGGTAGAGGAGCTTTGGGAAAGGCTAAAGGACAAAGTTGAGGTTATTGAACCTTTGTTTGATACACCCTGGGGCACTAAAAAATTTACAATTAAGGACTTGGACGGAAATGAATTAGGGTTTGGGCGGTGAAACTATGATCACTAAAAATCTCCCTTTGAATTCAATATTCATTGCAATGACCAATTTATATGCCAAAAAGCCAGCCATAATCGGCTGGCTTTTCTGCTAAATTAATTACCAAAATTAATTGCCAATTTGCTGCAAGAACGCTTATCGGTTGACCTCTTTGCACCTCAATACGGAATCCGTTATTCACATGTAGGTACGGCTTGCTGCGTTACAGATCCTCAATCTCCTTCAGCCACAGAGCGGCGGAAGCATCGCTTGGCATGCGCCAGTCTCCGCGCGGCGACAGGCTGACCGTACCGACCTTCGGGCCGTCAGGGAGGCAGGAGCGCTTGAACTGCTGGGAGAAGAAGCGGCCGTAGAAGACGCGAATCCACTGCACCAGCTGTTCTCTGGTGAAAATGCCCTTGAAGGCGTGCTCGGCCAGATACAGAATTTTGGCCGGCGGCGCTCCAGTGCGAAGCATGTAGTACAGGTAGAAATCATGCACATCGTACGGGCCGAGAATATTCTCCGTCAGCTGCGCGATCTCGCCGGTAGGCGAAGGCGGCAGAAGCTCGGGGCTGATTCCGGTCGCGATGATGTCATGCAGATACTTCTGCGCGGTCTCATCCGCTTCGTGATCGGCGTACCACTGGACGACGTACTTAATGAGCGTCTTCGGAATCCCTGAGTTGACGCCGTACATCGACATATGGTCGCCGTTATAGGTGCACCAGCCAAGCGCCAGCTCGGACAGGTCGCCCGTGCCGATGACGATGCCGCCGTTCTTGTTGGCTAGATCCATCAGAATCTGCGTGCGCTCTCTGGCCTGGACATTCTCATAGGTCAGGTCGTGAACGTCCTTGTCATGGCCGACGTCCTCAAAATGCTGCAGACACGCCGCCTTGATGTCCACGACCATCATGGTTGCGCCGAGCGCCTTGATCAAGCCGACGGCGTTGTCGTAGGTCCGGTTCGTCGTGCCGAAGCCGGGCATCGTCACGGCCAGTACGTCGCTCGCCGGACGGCCGAGCAGCTGCATGGACCGCACGGCCACGAGCAGCGCCAGCGTGGAGTCAAGACCGCCGGAGATGCCGATGACCGCCTGCTTCGTGCCGATATGGCGGATGCGTTTCATCAAGCCGGAGGTCTGGATGGACATAATCTCCTGGCAGCGCTCGTCCCGCTGCAACGGGTTGCCGGGCACGAAAGGATTGGTGACCACCCTGCGTGCCAGCTCCCGGACTTCAACGTCCGAAGGGGCCGGATTGGAGTAGGATATTTCGCGGTAATCGCCCGCTCCCTTGCCGGCACGGAACGTGCCCATCACCATCCGGGAATACTGGATTCTCGGAATGTCGATATCGGCGTAGGTCAGCCGGGTCTCATGTGTGAACCGTTCCGATTCCGCAATCGTTACGCCGTTCTCGGCGATGATGGAATGTCCGCCGAAGACGACATCCGTCGTGGATTCGCCCGTATTGGAGCCGGCATACACATAGGCCGCTACGCAGGAAGCGGATTGGCTCGAAACGAGCTGGCGCCGGTAGTCGGCCTTGCCGACCAGCTCGTTGCTGGCCGACGGGTTGAACAGCAGCACCGCGCCCGCCTGGGCGAGCCGGCTGCTCGGAGGTATGGGAACCCATAGGTCCTCGCAAATCTCCACGCCGAAGACCAGATTATTGCTTGCTTCGCAGACGAACATCAGGTCGGCGCCGACCGGAATCTCCGCTCCGTCAATCTTGATCGTCTTCGACTCCAGCTCCTCGGAGCCCGCGAACCAGCGGGGCTCATAGAACTCGCTATAGCCCGGAATGCAGGTCTTGGGTACAATTCCGAGAATGCTTCCATTCTGCAGCACGGCGGCGCAGTTGAAGAGACGGCCCCGGATATCGATCGGCAGACCCGCAATGACGATTATGTCATGTCCGGTTGTATAGGCTGCGATGTCCCGCAGCGCATCCAGCGCGGAATCCAGCAGACGCCGCTGCATGAACAAATCCGCGCAGGTATAGCCTGTTATGCTCAGTTCGGGCAGCACCAGATATTCCACCTGGCTCTGACGGGCCAGGTCAATTGCTTCCTTGATCTTACCCGCATTAAACGAACAGTCGGCCACCCGCAGCTCGGGTGAGGCGGCGGCCACTCTGGAGAATCCGTATTTCTGCAATTTGTTCACCTGTCCTCTTGAAAGATATGAGTGTCGTTTCGCTTTCCTTAATTTAGCACAACCGCATCCGCTGCAACAATGGACGAAGCCGTGTCGCCCTTAAGAAGGGGTCATGATATGTAAGCAATTGTAATGTAACCCGGCCGCCGGCCGCGGTAAGACGAACGTTCCCCGAGGCAGGCTTCTTCGGGTCGATTCCCTTCTACGGATCGGTCCACGGACATAACCGAAGCATGTCTAATATAGAGGCGCTCATTGCTCCGGCCAGCCCGCCATAAGGATAGCGGCAATGAACAGAAGCTGGATGAGCAGGCGGATCTCAAGAGCCGGGACCGGCCGGCCGCCGATGCTCAGCCCCATCCGCGACGCATGAACGTTCGCCGGGAACATGGCGATCAGCAGAATCGCCAGACACCAGGAGGCGGACTGGGCAATCGGTGGAATGAGCAAGCCGGAGGCGCCCGCAATTTCGAGACAGCCGGTGAGCGTAACCATGAAGCCGGGTTTGTATAATGAGGGCGGCACCATCGCGACGAGATCGGCGCGCCGCCGTCCGAAGTGGGCAGAGGCGCCCGTGATCAGCATGAGCGCACAGGCGATCTGCAGCGGATGCTGCCATTCGTCCAAGTAGTCCAGGCCGAGCAGGCCCAAGAGACGGAGCAGCACGAAAGACGCAATCAGTACGATGAACGGAACCATGTGCAATCCCTCCTGATCAGCGGATTCATCCAAGACCTTTCTACTCTCCAAACCTCTCGAAGAAATGGTCGGCCAGCGCCGAACTGAATCTTCCTTTCATCCGTACGGCGGCAATCCGGGTCCGCAGCGAATCGCTGTTAATTACTTTATAGAGCAGATTGTCCCGGCTTACAAGTCCGAAAGCGGATCTCGGGACAATTCCGATGCCGAGGCCCGATCCGGCCCAGGTCAGTGTCGTCCGGGCATCGTCGTTCATACAGAAGATGTCCGGCTCGAAGCCGTTCTCCAGGCAGGCGTCCGTAATCAGCTGCTCGAAGCGGCGGTAAATGATAAGCGGCCGGTCCTTCAGTTCGCCGAACTCGATGGAAGAACGGCTCTCTGCGAACGCGAGCTCGCGGGTCATGACGGCGATCATCGGCTCGGATTCGGCATACCGGCATTCCAGGCTGGAAGCGTGGAAGGGGGTGCGGATTATCCCGATTTCCACGATGCCCCGGTTCAGGAGGTCGAGGATTTTGAAGGTGTTCCCCTCATGAATGTCGAATTTCACGCCTTCGTACGCACGATGGAACTCGCTGAGCCGGTCCTGAAAAAGCGCCGAGCCGGACGATGACACCGTTCCGATCGAGAGCGTCCCCGTCATCCCTTTGACATGCTCGCCGAGCTCCCTGGCAGTCCGGTCGGCCAGCTCAAGAATCTGCCTCGCCCGGTCTCTCAACATAACTCCGGCGTCGGTCAGCCGGATGCTGCGGGGACCCCGCTGGACAAGCTGCACTCCCAGCTCTTCCTCCAGCTGCTTCAACTGCTGGCTCAGGGGAGGCTGAGCCATTTGCAGCTTGCGCGCTGCGGAGGTGATTTGTCCTTCCTCCGCGATCGTCAGGAAATATTTAAGCTGTCTCAAATCCATGTAATCTCTCATCCCTTGGAATTTTAGATATGAAAAAAGTATGGAACAAATACGAATCCAATATTATTAATATGGATTTGGATATGTCATAATCATAACGGTGTTGAAGTGAGAATCCAATGGGTGGAGTGCAGGCAATGAATAAAATATCGATCTTTCTTAAACCTTATCGCAAGCAACTGATTATCGGGCCGATCTTCAAGCTGTTCGAAGCGATTCTGGAGCTTCTGCTGCCGACAATCGTCGCGCTGATCGTCAACAAGGGAATCGGGGGCCATGATTCGTCCTATGTGTACCGGATGGGCGGCCTCATGCTGCTGATGTCCATACTCGGCTTCGCATGCTCGATGGTGTGCCAATACTCGGCCTCCCGGGCGTCCCAGGGCTTCGGGACCCGGCTGCGGAACGCCATATTCAAGCATATTTCCTCGTTGTCCTACGCCGAGCTGGACCGATTCGGGACGCCGTCCCTGATCAACCGGATTACGAGCGACGTCAACCAGCTGCAGCTTGCGGTCGCGATGCTGATCCGGCTCGTCATCCGCGCGCCGTTCATCGTCATCGGCGCCATCATCATGGCGATGTTCCTCGACCTGCGGCTGTCGCTGATCCTGCTGGCGGCGGCGCCGGTATTCGGTGTGCTTATTTACTGGATCATCTCGCGTTCTTCTCCGCTGTACCGGCTTTACCAGCAGAAGCTGGACCGGATCGCGCAGGTGCTCAGCGAGAACTTCTCCGGCATCCGGGTCATCCGGGCATTTGCCAAGCGGGCCAAGGAGCGTGCACGGTTCGCCGAATCCTCGGATGAGGTGATGTCCACGGCGCTGCGGGTCGGACGCATTTCGGCGCTGCTCAGTCCGTTGACCTCGCTTGTGGTCAATGCCGCCATTCTCGCCATTCTGTGGGTGGGCGGCCTGCATATTGACGCCGGCCGGCTGTCTCAGGGTGAAATCATCGCATTTATTAATTATGTTACCCAGATTCTGCTGGCGTTGATTGTCGTATCGAATCTGGTCATTATTTTCACGAAGGCGAATTCCTCGCTTGCCCGGGTGAACGAGGTTCTCTCCACGGTCAGCTCCATCGCAGACCCGCAGGAGAACTGGCAGGCGAAGCCTGCCGGCTTCCCGGTCGTCTCCGGCTCTTCCGTTCCGGCCATCGAATTTGACTGCGTATCGTTCGGGTACAGCAGAGGCAGCGAGCTTGCACTGAGTGACATTACGCTCACGATTCGGCAGGGAGAGACGATTGGGCTGATCGGAGGCACCGGCTCCGGCAAATCGACATTCATTCAGCTGATTCCGCGCTTCTACGAGGCTTACTCGGGTGAAATTCGGGTGAACGGAGTCAATGTGAAGGATTACCCGCTCCGGCAGCTCCGGGAGCTGGTCGGTATCGTGCCGCAGAAAGCCGTGCTCTTCACAGGCAGCATCGCGGATAATATCCGCTGGGGCAAGACTGATGCCACAGATGAGGAGATTCGGAAAGCTGCTTCCATCGCCCAGGCGGAGGAGTTCGTCTCCAGACTTCCGGAAGGGCTGGATACTCCGGTCGCAAGAGGCGGGCTGAACCTGTCCGGCGGACAGAAGCAGCGGCTGACGATCGCCAGGGCGGTTGCCGGAAATCCGGAAATTCTGATTCTTGATGATTCCTCTAGTGCTCTGGATTTCGCCACGGACGCGGCGCTCCGGCGGGCATTGAAGGAGAGCCGCGCGGGGAAGACGACGCTTGTCGTCTCCCAGCGGGTCAGCACCGTCATGCAGGCTGACCGGATTATCGTCTTCGACGACGGGGCTATCGCCGGCATGGGCCGGCATGAAGAACTGCTCGGCAGCTGCGAGATTTACCGGGAAATCTGCAATTCCCAGCTGACCGGAGAGGAGGCGGCAAGATGAACGGAACACAGACTTGGAAGAGAATCATCTCATATACAGCCCGGTTTCGGGCGCAGGCCATACTGGCTGCGCTGTGCGCCGTACTCAGCGTCGTCGCCAGCCTTGTAGGTCCGCTTCTCATTTCGCGGGCCGTCGATCACATGGTCGGTCCCGGGAAGGTGGACTTTCATTCGCTCCTGGCGATAATCGGCGCGCTGGCGGCAATCTATGCGGCTGGATCGCTGCTCGGCTGGCTGCTGACCTATCTCACGAACCGGATTGCCTACGAGACGGTGAACGGCCTGCGCACCGAGCTGTTCGACAAGCTGGGCGTCCTGCCGCTTAAGTTTCACGACAATCATCCGCAGGGCGACCTGATCAGCCGGTTCGTGAACGACATGGACGCCGTCTCGGACGGACTGCTTCAGGGCTTCCAGACCTTGATCACCGGCATTGTGACCATCGCTGGCGCGGTGATTCTGATGCTGTACATCAGTCCGCTGATGACGCTGGTCGTGCTGGTGTCCGCTCCGGCTTCCTACTATATGGCGAAGTTCATCACGACCCGGTCCCAGCAGCTGTTCCGGGATCAGGCCAAAGTGCTTGGCGGTCTCAACGGTTATGTCGAGGAGATCGTCGGCGGGCAAAAAATCGTGCAGGCTTTTCATTATGAAGACCAGACCTATGAACGCTTCGAGCGGCTGAATGACGAGCTGTACGAGGCCGGGGTCAAATCCCAGTTCTACGGCTCCCTGTCGGGACCGACTACCCGGCTCGTGAATAATATTACCTTCTCCGTGATCGCGATAATCGGCAGCCTTGTTATCATCGCAGGCCGGCTCAGCGTGGGCGATCTGACGGGCTTCCTGATATACTCCAATCTGTTCGCCAAGCCCTTCAATGAAATTACGGGCGTGTTGACGCAGCTTCAGTCGGCGACTGCTTCCGCACAGCGGATATTCGCCATTCTGGATCTGGAACCGGAGTCTCCGGATGCGGTTGACGCGCTTGACCGGGAGCCGCAGCAGGGAACGATCGCCTTCGAACGGGTCGGCTTCGCTTACGATCCGCAGCGTCCGCTGATCAAGGACTTCAGCCTGACGGTGAAGCAGGGAACCCGGGTTGCGATCGTCGGACAGACAGGCGCCGGCAAGACGACGCTCGTCAATCTGCTGATGCGGTTCTATGATGTAGACAGAGGAAGCATTGTAATCGACGGTACGGATATCCGGGAAATGACACGGGATAGTCTGAGACGCGGTTTCGGCATGGTGCTTCAGGATACGTGGCTGTTCGGAGGCAGCGTGAGGGACAATATTGCTTACGGCAAATCGGATGCGACGGACGAAGAGGTCATAGCCGCAGCGAAAGCCTCGAACGCTCATGGCTTCATCAAGCGTCTGCCGGACGGCTATAATACCGTGATTGGCGGTTCCGGCGAGAGCCTGTCGCAAGGCCAGAAGCAGCTTCTGACCATCGCACGCGTCATGCTGGCCGATCCTCCGATGCTGATTCTGGATGAGGCAACCAGCAGCATCGACACCCGGACCGAGATCGTCATCCAGAAGGCGTTCCTCCGCATGATGGACGGCCGCACCAGCTTCGTGATCGCCCATCGGCTGTCCACCATACGGGAATCCGATCTGATTCTGTTCATGAAGGACGGAGACATTGCGGAGAGCGGCACCCACGACGAACTGCTTCGTCAAGGCGGGTATTACGCACAGCTCTACAACAGCCAATTCGCAACCGCCTAGCGGCTTGTCGGCATCTGCGGATGAACGCCCGCGCCTAAATCAATTCACCCCCTTTCGCGGAAGCTTGTCCAAGCTCCTGCGAAAGGGGGTGTTTTTTTACAGACATATTCGGTTAAAGCGGGTATCTGACGCATCTGGAATGAATCGAGTTCACCAGCCGCTGCTTATCAGATAAAATCCACGAACTCATTAACGGGCTTGCGGTAGCCGCGGGGTCTGATTTTGCGCTGGTTATCCTTGCCGATCGTGATCAGCATAACCGGAACCTGGTTGTCCGGCAGGCCAAGCGTCTCTTTAAGCGCTTCAGGGTCGAAGCCGATCATCGGGCATGTATCCCAGCCCTTGGCTTTGGCAATCAGCATGAACTGCATGGCGGACAGAGAGGCGTTCCGGATCGCTTCATCCCGCTGGAAGGCCTCGTTGCCTTCATAGGCGTCGTTGATCGCCTTCATCGTTCCGTCGTATTCTTCAGGCGACATCGCACCCAGCAGCTTCAACCCGTCATAGATTTCCGGAGCCTGCTTGTAAGCATGCATGTCCCCGATCACGGCGATGACAGCGGAAGCGGTATGGATTTTGTATTGGCCGTAAGCACTGTCCCGGACGCGTTCCTTCGCAGCCGGATCGGATACGACGACATAACGGGCATGCTGCAGGTTATAGGCGGATGGCGCCAGTCTTGTCAGCGAGAATATTTCTTCCAGCTCCTGCTGCGGAATGGCGATGCCTTCCACGAAATTCATGGCGGAGCGGCGGGCTTGGACGATATCCAGGAAAGGGTTGGCGGCTTGCGTATTCATTGATTAGGACCTCCACAAAAACTAATTTGATTTATTAAGTTAACATACTTACTATTAGTTACTTAGTAAACATATCACAGTGATTTGGTGTAGTCAATGATATTTCCCGCACATCCTGCAAGTTTGTTTTTTCTATTGCCTAAATCTCCCTGGTGTCATACAGTATTTGTATTTGCATGATAAAAAAGGGGGAGTTCGGTGATTAAGAGAATCATAACCTGGGTGCTCTGTCTGCTTGTTGTGATGACAGGACTTGCACATGACAGCTGGGCTGCGGGAAGGGAGCAGATTTTTCGCTTTAACCTGTACGCGAATCCGATTTCACTAGACCCCGCGCTTACTGCGGAGAGCACCAGCGACGTAGTGATAAGGGGGATTATGGAGGGGCTTGTGCGAACCGGCAAGAATGGTGAAATCCAGCCGGCGGTTGCCAAATCATGGACGGTTTCCCAGGATGGGAAGACCTATACCTTCAAGCTGCGAAGCGCCGCTGTGTGGACTAACAAACAGAAGGTGAAGGCATCTGATTTCGAGTACGCGTGGAAAAGAGTGCTGAATCCCGCTACAGGCTCGCCGCAGGCTTACATGCTTTTTTGTCTGGCGGGTGCAGAGGACTACTATAATGGCAAGCTGAAGGACAGCGGACAAATCGGCGTTAAGGCGGTGGATGATGCTACTCTTCAAGTGACGCTTCGCAGCCGTACGCCTTACTTCCTGCAGCTGGCGGCCACAAGATCGTATTTCCCGGTCAATCCGGCCGTCGTCAAGAAGAACCCGAATTGGGCGGAATCTGCCCAAACGTTCGTCGGCAACGGCCCTTTTACACTGACCAAATGGGTGCAAGACCAAGAGATTGTGCTGACCAAGAACGTAGCGTACTTCTCCGCCGGGGATGTTCATTTCAAGCAGGTTCGGATTGGCATACAGAATGATCCGGATAAGGAATTAGCGAGCTATAAGGACGGTTCGATCGACTGGTCGCAGGCTTCCGAATTGAATATCTACCCCTCCAGCCTGGATAAGACGATGAGGAATGACGCGCATACCTACAATCCGGCCAGCACGTATTATTTTGTCTTCAATGTAACCAAGCCCCCGTTTGACAATGTCAACATCCGGCGGGCCTTGGCTATGAGTATTGTCAGAGAGCAGGTTACGGGCGCTACACCAGCGTATGCTTTTGTTCCACCGGGCATCCTGGGCGCCAAGAAACCGTTCCGCGAAGAGGCCACAGCCGCATACTTCAAGGAAGACACCGCCAAAGCGCGGGAGCTGCTGAAGAAAGGTCTTCAGGAGGAGGGACTCACGAAGTTCCCTGAGACGACGCTAATCTATAATGAAGGTAATGAATATATTTCTTCTACTGTCACCAGAATGTGGGAAGAGACCCTCGGTATTGAAGTCAATATGGAGGAGCAGCCGTGGGAAGAGCTGTTAAGCAACCGCATGGCGCTGAATTACGACATTGCCAGAGCCGGCTGGTCGGCGGATTATAATGATCCTGCCTCATTTCTGGAGATATTCACCTCATGGAGCACCGACAACGACAGCGGCTGGAGCAATCCGCAGTACGACGCCTATATGCGCTCCGCCATGCAGACCGCCGATCCCTCGGCCCGAATGAAGCTGTACCGCCAGGCCGAACAATTGCTGATGGATCAAATGGTCATTATTCCGCTGCACTATTTCAAGACATATGCCCTTCAGAAATCTTATGTTCACGATGTTTACTATAACTATTCAGGCGGGCTCGTCTATTGGGACGGCTACTTGAAATAACGGGGAGGAATGAAGCGATGCCGTTCAAGAGCAATGATGTAATTCTGTTTATTGGCGACAGCATTACCGACGTTGGACGCGATTACCGGGATCCAGGCTCGCTGGGACACGGGTATCCGCTGATGGTGGCTGCGAAGCTGGGGATGCTGTATCCGGACAAGAACCTGACCTTCTACAACCGGGGTATCAATGGCCACCGCACAATCGATCTTGTCCGCCGATGGGAGAAGGACTGCATCGCCCTGAAGCCGAGCTGGGTGTCGATCTACATCGGTGTTAACGACACCTGGCGCCGGTACAACTATGGCGAGGAGACGACGGCGGAAGAGTATGAACGAAACTACCGGCTGCTGCTTGACCGGACGCGCGAAGCGCTTGATGCGCAGCTTATTCTGATTGAACCCTTCGTGCTGCCGGTAGAAGGCCTGGACCGGGATTGGGGAGAGGACCTCAATCCAAAGATTGATGTTGTCCGGAAGCTTGCGCGGGAATACGGCGCACAGCTGGTGCCCCTGGATAGACTGTTCGCAGCGGCTTCCATGAAAGCCGCTCCCGCTTACTGGGCGGGCGACGGTGTGCATCCTTCGAGCGCGGGACATGCCCTCATAACCGAAGCATGGCTTCAGGCGGCTGGTGTCCGCTAGTGCTGTGATTCTTTGCTGCAAGTCCCCGGTTATCGTTGACAGCCGGGGACTTTCGAAATATAAGTCATTATAAGTTGTTGCTTATAATAGGTCTTCTATTTCTCGGTAAACGCATGGCGTCTAAAGGACGCCGTCAGGCGTTTATCCTTGCATATGTGGTTTCGATTTTGACGGAATAGACTGTTATAATGAAAGGTGACGTATACGGGAGGGGGAATCGGTTGTTGAACGGTACTCTTGCGGTCATTTCCGACATACATAGCAACTCGCCGGCTCTGAGGGCGGTACTTCAGGATGCGGAGGCTTGCGGGGCGGAGCTTGTCATCAACCTTGGCGACAGCCTCTTTGGGCCAATCGATCCGATCGGAACCTACCGGCTGCTTGCCGGGCTCGGCAGTGCCGTCCATATTATGGGGAATTGCGATGAAGCTCTGCTGGAAGAACATTCGGAGTCCCCGACCTATAGGCATGTCAAGCCGCTGCTTGATGCCGAAATGGAGGACTGGATCACGCAGCATCAGCCTTTGTGGAGACAAGACGGGCTGCTGTTCTGCCACGGAACCCCTGATGACAACAAGACATACCTTCTTGAGGAAGTAACCGAAGCCGGCGTCTCGTACAAAACAGGCCTGACTCTTCAGAATGAGCTGGTGTCCCTGGGGGATCAGGGCTTTTTCTGCGGACACAGCCACGTCTACCGCAGGATTATCATGCCGGACGGTAGATGGGCTGTCAATGCGGGAAGCGTAGGACTCCCCGCATACGAGGACGAGCTGCCGTTCCCCCATGTCATGGAATCGGGAACAACCTGCGCCAGTTACGTATTGGTCCGGAGAAATCCGGAAGCGGGCTGGGTGACGGAGCATAGACTAATTGCGTACGACTGGCAGTCGGCCGCCTGTATGGCGGAGAAGAACGGCAGACATGATTATGCCGCTGCCATTGCCACCGGGAGAGTCCGGTAAGCCGGCTGCGGCCGGCAGCAGAGTAGAAAGGATGAACACGATGATAAGCGAGACAGAACAGGATTTGGAAGGACTAAAAGCGGTGGGAAGAGTGGTCGGCCACACCATCGCCGAAATGAAAAAAAGCGTCAAGCCCGGCATGACAACGCTGGAGCTTGACCAGATCGGCGCGGATATTCTGCGCAGCTTCGGAGCCAAATCAGCTCCAAGGGAAACCTATGATTTCCCGGGCGACACCTGCATCAGCGTCAATGAAGAGGTAGCGCACGGCATCCCGGGACCGAGAGTGATCCGGGCCGGTGACTTGATCAATATCGATGTCTCCGCTGAACTGAACGGTTACTTCGGAGATTCGGGGGTGTCGTTTCAGCTTCCGCCGTACAATCAGAAGCTTCAGCATTTGTGCTCAAGCACTGAGGAGACGATGCTTGCCGTCATTTCCCATCTGCGTGCGGGCATGCGCGTGAACGAAATCGGGAAGGCGATGGAGATGGAGGCCCGCCGACGCGGCTACCGTGTCGTACGCAATCTGTGCAGCCACGGCATTGGCAAATCCCTTCACGACAAGCCCCATGAAATTCTGCCGTACTTCAATCCGCGGGAGACCACGGTATTGAAGCCGAATCAGGTTATTACAATCGAGCCGTTCCTGTCGACCGGCGCGGAATACGTGGATCAGCAGAGCGACGGATGGACACTGACCGTCCCGGACAACAGCCGTGTCGCCCAGTTCGAGCACACGATAATTGTAACGAAAGGCCGGCCGATCATTCTGACGAAGCCTTAATCGAGGTAAGCGATCACTTCGTTAAGAGTCTCCAGCGCGAGCGGGTGCAGCTTGAGGGTTGTGCCCGCCTTGCCTGTGCCGCCGTAGACGTAATCATGACGGAGCAGCTTGCGGTCCAGGATGCAGGGCAGCTGCAGCACAAAAGGAACGGAGCCGACCTCATACCCCGTAATTTCCAGCACTTCCCGGGGACTTGCCATCCGCAGCGAGGCCGCTCCGATCAGCGCTGCCGCCTCCTCCAGGTTAACCCGGCCGCGCTCGCCGGAGACGATCAGCGCCAGATACACTTCCGGCGTCTTCACAATAAGCGTCGGCGCCGTCTGGCCCAGTTCGATACCCAGCATCGCCGCCCCTTCCTGCGCGGTCCGGGCCGTATGCTCGTGGGTGAGAAGCTCATATTCCACCTCATGCTCCTCAAGCTTGTTCCGGAGTTCCTCCAGACTATCCATACATAAGCCTCCTTGTGCGTTTACACCCAGTATTGTGTTCATGGCTCTTATTTCAGCATTTTGCATAATTCGATTATAACCGCAGATGGAATATATAGGCAGATACAATTGTTACGGTCCATATATTCTTGGCTTTGGAATCGCTTTATTGGATAAATGCAAAATGCTCATTTGTATATTTTTTCACCAAAAATATCAAAGGAGTTATTCGGGATGAACATTGCGTTCGTGTTATTTGACGGAGTCACCTTTCTGGATTTTGCGGGTTTCTATGATGTTGTCATCCGCTTGCGGCATTTCGAGTCCTATGCCGAACTTAAATGGGATGTCTGCGCGGCATCCGATTCGGTCAAGGATGATCAGGGGCTTGAGATCAGGCCCGGCAGGGTGCTTCCGGATCTGTCGGGGTATGATCTTGTCTTTGTGCCCGGCGGATGGGGTACCCGGAGTCTGCGCTATGATCAGGACTTCATCTCCTGGCTGAAGGGTGCCGGAGAGGCGAAATGGATCGTCTCCGTCTGCACCGGATCGCTGCTTCTCGGAGCGGCGGGACTGCTGGAGGGGAAGAAAGCGACAACCCACCCTAACGCCTCCGAACTGCTGAAGCCGTACTGCCGGGAAGTCGGCAATGCCCGGATTGTGCATGACGGCCGTGTGATCACAGGCGGGGGCGTCTCGACTTCGATCGATCTCGGGCTGTACGTTGTTGGACTTCTCGCGGGTGAAGAGGCCGCCCGGGCTGTGAAGAAGCAGATTGATTATCCTTACGAGCTGCAGGGAGTAGACATTGTCCTCCACGGAGGAGAACAATGAGCCGGGCGGAGCGCAAGTCTGGCGAAGAGTTCATGACGCTGGAGATGTCCCCTGGGCCGGATGATCGGAAGAAGCTGGAGGCTTATCTGACCGCTGAAAGCCGCCTGCCCGGCCCCAGAGGCAACTTGGAGCTTGCGGGGCGCTTCGCGTCGGGGTTTGCTCACAGCGGCATGTCTGGCGAATGGTGGGACATGCTGACCGATTGGGCGCGGCTGCCATCTGCGGAGGCTGGGACCGGCGATCCGCGCGAATTCCTGCCGTTCTGCGCCTGTCTTACGCTCGGCGCTCATTACAGCTTCGCGTCTCCAGCACAGAGGCAGGAGATCGCCTCCATTCTTCGCGCTGCTGCGAATGATTCCCGCTGGAGAACGCGGGAGGCGGCGGCCATGGGCCTTCAGTGCATCGGCGAGGCGGATTTCGGGCTGCTCGCCGATGTGCTTGCGCAGTGGAAGAGCGGTGCGAGCTTGCTGGAGCAGCGTGCGATCGTTGCGGCTCTTGCCCATCCGCCGCTCCTTAAGGACCGGGAGGCGGCGGTCTATGCGCTGGGGTTGGCGGGCGAAATCACGGAGAGCATTGTGGAGGTAACCGGACCGGAGCGCAAAGCGGAACCCTTCCGCGTACTGTGCAAGGGGCTGGAATATGCGCTGAGCGTAATGGCAGCCGCCGAGCCGGGAGCGGGCTTTGAGCTGCTGTCCCGGCTGGCTTCGCTGGATGATCCCGCCGTTATCCGGATTGTGAAATCCAATCTCGGCAAATCGCGTCTATCCCGCAAATACGGACCCCAGACGGCTGCGATCCTCGCCGGGATTGACAACAAATCTTAACGTAACTATGATGGTTTCAAATGATTGACTAGGCAAAGGAGAAGTTTGTTATGAATATCAGCACCCGATTTGCGGTCGCCATCCACATCTTGGCCCTGATTGACACCAACAGGGAAGGGCGGAACACCTCGGACTGGATCGCCGGAAGCGTCGGCACCAATCCGGTCGTTATCCGCCGGATCAGCAGCATGCTCGGCAAAGCGGGACTGATCGAAGTGAAGCCGGGAATTGCGGGAGCGAAGCTGGCCAGGCCGGCGGAACAGATAACACTGCTGGAAATTTACCAGGCGGTGGATGCCGTTGGCGAAGGGTCGCTGTTCGCTGTGCACGAGCACCCAAGCCCGGAATGTCCGGTTGGCCAAAATATAGCAGGGGCGATTATCCCGGTGTTCCTTATGGCCCAGCAGGCGATGGAGGATGTGCTGCAGCAGGTAACGCTCGCCCAAATCTCGTCGCAGCTTCCTGTATGAAGATCAACATGAAGCATCCATTCCGGCATACGGAGCGGATGCTTTTTTTCGTAACAGCTTAACGATGAAGAGAACGGTAAGCAAGCGGGGTCAGTCCGTATTCCTTTTTGAACAAATGATAGTAATGGCTAAGGTTATTAAATCCGGCTGAGAGCGCGATGTCCATAATACCGAGATCGGTGGTGGCCAGCATGTACTTGGCGTAGTCCAGCCGAAGCTGATTGATATACAGAACCGGCGTAGTGTGAAGCAGTGACCGGAATACCCGGCTCAGGTGTCCGGGGCTGCGTCCCGATAGCTCATACATCCGCTGAACCCCCTCGACGAAATTCTCCTTCCGCTGCATTTGCAGCAGCAGATCTTCCAGCCAGGGCGGAATCGCATCTTCCCTCGTACGCTGCTGCTTCCAGAAGAACAGCGTGAGCAGCTCGGCCAGCATAGCCCGCAGCAGTCCCGCAGCCTGTGGCTTGTCCGGAACAAGGCGAATCCGTTCAAGCCGGTCTTTCAGACGTTCCGTTTCGCTCGCCGGAAGAACGGTAACAGGGGGCAGCACAGTGGCCAACAGATTTTGGGGATCAATAGCTTTTTCCAGAAAAGTAAAAACATGATTCATCGCTTCCCGGGTATAACATATATTGATGAATTCGCAGTCATGGTCTCCATCCCGTTCATAATAATGAATATCTTCCGGACGAATAAAGACAAGCGTGCCTACGGTTACCGGCTGGCAGGCATCATTCACGATATGGCGGGCTTTCCCCTGGGTCACCAGGAACAGCTCAAAGAAATCATGGGTGTGGATGGGAGAGGCATAGCTGAGCGAAGGAACGGTGAACAGATGGGATTCGGTATTCGGACCCATGTGGGATGCAGC
This sequence comes from Paenibacillus stellifer, assembly GCF_000758685.1. NCBI lineage: Bacteria > Bacillati > Bacillota > Bacilli > Caryophanales > Paenibacillaceae > Paenibacillus > Paenibacillus stellifer. The sequence goes on from NZ_CP009286.1 coordinate 2,485,207, forward strand.
GGTGTATGTGTAGATTTCCATTATATGAGCGTTCAAGACAAGTATTTCATATGATTCTCTGATAGACTGTTGCTGAAAGAGGTTAAAATGATACATTGCGATCCAGGAGTGACATTCGAGATGAATATTTTGGATTTGAACGGAGCCTGGTCGATGAAGCGGCTTGACCAGAGCGAGTGGACGGAAGCTTCCGTTCCGGGCTCGGTCTATAGTGATTTGTTGAACGCCGGACAGATGGAAGATCCTTTCTACCGGGAGAATGACCAGGAAGCGGTCAAGCTGTCCGAGTATGATTACGAGTATGAGAAGCGCTTTATGATTGGCGCCGAATTCCTGACCGAAGAGCGGATCGTTCTTCGCTTCGAAGGGCTTGATACACTGGCTGAAATCCGGCTCAACGGCCGGGAAATCGCCCGGACGGATAACATGCACAGAACCTACGAGTTTGACGTTAAGCCATTCATCTGCGAGGGCGAGAACACTATTGGCGTCATCTTTCGTTCGCCGCTGAAGTATATCCGTGAGAAATCGAAAGCCCAGCCGATCTGGTCCGTCAATGGCTCTCCGGGATTTCCTTATTTGCGCAAAGCTCACTTCATGTTCGGGTGGGATTGGGGTCCCAGTCTGCCAGACATGGGGATTTGGCGGCCGGTGAAGCTGATTGCCCTGTCCCATACCCGTATTGATGAAGTCTATGTAACACAGCAGCATAAGGGGGACCAGGGTGTAGACCTGAATGTTAAAGTGGGGCTGGAGTACAAGCCGGAGAGCCCGGTCGAGGTGCGTTTTGAATTGACCGATCCGGATGGTGCGCGTTTGTCTTCATGTCAGTTCCCCATGTCGGAAACGACCGGGTATCTGGATCTCCATGTTGCGCAGCCGCAGTTGTGGTGGCCGAGCGGGTTCGGGAAACAGCCGCTTTATCAGATCCGGGTTCAAATTTGCAGCGATGGCGCCATTCTGGATGAACGTGCGTTTAGAATCGGGCTTCGCACCGTTACGGTCAACCAGCAGAGAGACGAATGGGGCAAATCCTTCGCTTACTGCGTGAACGGGCTTGAAATTTTCGCTATGGGCGGCAATTACGTACCAGAGGACTCGCTTCCCCTTCTTCTTTCGGCGGATTTGACCGTCCGAACAGCCAGGACTTCGGGGATATGCATGATTGGAGCATTTGGCATGGGCGCGAGCCGTTCACCGATTTCCGCAAACGGAATCCGCGGTTCATGTCCGAATTCGGGCTGCAATCCTTCCCGTCCATCAAGACGGTCGAAGCTTTCTCGCTTCCGGAGGACCGGAACGTCTTCTCAGCTGTAATGGAAAATCACCAGAAGCATGAAGACGGCCTGTCGCCGATGATTCATTATGTGTCCCAGTATTTTAAAATGCCAAAGGATTTTCAATCCTTTCTGTATGTATCTCAGCTCATTCAGGCCGAAGGCGTCCGCTACGGGGTTGAACACTGGAGACGGAACCGGGGCAGATGCATGGGGGCCATCTACTGGCAGCTGAATGATTCCTGGCCGGTCGCTTCATGGGCCAGCGTCGATTATCACGGAAGATGGAAGGCGCTGCACTATACGGCCAAACGCTTCTACTCCCCGGTGCTGATCTCTGCGGAGGAAGAAGGAAGCCGGGTCTCTCTACATATTAACAATGAAACACTGGACGATGTGGCGGGCAAAGTGGTCTGGAAGCTTCGCGATTCAGCCTCCTCTGTCATTCAATCGGGAGAGATCGGGGCAACAGCGGCCGGACTGTCCGCAGCCGCCTGCCAAACGCTCGATTTCAGCGATGTGCTGAGCTCGGTCGATCAACTGAGATCCCACTACCTGGAATATGCATTCGAATCGGACGGGCATACGCTTAGCGCGGGCAAGACCATTTTTGTACCGGCCAAGCATTTCAAGCTTCAACCCGCCAAATTGTCTGTTAGCGTCAAAGAGGAAGAGGAGCATTTTGAGCTGATTGTCGGCTCCACAGCCTTTGCGATGTTCATTGAGCTCGATCTGAACGGCAGCGATGCGATATTTGACGACAACTATTTTCACTTGTCTGCGAATGAGCAGAAGATCGTGATCGTTAGAAAAGAAGACCTCTCCGATTCGTTAACTCTTGAAGAATTCAGAGAACAGCTTGTGTTCCGCAGTCTGGCTGACAGCTTTATTTAGTTGGCGGCCAATGGGCGGCAGGTATGCCGCGCAATCGAGCTTCAGAGACAGTTTCCCAGCCATGCTGCTGCTGCCGGAGGCTGAGCCCGATTCAGATCATCTGTAGTCGCCGGTAAGCCCGGGCAGATGTCGAATACGACCCGAGAAATAGCTGGCCCCAGCAGTCTTAACAATCTTTGACCCCTCCCTTCAAGCTGAAGGAGGGGTCTTTTGCTGCGCATTTATGCTACTCTCCAGAGGCAGCAGACTGTATTAAGAATTCGACTATACAAACTTTAGGATACCTGCTATACTAATTATAGTTAGTTTGTAACTATGTTTGTTACATGATGATGCGGCATGCAATTGGAGAAGCTATGATACAACGACACATGAAGGAGGAAGCGTAATGCATACAACGGAAGTTCTGCCGAAGGGGCTGAAACTGGGAGCGGTACAGCTTCGGGTAAGCCATTTGGAGCGCTCGTTGGCTTTTTATCAGGATACTGTCGGATTTCGGGTGCTGCGGAGAGAGGAAGGAAGAGCTGAGCTGACAGCAGACGGCGTCTCGCCGCTGTTGATCCTACGGGAAGTCGGGGAAGGCGAGGGACAGCGCCGCCGTTCGGCAGCGGGCTTATATCATTTCGCCATCCTGCTGCCGGATCGTCCATCCCTTGGGCTTGTGCTGCGCAATCTTATTGCTTCTGGAATCGAGATCGGCCAGGGCGATCATCTCGTCAGCGAGGCGCTGTATATTCAGGACCCCGACAACAACGGCATCGAGCTGTACCGGGACCGCCCGCGCGATACATGGCAGTATGATCTGGAGGGGCATGTGGTGATGGGAACCGACCCGGTGGACGTGGAGGGGTTGCTTGCCGATTCCGAGGGACTCCAGTGGAACGGTCTTCCGGCGGGTACAGTTATCGGGCATGTGCATTTCCATGTTGGCAATCTTAAGAAAGCCCAAGACTTCTACTGCGGAGTTCTCGGGTTCGAGCTTGTCGCCCGGTACGGCGGCTCTGCGCTGTTCGTATCGGCGGGAGGATACCATCATCACATAGGTCTTAACGTATGGGCCGGAGAGGGAGCGAAGCCGGCATCGCCGAATGCACCGGGCATCGACTATTTCACGATTCAGCTTCCAAGTGAAGAGGATCGCAGCCTGGTGCTGCGGCGGCTGGTGGATGCCGGCTTCGAGCTCACGGAATTTGAAGGAGAACCAGGGGTTTACGATCCGTGGCATATCGGAATACGGCTGGTCGCAGCATAAGGCTTGCAGGCTTAATCACGAGTAAAGGGGACAATTATAATTATGAAGGTAGCAGTAATCGGAGGAAATGGTAAGGCAGGAAGTCGGATTGTAAAAGAGGTATTGGAACGGGGGCATGACGTAACGGCAATTGTACGCAAAGCCGGCAGCGCCGCAGACAGCGGGGCGGGGGTTATCATGAAGGACGTTTTTGACTTGACCGCGGAAGACCTCACCCCATTTGATGCCGTTGTCAACGCCTTTGGCGCGCCTCTGGGGCAGGAACATCTTCACGTGGAGGCCGGCAACGTTTTGATCGGGGCGCTAAAGGATGCGCCGAATATCCGGCTAATCGTGGTAGGCGGAGCCGGAAGTCTATATGCCGACGAAGCACAGACAATCCGTGTAGTTGATACGCCCGGGTTCCCGGATTTCGTCAAGCCGATAGCGCTGAACCAGGCCAAGAATCTGGATATTCTGCGGGGAACTGAGGGCCTGAATTGGACGTTTATCAGTCCATCGGCTAATTTTGCCCTTGGACGCCGGACCGGCGCTTACGAGACGGGGAAGGACCGGCTGCTGCTCAATTCCGAGGGAGAAAGTTATGTAAGCTATGAGGATTATGCGGTTGCCGTGGCCGACGAAATCGAGCGTCCGGCGCATATTCGCGAACGGTTCACTGTCGGGTCCGAACGCTGAACACGGATGAACGGGACGTCGGTAAACGAGTCATTTGAATGAGGAAGCGGCTGCCGAACGGGTTCGGGCCGCTCGCCAGACAGCTCATATTACATTTGCGCAAACACCGGGCGATCCATGGAGCAATCCATGGATCGCATCGGTGTTTTTGTGCATCTGCCGCAGTCCTAATACTGATGGAGCAAAGAAACGCAACAGAGGACTAGAAATTTACAATATAGGACTATTGAATCAGAATACTTGGAAGCCGATAAAGAAACAACACAGAGTTTTATAGAAAATAAGGGGGGCAAATATGAAGAGACATGAGGGAATGATTGAAACGAAAAAGGGATGGACGAGCATAGTTAGACGCTTTAATCCCAGGAAGAGCATAGGGATCAAGCTGTTCCTGTTCTTTTTCACATCGGTATTTATCATTGTCAGCGTCTTGGGGTGGAATGCTTACCGGATTTCCAAAAATGCCATTGTGGAAGAAGTATCGGATTCCGCTGAACAAACATTGAATGAGACCAGGAAGAACGTGGATCTGATTTTGGGCGGATACCGCGATTTTTCGGTGCAATTTATTGCCGATGCGGATTTTCTGGGCCAGCTGCGGGCTTTTGTATCATCAGGCTCCAACTCTCTGGATTATCTGGATCAGCAGAAGGCTATTACCTCCTACTTACAGCATACAGCTTCTTCCAACGAGATGGTTCGCTCAGTGACGCTGTTCACTCTGGATGGCAAGGCTGTCGCATCGTCTGTTGACAAAACTTTAAGCTCTATTCCGAAGCAGAGTTGGCTCAAGGAGGCGGTCAAGACCAAAGGCGAAGCCATCTGGCTCCCTGCTTCCTCCACGTTTGTAACCGGACAGTCCAGCATCGGGCATGCCCGGGTGCTGAGGGATTATTCGGGGCCAATCGCGATCGTGCTTGTGGAAATTAACTCGGATGCCCTGTCCAAACCGCTTGGTGAAGTGAAGCTGATGTCTTCCAAGAGTAGTCCCGATATAACGGTATTCGATCCTGAGACCCGGCAGGTGGTCTATTCAAGCTTGGCCGAAGAAGTCGGCAAACCCACTTCTTTTGTGCTGCCGGAGGCTGAAGGCGGTAACAGCGCCTTGCAAGGAGCATTCACAATGGAACACACGGCGGGACAAGATAATCTGAATATTTACAGCCAATCAAGTGTAACAGGCTGGTATTTGACCGGGCAGATGCCGATTCGCGATCTGTTGAGCCTCGCCAACCGGATTCTGGTGTTCGTCTATATCGCGCTTGCCGCTTCTGCGGTAATTGCCATTATTCTCGGTTATATTATGGTCCGGCTGTTCGCCAAACCTCTGGTTCGGCTTAAAGACAGGCTCAATGAAGCGTCGATGGGACCGTCCGTGTTCCCGTACATAGCCAGGACGAGATTCGCCATCTGGCCGAGCAGACCAAGCGGTCGATTGAAGTGGCCGGGACCATTACACATAAAATCCAGGAAGAGGTTGGCGCAACCGTCAACACTCTAACCGGCCTGTATCCGCTGTACCAGTCGCAGGTGGAGACCGTCAATGAGACCTCATCGATCCTGTCGCAGGTCAAGGAACGAATGAAGGAGCTCAACAACCGGTCCGCTCAAGTAGCCGATACGGTGTCTGAGCTGAACGGGGCGCAGCGGAAACTCAATGAGACCATTCTGAATGTAAGCTCCGTGTCGGAGCAGACAGCCGCGTCCTCCCAGCAGGTGGCGACGGTCTGCGAGGAACAGGTGGGCATGAACGCCCGCCTTGTAGAGCTCTCAGCAGAGCTGGATCAGTTGTCCGTCTACCTGAAGGAACCACTGGTGTCCTTCCGGGTGTGACCGCATGATTGACAATAAGCGGATGTGATGGCAATACGACAACCGTAACTAAGCAGCAGGAGACAACCGGGACTTCGGCAGAAGTCGGCGGCAGCATTACTTTTATCACGAACCGGCAGGAAATGGTGGACTCCGGGATGATGGACCGCTATATTGAAGGATTCAAGAAGAAATATCCGGCGGTTACGGATGTGAAAGTATCGGTGATGAAGAATTATGATACGGATATCCGGATCAAAATACTGACGAATGATTATGGAGATGTGCTGCTTCTCCCGGGAGATCTGGAAGACAAGAATTTGCCCGAATATTTTGAGCCCATCGATGATTTGGGACTGACGGACAAGCTCTACTATAATAATAGAAAGACGTTCGAGGATAAGCATTATGCGGCTACGGTCGGTGTCTCGGCACTCGGACTCGTATATAACAAGACGGCTTTCGAGAAGGCGGGCATCAAGGAATTCCCGGCGACGCCTACCGCCTTCTATGAAGCCTGTGAGAAGCTGAAGCAGGCCGGCATCACTCCGGTATACGTGAATTACGCATCGGGCTGGACATTGCCGCAGTGGGGCGTCAATATGGCGCCTGTCATTCAGGGAGATGCCAAGGTGCTGAATTTCATGACCACATCCGATTCCCCGTTCCAGGAGGACAATCCGGTCGGACAATCTTACGGCATAATCCGGCATCTGATCCAGAAGGGTTATACGGAATCGGATCTTTATACGAACCATTGGGAGGAATCCAAGAAGGAGCTTGCCGAAGGAAAAGCGGCGATGATGTATTTGGGGAATTGGGTCATTCCGCAGATCCTGAGCACATCCGGCACGAATGTAAAATCGGAGGACATCGGGTTCAAGCCGTTTCCGACATCGGACAGCGGGAAACTGAGCGCGTTGATGAGTTCCGACGCCTGGTTTGTAATCAACAAGAACAGCAAGAACATGAAGACCGCAAAAGCCTGGTTCAAGTATTTGCTGGAGGAGTCGGGCTACGCCGACGATAACGGATTCATCCCGACGGTTAAGACGAGAGAGCCGTCCCTTCCTCAACTGAAGGAGTTCCTCGCCGCCAAACCCGCTTTAATGGAGAACATCGAGCTGGACAGCGATTAATATACGATTGCTTCCAAAGCGGGCTTCGATTTATGGAGCGGGGATATCGTGCAGAAGCTGGCGGTCGCCAGGAACCTGCAGGGTGAATTCGATCATTGGAATGACAAATGGCGCCAAGCCAGACAGGAGATTCAACCTTAACTTATCTGCGGATTTTATATAAATGCGGCCATTTCCCGGTACTGCCGGGAAATGGCTGTTTGGCTTTGGTTTGACATTGCCTTGGCATTGATATGATGTCGGCATTGGTTTGGTATTCGCATCGGCTGGAGCGCTTGGGCGACCTCGACTTATATGGATGAAGTTCTTCGCGCCGTGTGGCCGTTGGCGGCCGATTCCCTACTTGCCCTCCGCCAGCTCGGCGATTCGCTTCCCGGCATCTCCCCGGTAGAGGCCGCCGTGATAGCATATGACCGTATGGATGGTCAGTCCGGCATATCGCCGCAAGCTGGCCAGCGCCGCCGGCATGTCCGGTGTGGCCCGCGGATCGGGGCCATGCAGCTCGCCGTCCTTAACGGTCAGGCTGTCGCCGGCGACCAGCGTTCCGCTTGCGTCGTGGTACAGGCTGACATGCCCGGGGCTGTGCCCTGGAGTCGTGATCACGGTGACGCCGCCGGCCACCTGCAGAACCTCACCGTCTGTCAGCTCCGCGTCGACTCTGGCCCGCGGCGGATGGGAGAGCACATGCAGGAACGCCCGCCGCCATTCCGCTGGCACATTCGGAGGGAGCATGGCCTCCGCCGCCGCAATCGCTTCGGGCGTATGCTTCAGCAGCATCCGTTCGCCTTCGATATAAGGGCGTTCCAGGGGATGGGCCAGCACCCGTATGGAAGGCCGCTGCTCCAATATAGCGGGTAAGCCGCCGATGTGGTCCAGATCCTGATGGGTAATCAGGACGGTATCCAGCCTGTCCCAGGCCACTCCTGCTTCGGCAAATCCCGCCTGGAAGGTCTCTGTTATGCCCGGATATCCGGTATCGACGAGCATGACATGCTCGTCGTCCCACATCAGCACGGGATAAATCCGCTCGCTTCCGCCCATAATCTGCGCTTCAATCTCCAGCATCTCCAGCCCTTCGGCAATTCTCATTCTTCATCCTCCCGTAAACGTTAAGATAAAAGCAGAGTTTATCTTAACGGAATCGGAGGGTTAAATCAATAGATAAATTATATATTATAACACAAATATATAATTTTGTCAAGGAATAAATTTGCCTGATTTTCTGGATACATTAGCTTGGTGTATTATTAATACAAACAATCTATAGATGGAGATGGAGATGGTGATGTGGAACTATTCAGCTTAGTGCTGCTTCTTCTTGTCCTGATCGGTCTGTCGAAGATTATCAACCGATTCGTTCCTTTTGTGCCTGTTCCGCTGATCCAGATCGGGCTCGGGGCGCTCGCAGCGGCGGCGCCGGTGGGCATACATCTGTCGCTGGAGCCGGAGCTGTTCTTCGTGCTCTTCATCGCTCCGCTGCTGTACAATGACGGCAGAAGGACGCCCCGGGACGAGCTGTGGAACCTGCGGGCCCAGATTCTGCTGCTGGCATTGGGTCTTGTCTTCGCGACCGTTGTCGTCGCGGGCTATGCGATTCACTGGATGATCCCGTCCATTCCGCTTGCGGCAGCTTTCGCCCTTGCGGCGATCCTGTCTCCGACCGATGCGGTGGCGGTAAGCGCCTTGGCCGGCAGAGTGCATCTTCCCAAAGGGACGCACCGGCTTCTCGAGGGCGAGTCCCTGATGAACGACGCTTCCGGCCTGGTGGCGTTCAAGTTCGCCGTGGCTGCTGCCGTAACCGGCGTGTTCTCCTTCTCTCATGCGGTGGGGAGTTTTATTCTCATCGCAGCCGGCGGGCTGCTGGCGGGAGCGGTGCTGTCTTTTCTGCTAATACGCCTGAGCGTATTGCTCCAGCGCCTCGGCATGGAGGATGTCACGATGCATGTGCTTCTCCAGATTTTGACCCCTTTCCTGATCTATCTCGTCAGCGAGGAAATCGGCGTTTCGGGCATTTTGGCCGTTGTGGCCGGGGGAATCGTGCATGCGGTGGAGAAGGACCGTACCACCTCGCCTCAGTACAAGCTGCAGCTCGTGTCGGCCAGCATCTGGTCCATGCTGCTGTTTGTTCTCAATGGCCTGGTGTTTCTCATTCTGGGCGTTTCCCTGCCGGATGTGGCGTCGGTTATTCTCCGGGATGAAGCCTTCGACAACACGACGGTCCTCCTGTATGTGCTGGCGATTACGGCGCTGCTGATCGTGCTGCGCTTCTTGTGGGTATACGCGTTCGCCGTCATGAACAACGCCAAGAACGGCAAGCGAAGCCGGCCTCAGCTTAAGGGGCTCGCGCTTCTCTCCGTATCTGGCGTCCGGGGAGCCGTGACTTTGGCGGGCGCCTTCTCGATTCCGCTCTATCTGGATGACGGCTCGCGCTTTCCCGAGCGCGACCTCATTATCTTCCTCGCCGCAGGTGTCATCCTGGCGACGCTGCTGCTCGCAAGCATTGCGCTTCCGCTGATGGCAGGCAAGGAGGAAGAAGTGCAGGAGGAGAGCGACCAGGTAATCAGCTCGCAGATCAAGAAGAAATGCGTTGCCATTCTCAAGGGGGAAGAGGGCGGCTCGGCAGCAGCTGCCGCAGCCGGAATGGCGGCGATAGCGGGTATGGCTGGGCTGGCGGCCCGCAGTCTCGGTCCCGGCATCCCGGCGCTGAGCGGGGCTGCGGTGGCTGAGAATGGCGCCTTGGAGAACGGCGCGTATTCTCCTTCACCCGCGATGAGCAGCGGACCTGCTGGAGAGCAGGGGTCCGGCACGCCTGTCCCGTCAGTGCAGGGCGACGCGGCCAGCGTCTACGCCGGGCTGCTTGGGTCCGGCGGGCTTCCGGTTCTCTCCCCGGAGGCGGAGAAACACGCGCGTCAGCGCGCCAAAGCGAAGCTGACGGGACTTCAGGCCGAGCGGAGCAAGCTCCTCGCGATGATGGAGGAGGGGAGCGTTCCCGCCGACACGGGCCGGGCAATGCTCGAATTCCTGGACCGGAAGGAAGCGTTCCTGGCCCGGGATGCCGATTCGCAGTTCCGGCAGTCGCTTGGGGAGCTCGGCCGGATGTTCGCACGCCTGTTCACGAAGGCGCCGGAGGCCAAAGGAGAGGGCGCCGGAGAAGGCAGCGGCGCCATCGCTTCGTCCGCCGAATGTGTGCGCCGCGCCCGGATCGAGATGTGCCGGGCTGCGGTCGATGCCGTCAAGCGGGAGGACGACCCGGAGATCCGGGGAGACTCCGAGATCGTGGCGGCCAAGTACGGGCAGATGATCGACCGCCTGGAGAGCGTGCCGGCGGCAGGGCTGGCGGAACTGGAGGAAAGCCGCAAGTTTCTCGGGAAGCTGGAGGCTTTCCAGGAGCAGCGCGACAGCGTGCAGCGGATGTTCGAGGACGGAGCGCTAAGCTTCAAAGCGGCCGCCGGATTGCGGCGCTTCATGGATCAGCTAGAAACATCCATTTGGGAGGATTAGAGGATGGAACCCGAAGAACTGTCTTTTGTCACAATCGGCCCCGAACATATGGCCGAGGCGACCGAAATTTACAATCATTATGTAAAGCATACGACCGTTTCTTTTCATACGGAGCCTTTGACGGTGGAGGAGATGACGCGGAACACCCTGCACGGCGATTCGCGTTTCGCCTCTTATGCGGTCATGCAGGACGAAAGAATGCAGGGCTATATTCTGATCACCCGGCACAAAAACAAACAGGCTTACGACGTCACCGGGGAGATCAGCGTGTATCTGAAGCCGGAGGCGACGGGGCGGCGAATCGGCCGCCCCGCCCTTCAATTTATCGAGCAGAAGGCCGCCGAGAACGGCTTTCATTCCCTTGTGGCCACCATCTGCTCAGAGAATGGGCCGAGCCGGCAGTTTTTTGAACGAAACGGATATGAGCAAAGCGCGTATTACCGGGAGATCGGCCAAAAGTTCGGCCGGTGGCTCGACATCGTCGTCTACCAGAAGCTGGTGGCCGGCGGCCATTAACGAACCGCCCCGAACGGCCGCATCCGCACCTTTCGTTTTGGCTCAGCTAAAGCGGTTTCTGCGGATAAGGTAAGCGCGTACTCTGGTGTCTGTTGTTGTCACCGGCTTCTCGTGCATGCCATGATCCGACTCCAAGAAGAGAGAAGTGAGGTTACGAATGACATCCATCGCCTGGGTAACAGACAGCACCAGCACGCTTCATCCCGATTTTGCCAAGGACAATCATGTCTATGTAGTCCCGCTGCGCCTGATTGTCGGCGGCGAGTGCTACAAGGAGAATATCGATATTACGGCAGAGCAGTTCTATGACCGGATGCGCCATCATGAGCAGGCGGGCAGCTCGCAGCCTCCCATCGGAGAATTTATCGAGCTGTACGAATCGCTGAAGGATAAATACGATCAAATCATCGCCATTCACTGCTCCTCCGAGCTGAGCGGCACCTTTAATACTTCGATGCAGGCTGCTGAAATCGCGGAGGCCCCGGTCACGGGGATCGACTCGAAGGTCGGTGCTTACCCGCTGCGCGAAATGATCACGAGCGGTGTGCATTGGCATCAAATGGGCCTGAATGTCAGAGAGATTAAGGATCGTATCGAGCAGTTGATCCACAATATGTCATTCTATATGCTGCCGTCCAGCTTGACCCGGCTGCATCGCAGCGGACGGGTGTCCGGTCCCCAGCTTGTGCTGGGGCAGCTGCTGCGCATTCATTTGCTCCTGAAGTTTGACGGCGGCAAAGTGTTTGTAGAAGAGAAAATCCGCACATTTAAGAAAGCGAAGAACAGGCTCCTCGATATTTTAAAGAAAGACGCCGCATTGATCCGGGAGGTCTGCATCATGCACGCAGGCAACGTCGAAGAGGCGCAGCGGCTTGATGAAGAGATCCGGGAGATGGCGCCGGGCATGGCGACGGAGATTATGCCGTTCATTCCGGTCGCGGGCATTCATGCCGGCGAGGGAACGCTCGCGCTGTCCTGGATTCGCCATCACGCCACCGCCAAAGCCTAAGCCTGAACAACACGGAGGGATAGACATGGAAGTGATGTTTCGTTATAACTGGATGGTCCGGGAGCAGTGGTACCAGTGGTGCGAGGAGGTTGCCGAAGCTGAGCTTCTTCGCCGCCGGACAGGCGGTGTCGGAAGCATTCTTCAGACTCTTTTTCACGTTGTCGATGTGGAGTGGAGCTGGGTTCGCGTCCTGCAGGGCAAGCCGGATTTTCAGGAGAGCTTTGATGGCTACAGCACGCTGGAGAAGGTCCGTCAGCTGGACCGCGAGTTTCGTCCGGAAGTCGAGTCGTTTGTATACGCCTGGAATGACAGTCTGGAGAGCCACCCGTTTCATGATCCTCAGCCGGATGGAACGGTTGCGGTGGACACCTGGGGCGAGGTTATGCGCCATATGATTGCTCACCAGATTCACCATATGGGGCAATTATCCGTCTGGTCCAGAGAAATCGGCAAAAAGCCGGTGTCGGCGAACGTTATCGGCAAAGGTCTTATTCCTCCGAATCTATGATCAATAAAGGCAGTCACAGGCTTGTAACAAGCCTTGACTGCCTTTTGTTCGCCGAGGAGCCTTGTCTTCTGTTGAGCACACCGAATGAGCCGACTGGACGGTCCAACCGCATGAGCCAGCCGCATTGGGCCGGTTCCGGTGCGTTAACGCTATTTCAGCGAACGGACGTAATCGAGCTGACGAGATGAATGATGCTGTTCAGCACAAGCGCCGCAGCGGCGATAAGCGTGAGAGAAATTACGAACTCGGCCGATTTCCCTCCGCCGAATAGTGTATTGTAATCCAGCTGAACCGAATAATACATAGGCGAAATATAGCTGATGAACTTGTAATATCCCGGCATGATGTCCCGTGTCATGACCGAACCGGCACTGATCGACTGGGTCAGCAGCAGAGGCATGTTGAGCAGCATGCCCCCCTGGCCGGCCAGCATGCAGAAGATGATGGTGAATTCGATGGCTGTGAACATTTCCAGCGAATGAGTCATCCAGACCTTGAAGAACGCTTCCGCTCCATAGCCATGTACCGCAAAATAAATGCTAACCCCGACCAGCGGAGCAATCAGAGAGATAATCAGATTGATGCCCTGAAGGGGGCCGAACGCTTTCCATTTGCCGTACCTGCTTGGCAAGGCTCTCCGAGAAGTCCTGTGGAATATGCATCACGAACTGAACGTCCCGGTCGTTCAGGGCTTGCTTGGAGGAGCGGTCATCTGCGCGGTGGCGGTCAAATAAGCTGCTGTATTGCTATTGCTCTATGATGAAAAAAAAAGAAGCATGGCGGCCGTCCGTCCGTTCTGCTTCTTCTTGGTTTATACTCTTCTGCGCCGGAACATTTGCCCCAGCACCTCGCTGAGCACAAGGCCGGCGGCAATGGCTCCCGAGAGCAGCAGCGCCTGAACGGCAACCTGCAGGGCGGTGATGTAATCGTCTTCGACGAACCGGCGCATGGCGTCGTAGGCAAGACCGCCGGGAACGAGCGGGATGATGCCGCCGACGCTGAAGATAATAACGGGCATTTTGAAGACCCGTGCGAAAATCTGGCTCACAGCTCCCACGATGACCGTGGCGAAGAAGGTCGCCACCACGGGCTTCCAATCGGGACTTAGCAGCAGGTAGACCATCCAGCCCAGCATGCCCGCCAGACCGCAAGGAAGCAGCATGCGTCTTGGCGTGTTGAAGAGAATGCAGAAGGTGGCGGAAGCGATAAAGCTGGTCAGGAGCTGAACGATCATAATCATAAGAATATTCCTCTTTCCATAAAGCTTAAGCAACAAAGGACAGCACGAGGCCAATCCCGGTTCCAATGGCAAAAGCGGTCAGAAACGCCTCCGCACCCTTGGATAGCCCTGAAATAAGATGGCCGGCCATGAGATCGCGGACCGCGTTCGTAATGAGCAGCCCCGGCACGAGCGGCATAACGGAGCCGATAATAATTTTGTCCGTCTCCGCGCCGATGCCGGCCTGAACGGCGAGATAAGAGAGGAGACCGATCAGAATCGAAGCGGTCAGCTCCGCGAAGAACCGGATCTGCGCCAGCCTCTGCAGATAGGCCGCCGCCGCGTAGCCGATGCCCGACACGAACAGGGCGGGCAGAGCGTCACTGTACCGGCCATTGAACATGATGGTGAAGCAGCCGCCCGCAAGCGCGGCCGCGGCGACCCGAAGCCAGGCCGGATAGGCATGCGCCGAATCATCGACCGCCGCCAGCTCCTCCCGCGCCTGCGCCGAGGTCAGCTTCCGCTGGCTCAGCCGGCGCGAGATGTCGTTGACCTGGGCGACCTTCTGCAGATCGGTCGTGCGCTCGGCGATGCGGAACAGCTTCGGCTGCTCCGTCCGGCTCGTGGTGAACAGGATGACTGTCGGCGTCACATAGCTGTGCGCTCCGGGAAAGCCGAGAGCCGCGGCCATGCGCGTCATCGTGTCCTCCACGCGGTAGGTCTCCGCGCCGTTTTGCAGCATGATTTTGCCGGCGAGCAGGCATAAATCTATAATTTCATAGATGTTGTTGTTTTCGGTGTTGTTCTCGGGACTGTCCAAGCCTTCTTAATCCTCCCCTTGGGTGTTATATATTGATTGTGCCCGGAGGAGCTCAAAAGATCAAGTCGAAGTTCGAAAATTCGCCTTTTTTTCATCATTTATAGTGTCCGCCGATTTTGCCGGCCCGGTCCCTGAGCTGCCCCGAATCGGTGAAGGAGGAAGCTCTGCCGATAATGGCGTCTCCGTATTTGCTCTTCAGGAGATCGGTTGCCCGCTCGAGCTCGCGGTACTTCGGCCTGGATTCGAACAGGGTGAGCTGGTATTCCATCTCGCTGGACAGTCCCGACAGCGTGACGCTGACCCGGCGCACCGGCTGGTCGTCCCAGTGCAGCCGGAACAGCCGGATGGCGGCCTCGTAGACAAGGTTCGTGGCGTTGCAGGGATCGGGCAGGGTGGTCTGCCTGGAGAAGCCGGTCGGCTCCTCGAAGCTTGCGCCCTGGCACCCGACGGACACGACGGAGCCGTTCATGCCGAGGCTCCGGCAGCGCCGGCAGACGAGCTCGCAGAGCTCCAGCAGCACCACCTTGATCTCGGCGAAGCTGCGGTAGTCGCGGGGCAGCGTCATCTGGTGGCCGACGCTCTTCGGCGGCGCGTCGTACGTGTCCGTATGTACGGGGCTGTCGTCGATGCCGTTCGCGATCCGCCAGTAGAGCTCGGCGTCGATGTCGCACCGCTTGCGGAATTTCTCGCGCATCTTCCATTTCAGCTCGGCCAGCGGCATTTCGGCCAGCTGGCCGATCGTTAAGATGCCCATGCTGTCGAAGTGGGCCGCCATGCGGCGCCCGACCATGAACAGGTCTCCGATAGGCCGGGGCCACAGCCGGGAGGGCAGCAGGTCCCGGGACAGGGTGAACAGCCCGTTGTCCGACTTCTTGGCCCACAGATCGCAGGCCATCTTGGCCGTCACCTTGGAGTAGCCGATGCCGATCCGGGCATAGACGCCGGTCTCGGTGCGGATCTGCTCCTGCATGGCGGCGGCGATCTCCTCCGCGCTTCCGAAGAGCGCGAGGCTGCCGGTTATATCGACGAACTGCTCGTCGATCGAGTAGGGCTCCACCATGTCGCTGAAGGTGCGCAGAATGGCGGTGATCTGGGCGGAGACGTCGATGTATTGCTGCATCCGCGGCCGGACGACGACGAGGTCCGGGCATTTGGCCAGCGCTTCGCCGAGCGCCTCCGCCGTAGTGACGCCGCGCGCCTTGGCCAGCGGGCATGCGGCCAGCACGATGCCGCTGCGGCGGGCGGGATCGCCGGCGACGACGAGCGGCCGGCCGAGGTAGGCGGGCTGGGAGGCTTTTTCCACGGAGGCGTAGAAGCTCTGGCAGTCCGATAGCACAATGATGCGTTCTTTCATGAGGGTCACGCTCCTCTTGGAGTAGTCTGCTCTCATTATAATGCGAACGTATGACCGTGTATATGTATATTCATTACCACTTGCTTATGCATTCTTCGTATTGCAAAAAAACCGCCGGAATTCCGGCGGCCTCCTTGGCACAAGCTATAGGTAATAGGTGCAGAAATGCTGCGATCAGCCGAGCTCTACGACGACCTGGTGAACGCCGCCGTCAAGCACCGGAGCGATAATGTTGCCTTCCACAGCCGCGCCGTCAAGCGTCAGGCTAGCCACGCCTTTGGAGACATGGTTAGGGTTCTTGATCTGGATGACGTACGTATCACCGCGGAAGACGCGGGTGATTTCGAAGCAGTCCCACTCGGCCGGGATGCAAGGATCGACCTTCAGGCCGTCAAAGTCCGGCTGGATGCCGAGGATGGCCTGAGTGATGGCAACATAGTTCCAGGCGGCCGTTCCGGTCAGCCAGGAGTTCTTCGCTTCGCCGTGGCGCACAGCGTCCTTGCCGGCGATCATCTGCGAGTAAACGTAAGGCTCGGTGCGATGAAGATCGCTGATGTCCTCCAGGTAGGCCGGAGCGATTTTAGAATAGATCTCGAATGCCCGGTCGCCATGTCCCAGAACGGTTTCGGCGATCATGATCCACGGATTGTTGTGGCAGAAAATGCCCGCGTTCTCCTTGTAGCCCGGCGGGTAGGTGGAGATTTCGCCAAGGTTCAGGTAGTACTTGGAATATGGCGGCTGCTGAAGCACGATGCCGTATTTGGTGTCGAGGCGCTCCTGTACGGAGGTCATCGACTTCTCGGC
The DNA here is from genome assembly GCF_000758685.1 of Paenibacillus stellifer. Taxonomy (NCBI): domain Bacteria; kingdom Bacillati; phylum Bacillota; class Bacilli; order Caryophanales; family Paenibacillaceae; genus Paenibacillus; species Paenibacillus stellifer. Next base: position 2,501,990 of record NZ_CP009286.1, read on the forward strand.
CTGGCCGCCCTCCACGCCGATTCCGGCCATAACGCAGATGCCCTGCGGCTCGATGAAGATCTGGCCTTCTTCGTTCTCCTTGCTGCCGATCTTCTCGCCATAGTGGTCATAGGCGCGCAGGAACCAGTCGCCGTCGAAGCCGTGGGTCAGCGTCGTCTGCCGCATATCTTCGATCTTCGCTTCGGCGTCCGTCGCCAGAGCCTCTTGGCCGCGCATCCGGCAGATCCGGGCATAGTCCGGTCCGACAAAGACGAAGAGGCCGGCGATGAATACGGATTCCGCTACGCGTCCTTCGATGTTCGCAGTCGTCTGGAACGATTCGCCCGGTTCCTTCGAGAAGCAGTTCAGGTTGAGGCAGTCATTCCAGTCGGCGCGTCCGATGAGCGGCAGGCCGTGCGGCCCCAGGTTGTTCGTAACATGCTCGAAGGAGACCTTCAGATGCTGGAACAGGGTAGCCGTGTTGTCCGGATTGCTGTCGAACGATACCTGCTCATCGAGAATGCTGACATCGCCGGTCTCCTTGATGTACGCAGCGGTGCCCAGAATCAGCCAGAGCGGGTCGTCGTTGAAGCCGGTGCCGACCTCGTTGTTGCCTTTCTTCGTGAGCGGCTGGTACTGGTGATAGGCGCTGCCGTCCTCGAACTGGGTGGCGGCGATGTCGAGAATGCGTTCCCGCGCGCGTTCCGGAATCTGGTGCACGAAGCCGAGCAGATCCTGGTTGGAGTCGCGGAAGCCCATGCCGCGGCCGATGCCGGATTCGAAGTAGGAGGCGGAGCGGGACATGTTGAAGGTGACCATGCACTGGTACGGGTTCCAGATGTTGACCATGCGGTTCAGCTTGTCGTCGCCGCTCTGGATCTGGTACTTGGACAGCAGGCCGTCCCAATGGGCGGCGAGGGTTGCCAGAGCCACGTCAACCTGCTCGTCGGTGGCGAACTGCTCGATCATGGCAAGCGCCGGCTTCTTGTTGATGACGTTCAGCGCTTCCCACTTGTCTTCTTCCTCGTTCTCGATGTAGCCGAGCACGAAGATCAGGCTCTGCTCTTCTCCCGGAGCCAATGTCAGATTCAGGGCATGGGAGCCGATCGGCGACCAGCCGCTGGCGACGGAGTTCGAGGCTTCGCCGTTTGCGACAACCTGCGGCGCATCCAGGCCATTGTACATGCCGAGGAAGGACTCGCGGTCCGTATCGAACCCGTCGAGCGGGCGGTTGACAGAGTAGAAGGCGTAGTGGTTGCGGCGCTCGCGGTACTCGGTCTTGTGGTAGATGACGGAATCCTTGACTTCAACTTCGCCGGTGCTGAGGTTGCGCTGGAAGTTGGTCATGTCGTCCTGGGCGTTCCAGAGACAGAATTCGGCGAAGGAGAACAGCTTAACCGATTTCTCCACAGATCCTGTATTCTTGACGACGAGACGGTGAACTTCCGCATTGTAGCCCATCGGGACAAAAGCCAGCTGGGTCACGGAAATGCCGTTCCGCTCACCGGTAATGGAGGTGTAGCCGAGGCCGTGGCGGCATTCGTAGAAGTCGAGATCGCGCTTGACCGGCATCCAGCCCGGAGTCCAGAAATCGCCGTTGTCATACAGGTAATAGTAGCGTCCGCCTGTATCGAGCGGAATGTTGTTGTAGCGGTAGCGGGTCAGTCTTCTCAGGCGGGCGTCGCGATAGAAGGTGTAGCCGCCGGCGGTATTGGAAATCAGGCCGAAAAACTGCTCGTTGCCCAGGTAATTGATCCAGGGATAAGGCGTTTTGGGCGTGTTGATTACGTATTCCTTGCGATTGTCGTCAAAGGTTCCGAATTTCATCAGAAGAATCCCCTTTCATTTGTGAACGCGCGTTTATTTTGAGGTGAAAAAGTTCCCGAAAGTTAAAGGGGTGGCGGTACACCCCCTGCGCCGGAAATCCGGCCACCCGGTCTTCCGGGTGGCCGGATTTCCTTTCGGTACTGCGGTCATCAAGTGATCAACCGTATCGCTTAGCTTAAGCCAGTTCGTCATCCTGCGTGCGGTCCACGAAGGGGCGGGCGCAGGAATCCCGCTCGATCAGACGCGCCGGGAAGCTGAAGGTGCTGAAGGTTGGCTGCCGGGAATCGCACAGCTCCATTACCTTGTCTACCGCCGCCTTGGACATTTCAAAGATCGGCAGGCGGACGGAGGTGAGCTTCGGGTGAATGCGGGCGGCGAGCTGGACGTCGTCGAAGCCGATGACGGACATTTGCTCGGGCACGGAGATGCCGCGCTCGGCAAGCGCTTCAATGGCTGAGATCGCCATATCATCGTTGCTGCTGAAGATCGCCGTCGGCAGCGGTTCGCCCGAATCCAGCAGCTTGACGACCTCCGCGTAAGCCCTTTCCTTCAGGAATTCGCCGGGAAGAATGAACCGCTCGTTCACGGCGAGGCCGTGCCTGCCCAGCGTATCGCTGTAGGCCGCGAACCGCTCCCGTCCGGAGTAGGTGCTCATGCTGCCCTGAATAATGCCGATATCCCGGTGGCCGAGAGCGATCAAATACTCGATCGCTTCCGTGGTGCCCTCATAATCCTTGGAGTTGACGATGGCCAGATGATTCTTGTCAAGATGCTCCGCCATAATCTCCGAGATATCATAATCGATCAGGACGAGCGGCGCCTCAAGCGAGACCATTTCCTTGACGATATCGATGTCCTTCTGCGTTCCGACGATAATGCCGCCGTCGATACGCTTCTGGAGAAACGCCTGCTTGACCTTGAGAAAGTCGCCTGGCGCATACACGGTATGGATCAGCACATAGCATCCCCGCGAGTTGGAGATATCGACTACCGCGTCGATAAAGGGCGCGAAATAGCTGTTCTGATAAATCCGCGTCGCGTTCTCCTTCTCGTTCATGCTGATGGCGAACAGGCCGATGGTGTCGGTCTTCTTGCCGGCAAGCGCGCGGGCGAAGCTGTTCGGCTCGTACTGATGCTGCTCGATTACCTTCAGAACCTTGATCCGTGTCTCTTCAGGGACATTCGGATAGTTGTTGATGACGCGGGATACCGTGCTGCGTGAGACTCCCGCCAGTTTGGCAATATCTTCGCTGCGCATGACATCCCCCCTTTCATAAACGCGCGTTTATGAGTTCATTGTAAGGGAAGACCGGGGATATTTCAACGGGGATTTTTCAGGTTAGCATTGAGGCATCAGGCGTAGGCGCTTCGGTTAAACGCATAGGTGCTTGCCGCCTAGCTCTGTCTTTTTTGAATGGCATGCACGCCCATAATGACCGCTACAAGTTCATACGAATCCAGCTTCATGCTTGAATTCTCAAGCAGATAGGCGCCCGAGGAGAACCAGCCGTTCAACTGTGTGAAGGAAGCGACGGCACCGGATTCGTCCGTGACTTCATACTCTCTGGAGAAGACCGGAGAATCAATGTCGTAAATCCCGCGTCCTTCGGTTTCGTAGGTGAATTTCTTGCCGGACCATGAGAAACGGTCTCTAAGCACCCCGGCGCATCCTCCTTCCGGAGAAGTCACCTCCCATTTGTTCGAGAAGAAGCGGAAGCTTCCCGCATAGAGCTGCTGGCCCTGCGGGCCGGACACCTCAACCAAAGAATTCAATGCGCTCTTCAAATCAAGAAATCCGATATTCTCTTCCTGCTCGTTCAGGATTTCCGTAATGCCGGCGCTAAAAAAATTGTCGCGAAAATATAAGTTCATCAAATCGCCCCCCAAGCTGTGGTCCTGTAGTGTGATACGGCGAAACGAGGTGTGAGGTTGCATGATGCTTCCAAAAGATGGATGATGAAAATGAGGCAGCGTTCCGCCTTCGCTTGAAGCGTAAGAAAGGCGCAAGCTGCAAGATAATCAGGGTCTTCGGCTTCTCGGTAAACACCCGGAGAATTTTGGAAAATGGCGGCGTCTTACTCTTGATTTACGAACAAATGTTTGCCATAATGAAGATGTTGATAAGCAAACATTTGTTCGGAGGTGCGTTGCATGCCGAGAAAATATATAGGACATACCGTGGAAATCGTATATCTGGACAGTAAGGGCAAGTTAACCCAGCGGGTCATCACTGTCAACGATATCCGGGGTGGCCTCGTCCGGGCCTCATGCCTGGCTTCGGGAAGTCCACGGTCCTTTCGTCTGGACCGGATTTTGGCCTGGCGGCTGGTGAATGGGGCGAAGGCCTCGTGAGCTAAAGATTCTGCGGCTCTCCGGTTTTCTTTGATATCCCGTCAGCTTACAATAGGTAGCAGCGGAAGACTGGAGAAGGAGGTACGCTAATGGACATTCGAGTTCTGGAAGGGGCCGAACGGGCGGAGGCAGCCCGGGAAGCCGGGTCTGTCATGGTGTCCCGGGGACAACTGCATGTTCTGGAGCATCTGCCGGGTTACTATGCGGCCGACGAGGATGGAAACACGGTGGGAGAAGTCTTTTACCATATTGAGAACAGGGAGTGCGAAGTTGTGTCGCTGGAGAGCCGGCGGGAGAACAGGGGAGCAGGCACGGAACTGATCGGCGCCGTAGTAAGGCGGGCAAGGGATGAAGGCTGCACCCGAGTGTGGCTGATCACCTCGAACGACAATACGAGGGCTATCCGGTTCTATCAGAAGAGAGGGCTTGATCTGAAGGCGGTTCACCGGGACGCTATAACGGAAGCCCGAAAGCTGAAGCCGTCCATTCCCCTTATCGGCATGGATGGTATCCCCATCCGCCATGAGCTTGAATTTGAGCTGACACTGTAGAAGGAACTGTCCGCAGAGGCAGGAATATCCAGGGAGGGAGAGAATAGTTTCAAGGAGAACGCTGGCAGGAAAGGAGAGGACATATGAAGCAAACGGACATCAGCAGGGCGGATTTCGATGCCGTCCGGGATTATGATTTGGGACGAGCTTGTGTGGAACCGGTATTCCGTCAGATCCGCGGAAAGAGTATGGCGGTTAAGGCTGAGGCTCTTGCGCAACTAAATGAAGGACAGCGGGCGGTGTGTATGTTCGAGATTCTATACCGCCATGCCGTGAACTCTCCGGAGGAGTATTACGGATGGATATCCCATCTGCTGGGTCAGCCCAATATGTGGCAGGAGGTGCTGCAGGGGCTGGAGTTCTTTGCGGATACTACCCTGATTCCGGTGCTGGAGAGAAGCGAGATCTATCTTCGGGAACGTAATTTACGGCTTGGACGTTCATGGGAGGACAATAAGCTGACCGAACTTGCGCGCGACAATGAATTGAGAAATGCAGTAGGGGAGCAGCACCGCGAATTCCAGGCCGCCGCCTTGCAATTGCTGGAGACCATCGCGGCGTATATCCGAAGAAAACCGGACGAATTTGTTCGCTTTGTGGACTAAATCATCCCTATGAAACCTTGGTCCTGTTTTTCTGCATATTGTGACATTTGTCTTAGGATAAAAATACTAGAAAATGCATAATAAACAGAGAATATTGGAAAAGGGTGGATGATGTTGGGGACTGGAATCAATGTGAATGTTAATGTGCCAGGGCAAAATGGAGCCTCCTATTTCGACGGAGGACTGCTGGAGTATATCGGCTGGGCTCTTGTCGGATGGCTCGTAACGGTCTGCACGATCGGAATCTGTTATCCTTGGGCGGTTGTTGTGCTGTACCGCTGGAAAATCGAGCACACCGTAATCAATGGACAGCGGCTCCGCTTCGACGGAACGGCCATGCAGTTGTTCGGCAACTGGATCAAATGGTGGCTGCTGTGCATCATTACCCTCGGCATTTACTCGTTCTGGCTCTCGATTAAGCTGGAACAGTGGAGAGTCAAGCATACATACTTCTAATCGCCGGGAACATGAAAAGCCCTTCTTCGCAGATGTGCGAAGAAGGGCTTTTGGCATGAGCATTTTGCATAAAAATCCACAGGGGAATTTCAAACCAACAATAGATCAGAGTGAATTTATTTCGCCATCCACATCTTTTCCATTTCTTCAAGCGATCTTCCCTTCGTCTCGGGAACGGCCCGCCATACGAACAGAAAAGAGAGCAGAGAGGCGATTCCGAAAATCCAGAAGGTATGGGCTGGACCGGCCGAACCCAGCAATGGCGGAAACAACTGGGATACAAGATAATCACCCGCCCAGAGGGCCATTGAAGCGATTGCGACAGCTTTGCCCCGGATGCGGTTCGGAAAAATCTCCGACAGCATAACCCATACGACCGGCCCGAGCGATATGGCGAAAGAGGCGACATAAACGAGAATCACGATCAGCACAAGCGGACCGGAGGTCAAGTCCATTTGAAAAGCGATTCCGATTACAGCCAGGCAGAGGGTCATCAGGGAAGTACCAGTCAGAAGCAGCGCTTTCCGGCCAACCTTGTCAATGAGCCATACCGATAAAATGGTGAACAGCACGTTGATTAGTCCGATCCAGATGGTCTGTGTGAGAGAGGCATCTGTACCGAGTCCCATGCCTTTAAATATTTCTGGCGCATAATACAGAATGGCGTTGATACCGGTAATATGCTGCATGACAGCAAGTGCGACACCGATGAAGAGGGCTTTCCGAATGCCGGGTTTGAACAATTGCTTGAACGAATCGCTCTCGCTCTTGAAAGATTCCTTGATATCGAGAACTTCCTGCTTGGCAGCTTCTTCTCCATGAATCTTAATCAGAATTGGCAGCGCTTCATACGGCCGGTTCCGCTTGATGAGCCATCTCGGGCTTTCGGGAATGAACAGCATCAGGACCATGAACAGCAGTCCCGGAACGGCCCCGATACCGAACATCCAGCGCCACGCGGTGGATACGTCCCAAGCGTCGTCACCCATGCCGACAATCCATAGGTTCAAGAAGTACACCAGGAAAATCCCTGTAACAATAGCCAACTGGTTCAGGGCAACCAGGCGTCCCCGATATTTAGCCGGCGCGATTTCCGCATTATACACAGGGCAGATCGTCGAGGTAATGCCGATGCCGATGCCGCCAATCATGCGGGCGATAATGTATCCGGTAAAAGTGTCCTGCACTGCAGAGCCGATTGAACCGACAATGAACAGGAAGGCGGCAACGAGCAGCACCTTTTTTCTCCCGAACCTTTCACTTATATAACCGGAGAGCGCAGCACCTGTGACGCTCCCTACGATTAAGCTGGATACTGCCCAACCCACTTGAAATTCGCTGAGGGCAAAACGCTGCTGCAGCAGACCGACCGCTCCTGAGACGACTGCAATATCAAAACCGAACAAGATGCCTCCAAGCGCCGCAACGATAGATACCAATGTAACAAAGAGCATATTGGGTTTATCGTTCTGAAGCGCTTTCGATTGAGGCGTCTCTTTATTGATGACAATAGCCATTTTCATCAGACTCCCTTCCATTAACCTGTCTCTCGAACCTTTCAAGTTGTTCTTGAGATGAAGTATAGCATGCGTGCTGCCTGCGGAAGCTGGCTATCGTCTTCACTAAACGGGTAAATGTAAGCACTATCTTGACCTCAAGCAGTGAAGCTGAGGGAACGGAGGTGCGGCTAGCATTTTATTATCATGACGGCACATAAAAGTCCATGCCGTATGAGCTTGACATGGACTAGTGCATGCTATTGGTTCTGAACCTTGAACTCGGTGGGCGAGACACCGGTGATTTTTTTGAAGACCCGGCTGAAATAATTTGGGTCTTTGTAACCCGCTTCGAAGCTGACCTCCTTCAGGGTCAAACGACCTTCGCTTATTAGCGAGATCGCCTTGCCGATCCTCAGACGGGTTACGAAATCAATGAACGTTTCCCCGTATTCCTGCTTGAATATTTTGCTGAAGTAATGGGGATTCAAATGGACATAATCAGCGACCTCCTCCAGCGAAAGATCATCCGTGTAACGCTCTTCGATATACTTTTTGGCTCTGCCCAGCACAGTCATCGTCTGTTCCTCGCGCTGCTCGCGAATCCGGTTAAGAGCCGAAATGACGTAAGGCTGCTCCTGGCTGGCCTTTGATTTTCCAATGTCGTGCTGTGTTCGCTTCAACTCGTCAAAGAAACAATAGGCGCTGCCGGGCTCCGGCAGAGTTGAGGCAAACACCGCTTCGAAATACGATTCGCGAAATCCGTCTTCCCCCTTTCTCAGAGAACCGATTCCGACGAAAGCCTGAATCTCCATCTGCTGGACAGCAAGCTCGGAGAGCTGCCGGGCAAGCTCCTTGTTCTCTTCCCGCCAGTCATTCTCGCGGGTGGATAGAGGCTTCCTTGCAAAAATGGCGAGATGGTGGTCGATCAAGGAGCTTACAATAGTGGCAGGACTATGGATTTTGACAAAGCTGCGGTAACGATCATAAATTCTCTTCTTATCCTGCGCGGAGAGATGTCCATCGAAGGCGACTACAATCGCATTCCCCTGATCTAGCGGGAAATCCAGCCACTCCGATAACTGGGAGGCGGTGGAGTCCGCCGTCTGATCAACCATCAGGATGAGCGCCAGCTCATTTTCAACGAGAGGCAGCAGTTGGGATACTTTGTGGCGAAGCTCCAATTCCTCTGTGCGCTGCTGCTTCTCGCGCTCGATCTCCGAGATCAACCTTTTCAGCGTTCCGACAATTTGATCGCGCTTCGCGGGCTTCAGGATATATTCTTTTACCCCCAAAGAGAGTGCCTCCTGGGCATAGGCAAAATAATCGTACGCTGTCACAAGCACGAACCGGGTGTCCGGCAGCCGCTCCCGCAGCTCACGCAGCGCTTCAAGTCCGCCGATTCCGGGCATATTGATGTCCAGAAACACAATATGAGGACGATGCTCTTCTGCGCATTCGATTGCTGTACGTCCATTCCCGGCATGGATGAAGCGGAATATGCCCGGCATGGACCGCTCCACGGTCAATTCCAGGCCTTCTCTTTCCAGTGGCTCGTCATCCGCGATCAGCAGTCTGTACATGTATCTGTTCATCTCCTTTTTTGGCAGGAATTCTAATGGTTATGGTTGTTCCTTGGCCAAGCCCGCTGCGGATTTGGACCAGGTCATCCTCCCCGTAGAACAGCTGAAGCCGCTTCAGAACATTGCGTGTGCCAAGCCCGGTGGACTTGCCGCTATCGCTGCTTGCTTCAAGCCGCATAATAGCCTGCAGGGTCTCCTCCGGTATTCCGGTCCCGTTGTCCGAAATCTCGATCAGTACCCCGGCTTCTGCTTTCAACACCTTCAGACTGATGACGGCACCGCTCTCCATATTGGAAACTCCGTGGTGGTAAGCGTTCTCGACAAGAGGCTGAAGCGTCAGCGCCGGAATTTCCACTTGAAGCACGGCTGGATCAGCGTCGAGTTCAAAACGGATGCGTTCCCGAAAGCGCGCCTGCTGAATGGCGGCGTATTCCTTGATATGGGTGATTTCTTCCTGCAGCGTAACCGGAGTGTCCAGTCTCTGCAGGCTGTATCTTAGCAAATTCGACATGGAGATGATCAAATCGCTCGTCTTGTCGGCCCCTTCCAGCAGTGCCAATCTGGAGAGAACATTCAGGGTGTTGAATAAAAAATGAGGGTTAATCTGGCTCTGGAGGGCCTGAAGCTCCAGCTCTTTCACAAGACGCTGCATTTCCAGACTCTTTTTATCACGTTCAATGAGCACGCTGAGGTCTGACGACATTTGGTAAATTGCGCTTGACAGGATGCCGAGCTCGTCGTCTCTTCTTGGCTGGAGAGCGATGTCCAGATTGCCGGTCGCGATTTGATTGGCCAGACGTACCAGTCTGCCGACAGGTCCCGTTATACTGCGCGAAGCCCAGACCGCAAACAGCAGGCCCATCAGCGCGTTCATTCCGAACAACGCCGCGCCGAGCCGGTTCATCCGCTCGTTCTCCTCCCGGATATTATTGATGATCGGACGGTAAAAAGCCAGCTCCGCATCAACCAGCCGCTGCCCTTCCTCCCGGATATAACCGGCTGTATTCTCGGCTTCCACATAATGATTAAAGGCGATCTGAGGCTGTTCGGAAGCGGACGCCTGAATAGCAGCCTGCTTCTGTTCAAGAAAAGTAGCTGTCAGATTAACGTAATCCTCCAGTGTGAAGGAAGCATCTCTCTGATTGCCTTCCTGACGGATTTCGCCGCTCAGCCGCTCCAGTTGTGCGCCCGCCGAATTCATCTCGGCCTGGTCTGTTCTCGGATCAAGCAGAAAGGCATAGAGGAGCTTTAAATTGGTGTCTGCGGATTCAGTATTCTGCTCAATCAGAAGAATCCGTCCCAGCATTTCATCGTAGCTTCGCTGTACAACCTTTCCGCTCTGGAATACGAAGAAAGCAACGGTATTGGCGAACACGACAAGAAGAGGGATAAAGATCAACAGCTTGGCCCGTATTGTCATGGCGTTTCGCCTCCGTCATTCTGACCCGTTGACCCTTTGCCGATTATGTAGGTTCTCGTATAGGTCATACTTGGCGGAGTGCTTCCGCTGAAGTAATCGTGCAGCCGCTCAATGGCCTGCGCACCCATTTCCACGGGCTGCTGCACGATGGCCGATTCAATCTCCGACTGGCGAATCGCTGCCACCGTCTCCTCCATATCGTCAAAAGCGAAAATATGCAGGCCGCTTGTGCCAACCCGCTGAGCAGCTTCAAGTATACCCGGACCGTCCAAGGCGCTAAACCCGACCATGAACCGGATACCCGGACTTTGATTCAGTATGGTCTGAGCCTGCTGTACGGCTTGAAGCCGCGAGATGTTGGAGGATCGGATCTCCACGATATGAAGTCCTGGATAATGCCCGATGACAGAACGGAATCCGGCCAGTCTCAGCCGCTGATTCTCGACCTGCTCACTGCTGATCAGGACTCCAATATCGCCTTGCCCTCCGGCGGCATGCGCCACAAGCTCGCCCATTTGGCGGCCAGCGCCTTCGTTGTCCGTACCCACATAGGCCAGCCGCTTGGAGCCGGGCTCGTCTGTGTCGACCGTGACAACGGGAATGCCGAGACTGGCGGCCTTATCAATCAACGCGCGATACTCCGGGTTGTTGATGCCCTGAATCACGATGGCGTCGGCCTTGGCTGAGATTGCCTTATCGAGCAGCTTGATCTGCTCGGACGGATTGATGCGGTCCGGTCCGGTATAGTCGAGACGCAAGCCATATTTGTCGGCGGCTTCGCGTGCGCCTTGTCCGATAGCCTGCCAGAAATAGTTGCCGCGTTCCTGTGAGATGAGCACGATCTTTTTACCGAGACTACCGTCTATCGGCTCAACCGCCTCCAGCGGCCCGACAAGCTGATGAATATGGAGAAAGGAGAGCGTGAACCGGACAAGCAGCCAGGCGAATAACAAAAAGAGGGGGATGACGGCGAACGGCCATTTACGGTTTGACATGCCTTGGCTCCTTTATCCGGACTTAGAATAAACAGGTTTGGTATTACCCATTATACACGAAGATATCCGGATATCCCGGATTCCCGATAGGTTTGTGCAAGGCATCAGCCGTTACAAATTGGAGGAACCGGGACTAAGGAAGGAACCAGATGCGTGCAAGCACTGAAGGACGCTTGAGGAGCAGATGGCAGAACGAAGACTGCTGTCTCAGAGCACACCGGTTCCTTTTTATAACTTTTACACGAGATGGTCTATCCGGTAATGCTGAAAAGCCGCTTGCGATGCGCAGACGGAGAGAATTCGGCCACAAAGCTGGCGTCCGATCGGGCGTCAGCTTTGTGGCATAGAATGAGGTAAATTTTGGAAATGAGTGGGAAAATAAGAAGCCGTGCGATTGACCGGAGCTATATAGGCATGAACCAGACGATCTCGCTGATGCGCACGAAGAATCGTCTGCCATTCGTCTCCAGTACAACATGGTCCGGCTTGACCTCGATAATACAACCGTTGATCCTCCCACGAGATGTTTCCAGGACAACCGGTTTACCGATCAGACATTTTAGAGCTTCTACGACATAAGGATCAACCGGATAGACAACAACGGGGTGGGGCATATGAGACATGGGTTGCATTGAACTATTCATCGTATAGCTACCTCCCTAACGAGTATAGGGCATTCTATGCAGATGCCTAATGAATGGGCAGGGCGGCAGCCCGGTTGGTGGTTGATGCAGGGAGAGAAGAACGCCATGCTCTGACAGCCAGCTGATGTAGAAAGAGAAGGAGAAGCGGGTATAACAGGGACTTGCATTGCCCTGATTATTGACCATTGATTGATCAATTTCATTTATGGATTATACTAAATGTAAGCAACATGAGATTATGGGAGGGGACATATGAGCGAAATAGCAAATACTCCGGAGCCGCCTTATTACGCTGTCATTTTTACGTCGGAGCGAAGCGATGGAGATAACGGATATGGCGAAATGGCAGAGGAAATGGTTAGGCTTGCGGCGGCCCAACCCGGGTTTCTAGGTGTGGAAAGCGCCAGGGAAGGCGTGGGAATTACCGTATCCTACTGGGAATCGCTCGAAGCGATACATAATTGGAAGCAGAACGAACGGCATATGATAGCTCAGCAAAAAGGCATGTCCGAATGGTATCTCCGATACAAGACGAGGGTATGCAAGGTTGAGCGGGATTATGGGTTTGGGCGGGGCTAGAAAAAACATATTGTGTCTGATGTATCGGGAGTCGTGCCACGAGGTTATCTTACAGATTTCTGAGAAAATGAAGAAGCCTTGATTGCTCAAGGCTCCTTCGATCGATGACAAGGGGGAATGAACTCATATCCTATGCCATATATATGTCTGCTTCAGTCCTTAGCAGCGTACTCATTTACTTCAAACGAGAGAATGTTCTTGAAAATCACATAATCCTTACGACTGATAAAAGGGCCTTTGTTGTTATCGTGCTTATCGATAGCATAGGAAGCAGGGCCGGTGCTGGCTTCTTTTTGCTTCATACCAGGAAATAAAGCTGTTTACTTCGTCCATCGACAGGTCGAATTCCTTTTCTAAGCCGGTTGTCATGGTGATAGTAAGAATTCCCCGGCTTTCAGCTTGAGGAGTTGGACCAAATGAACCAGAGGCATTCAAAATGCGTGACTTAATTGTGTAGCTATCACCTAAATCAATGGTTAGATTTTGATTATTGAGTGTAACGCCCGTTTCTTTATCGTTATCTGTAGTTAAAAGAGTGGTTTCGCCCTCTCCCCAAAGGCTGGCGCTTAAAGTTGCAGTCTTCCCATCAACAAGTCCGCCTGGATAAGCATAGGATAAAGATGAAAAACGGAAGATTACTACCAGAAGTAAGGCCGTAATAACCGCGAGAATGCCTAGTTTCTTCTTTGATGCAATTCTCATAAATATCAGACTCCTTATAAAGTTTTTCCAAATCATCATAATAAATAGAAACAAGGATTGTCTAAACAAAAATGAGCAAATATGTAATTTTGAGTGCGTTCTTATGAGTAAATACTTCCAGAAAAAATTAGCGCGTGTCTGAAAACTCATCATTGGTCAATTTGAAAATGGCAGCTATGTATGTAAACACCAGGAATGACTTAGCCAACTTGTCGTAACGAGTCACCACACGGTGAAAGTGTTTGATTTTATTTGAAAAAGCACTCAACCAAGAGGTGTTCTTTATACCGATACCAATCGACTTTCCATGGATGCTGACTATTCGCTTTAGGCGGAATGGTGTAAGTGGCCTGTTTAGTCGTAATCCAGTTCCGAATGGCTTCTGAGCCATAGGCTTTATTGCCAAGAATATGGCTTCCTGTAATATCCGGTTCCTGGAGCAATTCGATCGCTGGAACGGAATCATGAACTTGGCCACCCGTCAGAAGAAAAGCCAGAGGGTTTCCTAATCCATCGACTACCGTATGAAGTTTGGTTGTCTTGCCGCCACGACTGACGCCGATGTGTTGATTTACTTCGTGTCCATCTGCGTTTTTTTGCACCCGCACTGTGTTGGTGGGCTTTGACCGATGTAGAATCAATGCTCAAGTTTTCAAAATCCGGTTCGATGTGAAGGGCTTGGAAGATCGCGATAAGTAGTCCGGAATCTCTCCATTTGCAGAAGCGACTATAGGCCGTTTTCCATGAACCATAACGTTCTTCCGGCAAATCTCGCCATGCCGCGCCACTTCGGGAAATCCAAAGAAAGGTATTAAACATCGTGCGATACCGTCTTTGAATCATGCTCGTTGCTCCATTCGCTTTTCTCACATCATACCAAATGATTCTTCAGTTTTCAGACATGCCCTAGTAACACAACCTCCAATCCACAAGCCGCTCTCTGTGCAGTCCGGCTGCGGTTATGAGGGCTGTAACCGGACGCCGACGTCAGAGAAGGTGAGCGTCAGGGGCTTGTAGGTTCCCCATGTTTTGCAGCCTACGCCAAGCTGATCGACCGGCTTCAGCGCGGTTGTCCGGTACACCTCCTTCACTTCGTCCCGGCTGTATCCGTAACGGAACATATACAGTCCGCCCGCATGCTCAAGCTCCAGAATGAAACGTTTGGCCGATAGGAGCACGGTGCTTGGAATATGATCGTCCCCGATTTTTTGCAGCACCAAGGACTCGCCTCTGTAGATTCCCCAGAAGAACAGCTCTCCCGTCGTGCTTCGAAGCACAATGCCGCCGTGATACTCGGTCTCCGGCTCGGTCGCATCGGCGCAGACCTCGCAGGAGAACAGCCAATTGCGGCCCTTCAGGTCCTGATTCAGCAGCGCCTTGGGTGATTCGTCGTTGATCCAGGAATTGTACAGCTTCGAATTTGCGAAATGGAACAGCAGCCGGGTTCCATGTCCGGCAATCAGCTTGTCGCGGTTATTCTCGTAGATCCACAATGAACCCCGTTCCTCTATCCAGCAGGCCGCATGATGCGAGAGCCGCTCCCGCAACTCCTGCATCATCCGGCACATGTCCGCTTCTTCCTGGAATGCCGGCACGGTGATTTCGCGCCAGGAACCGGTTTTGCCGCGCTTGAAATGGACTGCATATCGGGTAATCGCCTTCCGCCATTTCTCCGCGAGCGAGTTGACCTTGTCCTTCATGCGATTGAGATCGTCGGGATCGACACGGGAATACCGGGTCAACAGGGCGAACAATTCGGAGTAGTACACTTCCTTGTAGTTAATATGCTTCAGCAGCAAATTGGTCGACAGATCAATCGAAGGGGAAGGCGAGCTTGTCAGAGCCTCGAAGAAAGCAATCTCGACAGGAGGAGCATCGCTTCTCTGCGCAACATACAAATCCAGGCTTTCCTCGATAAAGCGCGGAATGTCGATCGCCTGCTCCGTTCTCTCCAGCGACACGATGCCGGTTTCGCTTGCGTAATTGCGCAGGTAGGACCTGTACATCTTATCTATAATAGGGTAAGGAATGACGAACTCTTCGTAGTTATGCTCATTGCTCCGCTTCTGGGTACCGTCGATTACAGAGAATAGCTCATGTTCCTTGTCATAGCCGGTAATCAGGAACATGTGCGGCCAATCAGTCGCATCGAAATGGGACGAGTAGTACAGTTCTCTGAGATTGCCGGGGACGAGTACGGGTCTTCCCGCGGCGATCTGCTCCTCAATCAAGAGAATGGGATCGCACTCCCGGAACAGGTTGAGGCGAAATCCGAGCTTCGGGAGTATTTCGCTGCAGAGATCATAGAGATCATAATCCGTAATCAGGCATTCATGAGTGGTCAGCAATTTCAGATACATGTAGAACAGGGAGGAATGGCCGCTTGCCAGTCCTTCGACGGCAATGCCGAAGGGCTTCTCGAAGCAGGTGAGATGGGTAAGCGGGTAGTCGTCGTTGCCCGGTTTAATTTTGGTCAAGATATTTCGCAAAAGAATCACGCTCCTCATATATGAATAAATATTATGAATAATGTAATGATATGCAAGGTTGAGATTATGAATCCGACCAAAAAATCAGTAATGCGGGAACGCTCGGGAGAGCAGTCTGCATGAAATCGGCCCGCTGAAATTCAATCGGTCGCAGCGCCTGCAGCCAATGGATAGCGTAAATACACACTTAAGGAAGACAACCGTAAGAAAGCGTTCACAAAATGCATACGTTTGCATTTGACTATAGTTTATCTTCATATTTCGGCATATTTCTCGTGATTTCAGGCGATTTCATGCTCTATTTTCATGCAATGCTTTGCACGAATCGTCCATTTATTTTGGATTCCATGTATTGACATATCATCTGTTGGAAGTATAATACATTACATACGCAGGAGGCAATGAACAAAAATTGAAGGTACGAAACCGTTTGGTCCCCTGAAGGAAACAAGATGAAATCGGCTTTGATCCGGCAAACTCAAATCTGCCTCTCAGTGTATATCCATGCATTTTTACTGAAAATTTTGTCGGATTGATTTGTCGGATTGATATGTGAAATTTGTAACTACCGGGCCTCCCGGCCCCTATACGTAAGGAGGGCATTGTGAAGAACGAATCCTTGGTGCTGGATTATAACCTATGCGAGACAACAATTCGCATAACATCGGATAATAATGGTGTTGGACGGGTTGTCCGCGACTATTTCTATCCCTATGTCTCCGAGGCACTTCCGGAGAACGTCCGGCCGGAGGTGACGGTCTCCATTCATTTGGACGATACGCTCTTTCAACGGCTTCAAGACAATTACAATACCAGAATCAACGAATGGGTCATTTCGTTGTGCCGGACGGAGAAGGGCACTTACCGTCTGATCGAGTATGAGTATCAAGAAGAAGGACGCCTGCTGAAGGCCCAGAAGACTGATTTCATCGTGATCGAGAAGGGCGGCGAGTACGAGGTCTTCGTGAAATCCGATTATTTGTCAAACGGCAAGCCGAACGACGATCTGTACCATCTGTTCGAGCACGTAATCAGCAAGAAAGCAGCCGCCAAGGGCTATATCCTGCTGCATGCCTCGTCGGTCGCCATCTGCGGCAAGGCCTTTCTTTTTATCGGGAAGAAACGCACAGGCAAGACCACAACATTCTTCGAGGCCTGCATCCGGAACGGAGCCGTGCCCCTCTCGGTGGACAAGACCTATGTGAAAGCTGTAGGATCCGGGCTGCTCATGGCCTGCCATCCGTCGCCGCTCCGGGTTCTGGCGGGCACGCTGAGAAAATATGAAGGCGGTTTCATTGACATCGTGCCGGAGCAGTACCGCTGCGCTTCATCCGAAGAACTGTGGAAGGGCAACGGCGACGGCAAAGTGAGGATGGGTCTTCACCGCCTGGAGGAGTTCATCGGACGGAGAGCGGCAACGTCGGCTTCCGTCGCTTGCCTGGTATTCCCCTATATCCATTATGACCGTCCGGACCGGTTGACGCCGTTAACCGACCCTGACCACATCGCCGTCGCTCTGAGAGAGAACCTGTTCACTCCGCATAATCCGGAAGAGGATTGGTGGTCGCGTATCGGCCTGGAAGAGATTGACCGCATCGCCGAAATGACGGACCGGACAATACTCAGAATGTCGGCCGCCCGTTCCTATCGGCTCGAATCGGCGGACGCCATCAGTTTGCTTATCAGCGAGGCCGCGTCGGAGATATGTTGAACACCTTATACGTTCAGAACTATTCGGTGAAGGACGAGCTGTACCGTGACATTTGCTCATGGGTGAGCCGGAGCGCGCGGGGGGCGGTGCTGCTCTACGATTTGAATAAAGTCGGGGCGCTGTATGAGGCGCTGACTGTTATGCTTCCCGGGGTGAGGAATCTCTTCGCGGTCAAATCGGCGCCTTGTCCCGAGCTGCTGACCTTTCTCGATTCATTGGGCTGCGGGTTCGAGATTGCGGGCGAGGGCGAGTTGGCATTGCTGCAAAGGCTTGGAATCGGCACATCGGCCTGCCTGTTCACGAATCCGATCAATAGCCCGGAGCTTATCGAACGATGCATCCGAAGCGGTGTGAAGACCTTCGTGGCGGACAATCTCTTCGAGCTTCACAAGTATGAGCCGTACCGCGGGCAATGCGAGCTGGTGATCCGGATCGCCATACGCAACCATGCGACCAGGATGGACCTCTCCAAGAAGTTCGGCTGCGCGCCGGAAGAGGCGTCCGCCCTACTGGAAGCTGCCGGAAGCCGCGGCCTTACCGTCAAGGGCCTAAGCTTCCATGTCGGGTCCAATGTGACCTCTTCCGAGAAGTATGTCTATGCGCTGAATGTATGCCATGAGCTGATCCGCGAGCAGCGGCATCACGATCTTCGGTTGCTGGACATCGGGGGCGGATTCCCGATATTTACCGATGAATCGCCGGAGGACATGACGGAGTTCTTCGCTCCCGTCAGGGAAGCGCTGGCCCGGTTCGAAGGGATGGACATCGTATCGGAGCCGGGAAGATTCCTGTCCGGGCCCGGAGGCATTCTCGCAGTGAGGGTAATGGGCAAAAATGTGAAGAACGGCAAGCGGTGGTACTACCTGAATGAAGGGGTGTACGGCGCCTTCTCGGGCAAGGTATTCGATTATGCCAGCTATCCGGTCTCGGTCTTCGGATCGGGGGAGGAACGGATCTATGAAAGCGTGCTGGCGGGCCCCACCTGCGACAGCTTCGACATTATCGAAGAGGATATTTTGTTGCCGGAGCTTGAGATCGGAGATGTGCTGCTGGTTCATAATATCGGAGCCTACTCCTGTGCGTCGATGACCGGATTCAACGGCGTTGAGCCATGCACAGTACGGGCCAGCGATGATCCGGACAACCCTGTCATCAGGCATTCCCGTAAGGATACACCCATTATGAGGAGGATTTACAGTGAGCAACTACATGCACGTAGAGGATTATGACGATTACAAGTATATTTTCGTAGAGACCACGGCCAATTGCAACCTGAGATGCACATATTGCTACTATCACAAGGAAGAGAAGCTGCCGGAATATCGGATTGAAGACCTGGTGCAGAGCTTCAGCCGGATCGGCAAGCTCATTGTCTGCTTCCTCGGCGGGGAGCCCTTCAAAAACTCCAGGTACATGGAACAGATTATGAGCGACGAGACGCTGAACCGGAATCAGATGCTCTACGCCAGCGTGACCAATGGCACCCAGTTCCGGAATATGGACCCTGAATTTCTGGGCAGGTTCACCTTCCACCACTTGTCCACCGACGGGGTAGGCGAGCACCACGACGAGTTCAGGGGCAAAGGTGTCTACGATCAAGTTATCGATAATATCAAGTATCTGCGGCAGTATTCCGATGCGGGGGTTGTCGCCAGAATGACTATTTCTTCGCCGGATCAGATTCTGGATATTCCCGAGATGTCCAAGCATTTCGATGCCGTATACTGGCAGCTTAACAATACGCGAACCCAGTTGTCCGATACGTTCATCGCCAAATACAACGAGAACCTCGGAACGCTGTTCCAGTATTGGAAGGAGCATCTATATGACATGAAGCATTTCACCATCGCCCCCTTCATCGGAATGTGCCATCTCATTCTGACCGGCGGCATGGAGAAGCCCGATCTGATCTGCGGCGCGGGCAGCAAGAATCTGAACATCAGCATCAGCGGCGATGTGTACCCTTGTCCGGAGAGCTCGCACCGGCTGTCGGAGAAAGAGAGAATCGGCACGGTCGATAACTTTGATTTCAAACCATATCCGCTCAAGAACCGATGTCTGGAATGCGATATCGTCAAGTTCTGCGGCGGAAGATGCGCGATGACGGACGACGATCTGTATTGCGACGGCGTGAAAGAGCTCTATCGGCTCTCCGCGGACTATATTGCCGGACTGGATGCACAGGAGATCGAGAAATTGAAGGAGCTTATCGACTATCAGAAAGGGCTGGCCTATACGGCGGAGATTATTCCCTGAACCAGGAAGGCGGGTAAGGCAAGTGAATAAATGGTTAACCGGCATTGCGGAAGCCCGGGACCCGCAGATGCGCGAGGCGCTGGACAGCAGGCTGCACAAGCAGCAAGAACTGTTCGCGGCCGCATCAACGAAGAGAGATTCTACAATCGGCAACAAGCTGCTGGTCAGAGGAAGCCTGGAATATTCCAATATATGTGCGAATTCCTGTTCATTCTGCGGAATGACGGTCAGGAACCGTGAATTGAACCGGTACACCGTATCGGAGAGCGATGCCAGGAAGGCGATATCCCTGATGGCCCGAATGGGCATCAAGCAGCTTCATATCGTGTCGGGCGAAGACCGGAGCCAGCCGATCCGGCCGGTCGTCGAAATGATTCAATACGCCGGAGAACTGGGCATCCATACAACCGTTGTGCTGGGGGAGAGACTGGAACGGGAATACAGGGAACTGTACGACGCCGGCGCCTCCAGGTATATCCTGAAGATCGAAACGTCGAACCCCGAAGTATATTACCGGAGCAAGGGAAGGAAGTCGCTCAAAGACCGGATCGACCACTTGATGAGGCTGCGGGACATCGGCTTCAAGATCGGGACGGGTGTCATTGTGGGCTTGCCAGGCACCACTCTTGAGGATGTTGTGAATGACATCAAGCTAATCAGGGAGATTGACCCCGATATGGCGAGCGTCAGCGTATTCAGCCCTAACAAGCAGTCCGATTACAGGGACTATCCTCCGGGCGATGTTGACATCGCTCTGAATCTGATCGCGTTGCTGAGGCTTGTTCTGCGGGATGATGTACTGATCCCCATTGGCACTTCCTTCGCGCAGCGGCAAGCGGAAGGCTTGCTTGCAGGGGCCAATGTGGTATCCCACCACAGCACGCCCGAGCAGCATATCGACGACTTCTCGGCATACCGGGCAAGCTCCAGACTGAAGACGGGCTATGACCGGATCGTGTCATTGGCCGACTCTGCGAATATGGCGGTATCGGAATATATTTAATTCAGGGTTCGGAGGCATATGATGCGGAAAAAGACGGTATTAGTGGTAAATGCGGGCGATGTCACCGGGATCAATTTCTGTCGCTCTTTACAGGAAACGAAGGACTTCCACATCATCGGCGTCGAGTCCGGCCGGGAGGATTATTTCATGATCGCGGCGGATCAGAAGTATCTGGTTCCGGCCTGGGACGACCCTTCGTACATCAGCGTTCTGAACCGGATCATCGAACGGCATGATGTGGACTTGCTGTATGCGGCGGATACGGGCAATGAGCTGTTGACCATCGCAAAGAACCGGCATCGGATCAAATGCAGAACGTTCCTGCCCGCCCAGGAAGATATTGAGGTCACGGAAGATAAATGGGCCACGTACAACAGGCTGAAGGCTTCGGGCGTTCCGGTTCCGGCAACCGTGCTGGTGGATTCCGAATCCGTACTGGAGGACTTCATTTTACAATACCGCGAGGTGTGGTTAAGAAGAATCTATGGAAGCGGAGGCGCCTGCTCGCTCCCTACAGACAGCTTCGAGCTAGCGGTGAACTGGGTGCGGCATCATGACGGCTGGGGCAAGTTCATCGTGTCGGAGAAGCTGTCCAAGAGGACGGGAACCTGGATCGGGGTATGGCTCGAGGGAGAGCTTCAGGTATGCCAACTGCGCGAGCGGCTGTACTGGAAATACGCGAACCTTGCTCCTTCGGGAGTAACTGGGATCACGGGGGACCAGAAGACCTTCTGGGACGAGAACTTGCATGAGCTGGCGATGAAATGCGTAAGATCGACCGTGAAGAAACCACACGGCATTATGTGCGTCGATTTCACCTGGGGGTTCGACGGCGTTCCGTATCCGACCGAAATCCAGGCGAGCCGGTTCTATTCCTCGATCTACTTCCTGACTAGGTCCGGCCTCAACCTCGCGGAAATATATTGCAATCTTGCGCTTGGCGGGAGCCGGTACGAGCAGCCTGTAATCAATCCGATCCGGGAGGAGTTCCACTGGATCAAGAGCGTGGATTGTACGCCGGTGCTGCTTACGAAGAGCGAGTACGACGGGGTCTCGCGTTATGGGAGTTAGCTCCCGTCAAGCGCTTGCGGATCTGATCGGCACATCCGGGCATATCATCGTCAGGGGGCCGCTAAACCATGCGTACCGGGTCGAATCGGGCCGTGATAAATGGTTCGTCCGGAAACGGATCATCGCCGACGGGGAATACAGCCAGACATTCGCGGCGGAGCGGTGGGTATACCCGAGCGTAAGCCATCTGGTGAACGTTCCGAGGCTGCATCAAGTGCTTCCGTCGCCGAACGGGCAGGGTGCCTGCGCGATATTCGACTATATCGACCATATCCCGATCGACTGGAGCCGGAAGGAGGTCATCGTCAAGCTCGCGGAAGCGCTGGCGCATATTCACAGTGTGGCGAGCGATTGCGTCGGCTATGTCGGAAGCGCCGGACCGGCGGCCGATTACGACGGAGCCATGAAGAGTTTGCTGCATACGGAACTGGAACGTTTCCATTGCCCGAATCCGGGCATTACCGCTCTGCTCTCCGGATATAGCGAGTATGCAGATCGGCATGTTGTGTTCAACCCGGAGGACAATTGCTTGTGTCACGGAGACGTTCACCAGGGGAACTTTCTGCTGGACCACGCCGGGAAGCTGTGGGTGATCGACTGGGAGGCCGCGCGCTTCAGGGCGGCAGCCTCCGATTTCAACCAGGCCCATTACCGCTGGCTGTCCGAGGACCGGCAGGACCTGCTGCTGGAGACGTATTGCAAGCTGACGGGCAAGGACAAGGAAGCGTTCATGCGCGGTGTGGTGTTCTTCCGGGTTCTGTGGCATGTACGAACCTATAATTTCTACACCCGGGTCAAGAAAGAGCCGGAAGCGGATCATACCGATCAATTGACCGCGATTCAGGATATGTTGGGGAGGATGTTATGAGAATACTGGTGCTTGGCGGTTCCTATTTTATCGGTCTGGCGATCGTGGAGAAGCTGAAGGAGCTTGGAGAGGTTACGGTCCTCAACCGGGGAACGCGGCCAATCCCGCTGCCGGGAATCCGGTCGATCCGGTGCGACAGAAGAGACGCCGCGGGACTTGAGAGCCGATTGACGGAGGAATACGATGTCGTCGTGGATATTTCGGCTCTGGAGCCCAAGGATATCGAGTGCGTGCTGCGGGCGCTGAAGAAGAAGCCGGACAAGTATGTGTTCATCAGCTCTGCGGCTATCTACAACCGGGAGCTGTCTCCGCTTCCCTTTGCCGAAGAAGCGCCCGGAGGCGGCGATCCGATCTGGGAAGATTACGGCACTCTCAAGTATGAGTGCGAGCAGATGCTCTCCGCTTACAGCCTGCCGAAGCTCTTCATGATCCGTCCGCCGTATGTATACGGCCCCCATAATTACAATGAGCGGGAACAGTTCATCTGGGCCCGGCTTCTACATAACCGGCCTGTGTTTGTGCCGGGAGACGGCGAGACGCTTGTTCAGTTCTGTTATGTTCATGACCTGGCCGATTTCGTCGGGGATATTGTCCGGAACGATCGGATCGAAGAGGGCGCATACAATATCGGCGAGAGCGCCTATTACTCCTTCAACGATTACATTCGGATTCTGGGCGAAATCTCAGGAACGGTCCCCCGGCTGGAGTATGTGCGGAACACGGAGGTCCGGGCAAGAGCGTATTTTCCATTCCGCCACAATCACTTCTTCCTGGATGTCGGCAAGTTCAAGCAGATTCCGGGGTTCAGGGAGACGAAGCTGCAAGACGGCTTGAGGCTGACCTACGACTGGTTCAAGACGAATGGTTCGTTCGAGTACACGCCGACGGAGACAGAGGCGGAGTGGACGGCGCGCGGATGAAGGATACGATACAAGGAGGGCAGCCATGAAGACGGAATACGGGCTGATTCTTGAAATGTGCCGGGACCGGACGGATATCGAGGTTCAGCTTGACAAGGACGAATTGCGCAAGCTGGATTGGGCCGATGCCTTATGGTTCATGAGCCTGAACAAGATCGACTGCATGTTCGCCAGGAAGACGATCAACGGCATGAGCTGGAGCGAGATCAACAAGATTGTCGCGAGAGATTTAAGATGCAAGTATCTGGCGACCCATTACCGCAACTCCCTGGTGTACCGCAGAATTATCCCCGAGATTGTGCAGATCTTCGAGTCTCTATCCGTCGATTTCGCCATGTCCAAAGGGGTTGTGCATGCAAGCCGGCTGTACGGCAGCATCGGCGAAAGGTATTTCGGCGACATCGACTTGATGGTAAGGAAGAAGGACCTCAAGCGGATCAAGGAGGCTTTTGTCCTGGCGGGTTATACAAGCGGCGAGTACAGCTTCAGCAAGGGTGTTATCCTTGAAGCGACGCCGGAGGCGGTCAAATTCTATGAAATGACGACGCATCAGACGTTCCCGTTCAGCAAGGTCTTCGATGATCCCGTAACTGATTTCATCGAGATTGATCTGAACTTCGGGCTTGGCCCCGATCGGAATATGAAGGATGCGGGACTGACGGACAGGCTGCTTGCGCGTAGAACGATGATCCAATGCGGGGACGCGGCGTTCCCCGGCCTGTCCAGGGAAGATTTGGTGCTGCATTGCTGTCTCGAGATATTCAGGGATACGACGGCGGTCTTTCACATCAAGGATCAGGACGATCTGAAGCTGTATCAATTCGTCGAATTGAGCCGGATGATTGCGAATTGGGCCGGCGAACTGGATTGGCCGTACATGACCTCTACCGCTACGGAGTTCGGTCTGGACAAGCCTGTCTATTACGCGCTGTATTATTGCGGCCAGGTCTTCCCGGACATCGGACCGTTAACGGAAGAGTTCCTGCGTTCCATCGAGCCTGAAGACAAGTCCTATCTGAATCAATATGGCGCGGAGAACAAGCAGGGAGCCGAATGGGAAATGCCCTTCATCGAGAGAATCTTCAATAAGGACCGGTATGAGCTGATTAGACAGACTGTCGAGACGGGAGATTTCGGGGCATTCAAGAAGCGGGAGGATTTTGCGTCTAAAAATTTCCAGCCCAAATAATCCGGACGAGTGTCTGTCCTTAGCGGAGGTGTGAAGGCATGAGCGGTAACGTTGACAAGATTATGGCTATAATCAGCGAAGCAAGCGGCATCGCGTTGGATGAATTGGGACCCGGAACTCCGATTGGAGATGCAGGGATTAATTCCATTACGTTCATTGAAATTGTAGTGAAGCTCGAGCAGGAGCTGGATATTGAACTGGACGATGAGGCGCTGGACCTGTCCCGGTATGAGGTGGTCTCGGATCTGCTTCGGGCCCTTGATGAAGAAGTAGGGGTCTAGCCATGGAGACAGGAGCGGGAGCGGTAATTACCGGATATGACCTGTGTACGGTGGCAGGCCATTCCCTGGAAGCCAATGTAGCCTCTCTGAGAGCCGGAGCCGGCTGCACCTCCGGCCCGGAACGCGGCTGGAACACGCTGGAGTACGATTACGGGAATCCATCCGGGGTCGCGGACCTCATCCGTGACTGCGTGCTTGGAGCCCTGGAGCTTGCCGGATGGACGCGGCAGGACGTAGTCTCGCTGACTGCAAGCGGGTCAAGGGTAAGCCTCATATTCGGCTCCAACTTCTTCGAGACGGGGCAATGGGAGCAGGGCGGCCGGAGCGGCAGCCTGTTATGGGCGTGCAATTCTGCGATTCACAGACTGACGGCAGAGCTTGCGATCAATGGGGTCTCGCTTAACGCTTCCACGGCGTGCTCTTCCGGTGCCAGCGCGGAAGTGCTGGCCTGCCAACTGATCGAGGCGGGCGAATCCGGGCTGGTCATTGTGTGCGGGTATGATGTGCGGACTGTAATTCCCGAGAATGGCATGCGCGTGATCGGCGCGTTGTCGAAGGACCGGATACAACCGTTCGCCTTGAACCGGTCCGGCACCGAGCTGGCGGACGGCGTCGGGGTTCTGGTGCTGGAGAGCAGGGAATGGGCCGAGAGAAGAAGCGCGGTTGTCTATGCCTCTGTCGCAGGTTATGGAATCCGCAGCGACGCTTACAATATTTCCGCTCCCGATCCGGAAGGCGCCGCGCTGGAGAAGGCCATGAGGTCGGCCATTGCGATGTCCGGCATAGACCCGGACCAAGTCGGGTACATCAATGCCCACGGTTCGGGCACGCCGCTGAATGACGAGCTAGAGACGAGGATCATCCGGAAGGTGTTCGGCGGACATGCCGGCAAGCTGCTGATTAATTCCTCCAAGTCCATCATCGGGCATACGCTGGGCGCCGCCGGGGTCATAGAATCGGTTATCACGGTTCTGGCGCTGGTCCACGGTCGGGTTCATGCAACCGCCAACTATACGGATGCCGATCCGGATTGTGATCTGAATTACTGCACGAGCGGATATGTCGATATGGACCTTCGGTTCGCCATGTCGAACTCCATCGGCTTCGGCGGGACGAATGTCTGTATCGTCTTCGAGAAGGGCGGGCCTTGCGATGAAGCATAGGTATGTCATTACGGGCCTCGGCCAAGTATCGTCCATGGGCAACGATATGAGCGAGATGAGAAGCGGCTTCAGCGGGGACAAAACCGGCTTTGCGGTTGAGCACCGCGGGGAGAGCGCATACCCCGTCGCGAAGGCAACGGGATTCGATTTCTACAAGCTGGGATTTCAGTTGAAGACGTATGCCGATCGGGTAAGCCAGCTATGCGCCTGTGCGGCAAGGCAGGCCATAGGACATTCGGAGCTGGAACTGGAGGAGGACGATGCCGATGCGGCTGGAAGAGGTCTTCTTACCGCCTCCCAGTTCGGCTGTCTGGATTCCGCCTCCCGGTACTTGCATCAGCTCAAGACGCTGAAGAAATCGAGGTTCGCAAGCCCGCTCTATTTCATGCATTCGATCTGCAATATGCCTAATTCCATAACTGCCACGGAGCTTCGGCTTAAGGGTGTCTCGAATCATCTGGCCGGGTCGTCCGAGTCTGGACTGATGACGCTCTGGCAGGGCATCCGGTTCATGGAGTCCGGCCAGTCGGAATATGTGATTGCGGGCGGGGCGGACGGCATATCGGATGAACTGATCGGACAGCTTCATAGTCTCGGTCTCCTCGGGACTGGACCGGAGCCCGCGCGCTGGAGGGGACCGTTCGATCAGGAACGCAAGCATGCGGTGTGGGGCGAGGCGGCGGCGTTTGTCCGAATGGAGAAGGAAGAAACGGCGCTTCGCGGCGGCAAGCGGGTGTACGGAGTGGTGAAAGGGATCGGAATGGCGACTTCAGCTTCCGGCCGGAGCCGGGCGCGCGCAATTGAAGAGGCGATGAGAGCCGCGATTGAGCGAAGCGGAATCCGTCCAGGCAGCCTGTCCTTTGTCGCAGCCAACGCCAACGGGACTATGACGGCGGATTGGCTGGAGGCAGCCGCCATTGAGGCAGTTTGCGGACCGGATACCCCGGTGTATGCTCCAAAATCTTATTTCGGCGAAACCTCTTCCGCGGCGGGGCTGCTTGGCATCGTCTCCGTTCTCGCACTGACCGGGGAGCGGCTGCCGGTCAATCGGCATACGTATGAGCCCGATCGCAGAATCGCCCTGAACGTGGGATACGGAGACAGGGAGAAAGTGTGCATCCGTCCGGGCGATCATTTCATCGTTAACGGGTATAACCGCGGCGGAGTGTCGGTATCTGTTTGTATTGAAGTGTACGGAGGTGGTTCGCGGTGACAATTCTTACCGAAGAACAGAATGAAATTATGCTGACTGTGAAAGGCCATTTGCTCAATCATGTATTGTTCGGCTACGCCGAGGAAGATCTGGACCCGGATTCGTCGTTTCTGGAACTCGGAATTCTGGATTCAACAGGAATTATGGAGCTGGTATCCATGATCGAGAGCCACTTCGACGTGGAGGTGCTGGATTCGGAGATTATTCCAGAGAATCTTGATTCCCTCCGCTGCATCTCCGCGTTTGTCTGGGGCAAACAACACCGGGACCGGGGGTGATCGGATGAATGTATGCAAAAGATGCGTACTGAACGATAACATCGCCTCTGTCCGGATCAATGAGGAAGGCGTGTGCAATTACTGCGAGCGGGAGAATAGCGCGAATCACGGCGCTACATCGCCCGATTACGCGCGAAAGAGCCGTCTGCTTGCAGAGGCTGCCGATTCCTTCAGGGATCGCGACTACCAGGTTCTGCTTGCGTACAGCGGAGGCAAGGACAGCACGTATGCGCTCCATATGCTGCGCAAGCAATATGGATTCTCGGTGCTGGCGGTCACATTCGACAACGGGTTCCTGAACGACCAATGCCGCCGGAACATGCATGCGGCGACAACGGCTCTTGATGTCGATCATCTCGTCATCAAGCCGTCATTCGCCAACTTGGCCAAGGTGTTCGACGCGGCGGGCAAGCTGGATATTTTCCCCGGGAAAGCACTGGAACGGGCAAGCTCGATCTGTACGGCATGCATCGGTCTGATTAAATCGGCCATCTACAAGGAAGCGATGCTAAGGCGGATTCCGTATATTTCCTTCGGCTGGACTCCCGGGCAAGTTCTCCCGAAATCATCGGTTGTCCGGCTGGACCGCAGCATGATTCTGGCGAATCAAAGGCAGATCAAGGAGCCGCTTGTCCGCCTCTTCGGGCTTGGGATGGGCAAATATTTCATTGATGACGACTGGATGGAAGAGAGACAAGCGGATATTCCCGCCCAGATTTATCCACTTGTCTTCGGTCTGTACGACGAGGAACTTATACTGGATACAATCCGGACGATCGGGTGGAGGAAGCCCGAGGATACGGACACGAACAGCACCAATTGTCTTCTCAATGCTTACGCGAACGATATCCATATGAAGCGATACGGATTCAATCCGTACAGTCTGGAGATCGCGGCTCTCGTCCGAAGCGGGTCGATGACCCGGGAGGAAGGGATGCGCAGGCTAATGAAGCCGGGAGATGAGCGCATCATTGGCGAGGTGAAGCAGGTAATCGGGCAAGCATGCAATCCAAATTGAAAACGCCGGGGGATGGAGATGGGTACAATTTTTGCGTTCTTGGCGGATCGCGCAAGCGGGCAACCGGACCGCACCTATATCGAAGAGCATCATCGCAGCTGGAGTTATCGGGAGGTGTTCGATCTGGCAACCGGCCTGGCTGGCCATCTGGCCCGGCTCGGGATCGGTGAAGACGACAGAGTCTTGCTATGGATGGACAATTCGGCCGAGTACATCATCGCCTACTTTGCGGTGCTGCGCGCCGGGGCGATCGCCGTTCCGGTCAGCCCCGCCGCAAGCGGCGAGCATCTGCGGTTCATTCTGGATGATGTAGCCCCCAAGGCGATTCTCACTCATGCAAGAAGCGCGGGAAGAGTGAGCGGACCGGCAAGCGAACGGCATGCGGTGGTCTTGCCAGTTGACGAATGGGTGAAGGCTGCAACCGCAGCGCAAAGACATATGCCGGCTGCGGCAGGTCTTCCTTCCGCCGAGCCTGAACGGGTGGCGCTAATTCTGTACACCTCGGGCACAACCCGAAACCCGAAGGGCGTCATGCTGACGCACCGCAACCTGGAGGCCAATACGGAATCGATACTGGCTTATCTCCCCATACAGCCGGAAGACTCGCTGCTGGTTGCCATTCCTTTCTACTATGCTTACGGCAATTCTCTGATTCTGACGCAGACGAAGGCGGGCGGGACGTTATACCTGGACAACCGGGCGGCTTTTCCGGTGAAGATTCTGGAGCGACTGCGGGACGGGAACATGAGCGGCTTCTCGACTGTCGGCTCGTATCTGCATCTTCTTCTGAAGCAGGATACGGTATCCGATCTTGATTTTGCCGGACTCAAGTATCTGACTGTTGCGGGGGAAGCCTGCTCTGCCGAGGATGTGGACAGATTGAGCGCTCTGGCGCCCGGTCTCAGCATCTATATGATGTACGGCCAGACCGAGGCTGCGGCGAGATTAAGCTATCTGGAGCCACCCTTGCTGCCGCTGAAGAGAGGCTCGATCGGAAGAGCGATTCCCGGAGTCGAGCTTCGGGTGGTGAACGATGACGGGATGGAGGTCCGGCCCGGCGAGATTGGCGAGATTATCGCTTCCGGCCCCAATATTATGAAGGGGTACTGGAACAACCGGATCGAGACAGAGGCGGCGGTCAGGGACGGGTGGCTGCACACCGGGGATCTCGCAACAGCCGATTCCGAAGGGTTCCTGTATATAAAAGGAAGAAAGAATGACATCATTAAATATTTGGGCCACCGAATCAGTCCCCTCGAAGTGGAGACGGCGATCAATCAATGTGAAGGCGTATTGGAGTGCGCGGTCGTCGAATCGGAGATTCATCAAGAGAAACAAATTGTAGCTTATGTGGTCCGTCAGGACGAGAACTGCGACGAGAACAGAATCGACCGAACTGTGCGAAAGATTTTGCCTCCTTATAAAAGACCCCATGCCTACCGGTTCATCGGTTCGCTGCCGCGCACCGCAAACGGTAAGATCAAGCGAAGCGAATTAAGAAGCTCTGAGGTTCATCCAAACTACCAGTAACGGAGACAAGGGATTATGTGCGGAATTGCCGGTATATTCAATGCCAGTGGAGTAGACGCAACGACGTTGCATGTGATGACGGAGAGTCTCGGGCACCGCGGACCGGATGATATCGGCTTCTTCCATGACGGTCAGATTGGCCTGGGCCATGTCCGGCTGAGCATCCTGGACCCTGAACACGGCAAGCAGCCGGTTGCGAATGAGGATGGGTCCGTAATTGTGATATTTAACGGCGAAATCTTCAATTATTTAGCACTGAGGGACATGCTGATGAGGTGCGGACATGCCGTCTTGAACGATTCCGATACCGCTATATTGCCGCATATGTACGAAGAATACGGTCTTGATATGTTCAGCCGGCTGAACGGACAGTTCGCCATCGCAATCTGGGACCGGAGACAGAGCACCCTGATTCTGGCGAGGGACAGAATGGGCGAGAAGCCCCTCTATTACGCGCGGGAAGGAAACAGGCTCTGCTTCGCCTCGGAATGCAAAGCGATTCTGAAGAGCGGATTCGTGAAGCCGGTCATCTCTCCCAGGGCAATGAGGCAAGTATTCACGTACTGGTCCACTCTGGGCGATACGAGCGTATTCGAGCATATCTCTTCCGTCCCTCCGGGTTCGATGCTGGTCTGTCAGAAGGGAGAGGTGCGGATTGCGCCGTATTGGTCGTTCACGTATCCGGCCGGCTGCACGAAGGAGACCTGCAGTCTTGAGGATTACATAGAGGAACTGGATGTCAGGCTGACTCGGGCGATTGAGCGGCGCTTGTTGTCCGATGTGCCGGTTTCCTTCTATTTAAGCGGAGGCCTCGATTCGAGCCTGATTCTCGCCATCGCATCGAGACGCTTGAGCCGCAGGCCCGACACCTTCTCTCTCACGTTCGAGGATCGTCATTTCGACGAATCGCGATATCAGAGGGCGATGCTGGATACGCTTGAGACGAATCATCATGAAGTCCGTTATTCCATGGACGATCTGCCCGGGGTCATCCGGGAGACGGTCCGTCATACGGAGACGCCGCTCGTGCGCACCGGGGCATTCCCCATGTTCGTGCTGGCGCGGCTGGTGGGCAGCCGGGGCAGAAAGGTGGTGCTGTCGGGGGAAGGCTCGGACGAGCTGTTCGGCGGTTACGATCTGTTCCGTGAAGTGAAGATCCGGACGTTCGTCAGCCGCAACCCGGATTCGAACTTCCGAAGCGCGTTGTACAAGAGAGTGAATCAGTTCGTGAACGGGCTGAACGACCAGCCTGTCCGGAGCCTGGCCATGTACTATGGCAGCTCGTCCGCGGATTCCGTTCTGGGTTCGCATGTATCGCGATGGCGGTTGTTCGACAGCAGTCTGCGTCTCTTCTCGGCGGATTACCGGTATGAGATGGCCCAAGGCGGGAAGTTTCAGGATGTGGAAGGCTTTCTTCCGCCGGGATTTGCGGAATGGACGCCGATCCGGAGGGCGCAATTTCTGGAATTGCTTATTTTCCTGCCGAATTATTTGTTGTCCTCCCAGGGAGACCGGGTCGCGATGGCCGCCGGGGTGGAATGCCGATACCCGTTCCTGGACAGCGATATGCTGGATTATGCAATGAACTTGCCGGATTCGCTGAAGCTGAAAGGTCTTGACGAGAAGTATATTCTGAAGAAGCTGGCCCGGAAATACGTTCCCGGGGAGATTATTAACCGGACCAAGTTCCCTTACCGGGCGCCGGTTGATCTTGCGCGGCTGCTGAATGACGAATATATCCGATATGTTCTGGAGCCGGACACGATCAGGAGGTTCGGCATCTTCGATCCGGAGTCCGCCGGCAAATACATCGCGTTCCTGTCGAGCAAAGAGCGTGTCAACGAGAAGGATATTATGCGGTTCATGGGGATTCTGACCACGCAAGTATTGGCAGAGCAATTCATGTGAGTGAATTAACAAAAAAAGTTAGGAGGAGAGCCTGTTGTCGGCAAGGAAAGCCAGTTTGGTCCATTTGTATATGAATCTCTGCGTCAGAACGCCCATCCTTGTAATCGCCCTGTCTGCGGTGATATTCGCGATTCTGTATAACCTGGCCGTCGTCTCGACTATGGAGGTCTATTCTTCCCACAAGGGGGAACTCGTCTCCGGCAAGAACGGGATCATTCGGGTGCAAGCCGCGATTGACGGACTCGAGAGCGCGGAGGTCGGTCTTCATGACCGGGCTTACTGGTATTATGACAAGAATCGGGCAGTGTATCAGGCCGAAATCATAGACGTTGTGAAGACGGAGGGCCGGAACGTTGTTGTGCTTGAGACCCGGTCCGGGGATGTGGCGGACGCCGATCGCAGGGGGAACGGTGATGCGGTAACGGTGGAGCTTGCTACTGGTGAAGAGAGACTGCTGGACCGTCTGATGGCGAAGGGGGAAAAGTGATATGGCGCAGATGCGTAACCGGGACCAACTGAGGGTAATTTGGGGATTTGCCCGAAAATATAAGTTCAGCTTCGTCTCTCTGTACCTGTGTCTGGCGATCGAGGCCTTGCTCGCGATGCTTACGCCGCTGATTATCGGTCTCTTGGTCGATGAGGTCGTTTACTACAGGAACATCGAGTTCTTCTGGAGAATTGCGCTCGTGTTCGGGATATGCATCGCGTTCATGAGCGTTCTGTACACGATACATCCGAATATATGGCAATATTTGATGTCCCGGTTTATTTTCGATATCAAGCTGAAACTGTTTGACCAGATTACTTACGCGAAGGCGTCATTTCTCTCGGAAGCCAAGACCGGCGATCTGATATCACGGAATGTCCATGATGCTTCGGAGTTCATGAATATTATCCAGCGGAATATGTTCCATTTCTTCAACGGCATTGTCCAGGTTGCGCTGGCCCTGATCTTCGTCTGGATCTACAGCTGGAAGGCCGCCATGCTTATGCTGGTCGTCATTCCGCTCTCGACGCTGTTGTCCCTGCATTTTGGAGGCAGAGCCAGGAAGCGTTCGGCGGAAGCGCGGGCCGCATACGGCGGTTACATCAGCTGGATGGTGGAATGGCTGAAGGGGCTGCGGGAGATCCGGCTGCTGGCGGCGGAGCGGAATTCGAAGGTTGCTTTTGTCCGGCATTACAAAGAGATGGTTCTGATTAAAATTAAAACGTCGATCATTCAGCTCAAGGCGACTCTGTTCATTGAAGGCATTGCGCTTCTCTCGAATTTGAGCCTATACAGCCTGTCCGGGTTTCTTGTGCTGCGGGGTGAAATCACGCTAGGAGCCTTCATTGCCATGGCGGAATATTTCGCGACGGCGAATCTCAAGTTGGCCGACCTGGTGAACAACAATGTGGACAGGCAGCTTAGACAAGCGGCCGTGGACCGGGTGTGCGAGCTGCTTGAAGTGGATACGGAGAAGAATGATGAAGCCAACAGGCCCCTGCTGGTGCCGCAAGGAAATATCCGGTTCCGGAATGTGTCATTCTCGTACAATGACCGGGACCCCGTACTGAAGAATATCAATCTGGATATCCAGGAGGGCCAGCATCTGTCGATCGTGGGTGCGAGCGGGTCGGGCAAGACGACGCTGATGAATTTGCTGCTCCGGCTGTATTCGGCCGGCTCCGGGGAGATTCTGGTGGACGGAAGCGATATTGGCCGCTGCACGCTGAAGTCGATTCGCAAGAATATCGGAATTGTCCAGCAGGAGACGCTGTTATTTAATGAGAGCATCCGCAGCAATCTCTCTCTCGGCAACCGGCATTGTACGGACGCGGAGATTATAGAGGCGTGCGACAAGGCGGATATCGGCGGGTTCATCCGGCAGCTTCCCGCAGGTCTGGATACGATTGTCGGCCATGGTGGAATCGACTTGTCCGGAGGACAGAAGCAGCGGCTGGGCATTGCCCGGATTTATCTCAAGGACCCCCGGATTCTCGTCTTCGACGAAGCGACCTCGGCACTGGATTTCGAAACAGAGAAGTCCGTTCATCAAGCATGGGATACGGTCAGCCGGGGCAGAACGACCATCACCATCGCCCATCGGCTGACGACGATTCTCAAGAGCGACAAGGTTGCGGTACTGCATGAGGGCGAGATTGTGTCGTGCGCCAACCATGCGGAATTGCTTGAGACCTGCGCCCATTATCAAAAGCTGTTCAAATCTCAATATATCGGACAGGGGGCGTAAAGGTGTCAGGCATAATGAAAGAGAGATTCGCGATTCTCAAGCGGATTATTCCGTTTGCCAGAGGGCTGGAGAGGTACTTTGCCATCTTGTTCATATCCAGTCTGGTGCTGATGTTCGCAGGGATGCTGACGCCGGTGTTCTATAAAATACTGGTCGACGACGTGATCCTGAACCGGGAGGTGCATGCGCTCTGGTACGTGGTTGCTGGATATGCGGCGGTGTACCTCATCACCTCGGGCATGAAGACGGCCGGGAATTACGCCTCGAACCGTTTTTTGAACAAGCTTGTTTTCAATATGCGGCTCAGAATCTGGAGCAATTATCTGAAGATGCCGCTGACGAGATACAACCGGTATCAGGTCGGCGATCTGAAGATGCGGATGGACGACGACACGAACAAAATCGAAGAGTTCATCAATCAGCAAACGTACAGCTATATCATCAACTTGCTGATTATTGTCTCCTACGGCGGCGTGTTGCTGTATCTCAGTTGGAAGCTGGCTCTGTTCTCCGTCATTATGGTACCCGTTACCTTCTTCATCGGCCATGTGCTGGGCAGGAACGAGAACGCGCTCAACGAGCAGCGGAGGGAGGTCTGGGCGAGGAAGGATGACTGGATGCTGAGCAGTCTTCAAGGCTGGAAGGAGGTCAAGGCGCTCTGCATTGAGAACAGGGAACGGAGAATCTTCACTCAATATCATCACAGAAGCGGGATTCTCGATGCACGGTGGATTAACTATTGGCTGCTCCACGATTTGATTCTGCCGGCGATCAAGGATGAATTTATAATGAAGTTCGCGCTGTATCTGGCGGGCAGCCTTCTGGTAATGAACGGCGATTTTACAATCGGCAGCTTGCTGATCTTCATGAAATTCTATTCAGGATTCTATGAAAGCGTCAATAGGGTCAATGAGTGCAATATTAGCCTGAATAACGACAAGCCGCTGTTTCATCGGATATTCGATGTCATTCATGACAAGGAAGGCGAGCAGTCAGAACAGGGAGAGCAGTCAGAACAGCCAGAACGGGAAGTACACGCAGAACGGGGAGGACGGGGAGAACGGGCCGGTCAATTGGCGCAAACCCCGTTTCAGGGAGAAGTTAGGCTCAAGAATGTTACATTCGGGTATGAGAACGGCACCCGCCATATTCTGGAGGATGTCTCGTTAACGATCACTCCCGGCGAGAAGGTCGCTATTGTCGGCAAGAGCGGCGCGGGCAAAAGCACACTTGCCAAGCTGCTGCTCGGAATCGAACGGTGCCGGGCGGGGCAAGTCCTGTATGACCATACCGACATCGACAGCTTGCATGAGCCGCTGCTCCACCGGAATGTCGGTGCGGTGATGCAGGACAGCATTCTGTTCAACATGTCGATCAAGGATAATCTGAAGCTGGCGAGAAGCCGGGCGACCGATGAGGAAATTGTGGAGGCTTGCCGGAAGGCCCATATCGACGAGTTCATTGACACTCTTCCGGATCAATATGATACGATCATCGGAGAGAGAGGCGTGAAGCTGTCGGGCGGACAAAGGCAGCGTCTTGCCATTGCCCGGGTGTTCCTGAGCAGAGCGAACATATGGATTCTGGACGAGGCGACCTCCTCGCTCGACCATGAATCCGAACGAATGATCCATGATGTGATCCGGAACGCAACTGGCGACAAGACGATCATTCTGATTGCCCACCGGTTGTCGTCGCTGCTGCTGGCCGACCGGGTCATTGTTCTGAAGGATGGAAGAATCGCGGCAAGCGGGCATCATACCGAGCTTCTGGACCGCAATG
Source organism: Paenibacillus stellifer (assembly GCF_000758685.1). Taxonomy (NCBI): domain Bacteria; kingdom Bacillati; phylum Bacillota; class Bacilli; order Caryophanales; family Paenibacillaceae; genus Paenibacillus; species Paenibacillus stellifer. The sequence continues at coordinate 2,538,093 of NZ_CP009286.1, forward strand.
AAGCGTATGATGAATTGTTCAAAGAGCAGTATGCGTAAATCGACAACCGCTTGGGCATAGCTTGGAGACTGTTTATGGAAAGGGGGCGTCCTCGCTTGGGCGAGTATATTGATCTGCATGTGCATACCCACTACTCGGACGGGTCCATGTCTCCATCGGAAATTATTCACTACGCCCGATCCCGCCATGTGGGGACCATTGCGATCACGGATCATGATACGATTGCGGGCGTAAGAGAAGGGATGGAAGAAGGCGGGCGCTGCGGGGTAAGAGTCATCCCGGGAATCGAGCTGAGCGCGGACTATGAGGAAGAGATGCATATTCTCGGTTACTTCATCGACATCAATTCCGAGCATCTGATTCGGTATATGGAAGAGATCAGAAAGCATCGCACGCAGGAGACGATCCGGCTGCTGAGGACATTGAAGAAGCTGGGCATGCCCGTTCCATATGAGGAGTTGCTTAACTCAAAGGGCGTGATTGACATAAACAGCATCATTCACGCCTTGATTAAGCTCGGATACGCGAAGGACCGGAGGGATGCTGTCGGGAGTTATCTGGGACAAGGCCGGCCGGCGTACATCAAGACGTATAAATGGCTGCCGGCGGATTGCATTAATCTGATTAAGGCGGCGGGCGGCATTGCGGTTCTTGCGCACCCGGTGCGTCTCAACAAGAGCATGGAGGAGCTAAAGCCTGTACTGGCCGAGCTTATCCGGTATGGGCTGGACGGTATCGAATGCTATCACTCCGAGCATACGGACGATTGGGCAGCCTATTGTCTCCGATTGGCCAAAGAGAACGGGCTGCGAATAACGGGAGGAAGCGATTTTCACGGAAGCCACAGACCGGGCATTGATCTCGCTCACGGAAAATTGCGAGCCGGGATGCTCGCCTGGGAACGGGCAGAGGAGAGCAGATGATGCGGGTGAGAGCGGTGATCATCGCCGGCCGACTGAATGAATCGGACGTCCGTGATGCGCTTCGGCTGGTACCGCTTCCGGTGCAGACTCGGTGTCCCTCTTCAAGAGGTGGAAATCGCCCAATCGGCATATGGCAAACCTTACTACGTCAATCCCGGCCAGGGCTGCTTCAACATCTCTATCCATATCGATAAGCGCCAGATGTTTCTCCAAAGAAAATTAATGTGAGGATTGGATTGCTGCATTGATCAATTCGGCAATTTGTTTCGGATGGGTAATTGGAGCCAGATGGCCAGCATTTATTTCAAAGGTATGCCACCTGTCTTTGGCTGCGATGGATGCCGTTTGATGAAACATAGGAAATTCCTTGCAGCAAATGTAGGAACGGGACATTTGTGCTTGTTTTTCTAAAGAGAAGTTGAGCTTCTCCGTATGCGTTGCAAGAGGCATTTTGGTTAGGAAGGGAGTAATGGCTGCAGAGATTTCGGCATCGTTTAATCCAAATGTCTCTACAGGCGGCGGTTCAACCAAGGAGCTGTTCGGTGACAAGAAATTCTGCATGAGAGCGTACACAGTCGGATAATGATCTACAATAGACTCACCGGGTTCGGTAACAAAGCCGTCTACGATAACGATATCACAACGTACTCGACCGAACAAACGGTCTGCGGCTCCTGCAGCAACCATAGCTCCATAACTGTGTCCGACCAGCACAACATTTGTAATGTTTTCGTACAAGATTAGATTAACAATATCCTCGATGTGGACGGATAAATTAATGTCTCCAGTCAGCAGATGATTACGTTCGCCAAGTCCTGTTAAAGTCGGAGCCAGAACATGATACCCTTGAGCGGCTAAGTGTCCGGCAACTTCTCTCCAGCTCCATCCCCCTAACCAAGAACCATGAATGAGTACAACCGATGGATTGTTTAAAATTTCTGCATTGTCAAACATAGTACGTTTCCCTCCAATTTTGTTCACTATTAGTGTACATATACACTATATGTGAATGTTTTTAACATTATTATATAGGCGTTTATCTTTTTTGCAACTATTTTCAGCACGTATGTCAACTTTATTTACAAAAGAGAAAAGGGGGGCATACCGCAAGTGGCCAAAATAAACGGCCCTGTCCCTTCCTTGCGAAGAAAAATCAGATCCATTACTATTAAAACAACATCAACAAATGAATGAGCTAGAACACTACTTTTAGGCAGGGTGAATTCATGAAAGAGCTGGAAGCCGCAACTCATTTAAGTTCCTCATCTCAGGGTATCCAATCGCTTGAGACCGCTTTTTCCATACTGAATTGTTTTAAAGAGGCAAAAACTCCTTTGTCCGTATCGGAATTGTCCAAAAGAATGGAAATGCCGAAGAATAAAATTCATAAATACTTGGTTAGTTTTATAAGAGTTGGCGCGCTTATTCAGAATAAAAAAGACTCGACTTACGCAATGGGGCCAGCGCTGATTGAATTGGGTTTGGTCGCGCTTCAACAATTCGATGTTGCCAAGATCGCCAAACCGCATATCCGCGAATTTAGCAAACAGATCAATCACTCCGTAGCGCTTGCGATTTGGAGCGAGGGAGGGCCGATAATTGCAGAATACGAACGAAGCAATAAACCGATACAGGTCGAGATTCAAGCTGGATATCGCTTTCCGTTATTGATGACAGCCCTTGGTAAGTGTTTTGCCGCTTTTCTTCCGTCCTCGCAGGTTCAGTCATTGATACAAAGGGAGATCGACAACTATCAACTTGACGAGCAAGTGGTGGAGCAGGAATTACAGGCAATTCGGGAAGAAGGAGTTTCCTTTCGCAATACGCTCTTTGCCGGAATACCTGGGAGCATGTCGGTAGCAAGTCCGATTTTTGACTATACGGGAAAGATGGTTGCAGCACTTTGTCTCATCGGGTTTACAGGCGAAATCGATACTAGTCCATCCTCCCTAAATGTCCTCAAGCTCAAGGAGAAAGCCAATCAAATAACCAATCAACTGTCATAGTGTGCAAAAGACACTGCGGTCAAATCGGCTGTAGTGTCTTTTTTTTATTTTTATAGGACGGCAAAACCGTTTCTGCTTTTGAAAATTTTCCTTGCACAAGCAAGAAAGCTAAATTATACTAAGCAAAAATCACTAAAGGTGTATTGTATACACTAATAGTGAACTAATATTAATAAATGAATAAGGAGTTGTTCAATCATGAATCAAACCTTCAAAGCCGCTGCCGTTCAGGCTGCCGCCGTCTATTTGGATCTGGATGCTACGATTGACAAAACATGCAGGCTCGTGGATGAGGCAGCAGCTAACGGCGCTAAGGTCATTGCTTCTCCAAATTATATGAAGATTGGATATGGCTTTGCGAAGATCATTGCGCCGAATGGTCATGTTATCAGCAATACGCTAAAGCATGATGAGGAAGGTATTGTGTATGCGGACATTGATCTCAAACAGATCATTCCCGGCAAATTCCTGATCGATCATGCGGGGCATTACTCCACTCCCGGCTTCTTAAGCTTAAATTTTGATAAATCTGTTCATGAGCCCGTAAGAGTGATCGGGAAATCGAAGCCAAGCGTTATCGGTTACGAGGCTATTCAAAATAGCTAACAACATTAGTCGGAGAGGGACAATAAAAACCATGAATAGCAGTCTTGAACGGAAAATTACCGAACTTGCTTGGAGAGACCCCTTGTTTGCTGGATTGATTGAAAGAAACCCGCACCAGGCGCTTGCGCAAATAGGAGTAGAAGTGCCCGAAGGTGTTAAGCTCGACATCCGGCGGCAAAGGAGAGATACCCTTTACTATGTCATACCGCCGTATTCAGAGGAGCCGGACCAAGCCGATAGCGTCATTAATCAAATGGATCTGTGGCAGAGCGCCGAGTTGTTTGTCTGGATCATGCCTCAGAAACTGAAAGTGCAGCTCTTGGCGATGCGACAAAGCTTCAGGAGGAATAACCCCTAATGGATCAACATGATATCTTTACCGCTCATTACCGATTGCTTCAACGAAATCAAGCTGCCCGCCAACGCTTAATTCTTGATCCAAAAGCAGGGCTCAATGAGTATTTTGGATCAGGCACGGTACCCGAGGGGCAGTTTCAAGTGAAAATCATCCCCCAAGAACCGGATACCATTACGATTCTCCTTCCATCGCCCATAGAGGAAGATACAAGCAATGAGGCATTGGATGCTGCTTGCCGTCGCATTTTTGACATCTTGTTTACAGACGGAGTGGGGGGGTATCTGATCCCCGATGATTCCTTGACATGGGTTCTTCGGGACATGCGCTCTAACATACTCTCTCATTCTCAAGGGACAGCTTTTTAATCTGTGAAAAATCAAATTGGAGGATTTCATATGAAGAAAATAAATCCCGATACTCTAACGAGTACAGTAACAAGTTTGATTACACAAATCGTCGTCGCTCCCGTGTCTGAATTAGCCTTTATTTCCGGGCAAGTCGCGTTAAATGAAAAGGGAGAGCTTATCGGAGAAGGGGACTACGGGCTGCAGGCAAGACAAGTGTTTATTAACTTAAAGCTCGCATTGGATGCTATTGCAGCTGGGCCAGAGAATATTGTTCAAATGAAAATTCATGTTGTTAACCATAGGCCAGAGCTGGTTGATTCGATCTTTAAAGCCGGCTTTGAAGTATTCGGCGACCAGTGGCCGCTTACTGCAAGTACTTTTATAGGCGTTCAGGCGCTTGGCTTTGAGGAATGGTTAGTTGAAGTCGATGCGATCGTCACCGTTTCTAACTAAGAGAGGAGTAAATAAGGATGGATTATGACGTTATTGTAGTCGGCGGAGGACCGGTCGGAATGATGTTGGCTGGGGAACTCGCATTGGCTGATGTTAAGGTTTGCGTCTTGGAAAAGCTGGAAGCCACTACGCCTTACTCGCGAGCGCTTAGTATCCATCCCCGTACATTAGAGATTATGGATTTGCGTGGATTGAAATCGGAATTGTTGAAGATTGGAAAAACGCTGCCTACAGGCCACTTTGCAGGCTTGGAAACCCGGCTGGACTTTACAGTCATCGACTCATCCTCTAATTATTCCTTGTTTATCGCCCAGTCAGAAACGGAAAAGGCGCTGGAGCTGAGAGCGAAGGAGCTTGGCGCCGATATTCGCCGCGGAATAGATGTATTATCGGTGACTCAGAGCTCTGATTGTGTCGAGGTGATTGCTTCCGGAGATACCGGACAAATTACATTAACGGCAGCTTATGCGATTGGCGCCGATGGAGCTGGCAGTATTGTACGAAAGCAGGCCAACATTGCGTTCAACGGCACGGATGCAACACTTACTGCGGTTCAAGGGGATGTCGTATTTAAAAGTCCGCCGAAAACGACCGTCGTTTCCAGCTTTAATGAAAAAGGAATGATTATGATTGTCCCTGTCTCGAAGGAGCTGCACCGTGTTGTCTTTATCGATCCGGAAAGAAATTCAATACCGAAGGATGAGCCCGTTACTTTGGAAGAATTACGCTCGGGAATGATCCGCATGTTAGGGGATGACTACGGAATTTCCGATCCCTACTGGATGACTCGTTTCGGTAATGCTACCCGTCAAGCGGAGCGCTATAGGGAAGGAAGACTGTTCCTTGCGGGGGACGCTGCTCATATTCATTTCCCAGCCGGCGGGCAGGGAATGAATGTGGGCTTGCAGGAAGCCATGAATCTTGGATGGAAACTTGCTGCCGAAGTGAAAGGATGGGCTCCCGAGGACTTGCTGGACAGTTACCATGCGGAACGATTCCCCGTTAATACGACACTGCTTCGAAATACCAAGGTACAAACTCTATTGTTCGGCACCGATTTTTCGCCTACAGCAATCCACCTCCGCAGTATGATTTCGGATTTGCTGCTAAGCCCGGATGCAAACTATCGCTTAGCCAGTCAAATTGCGGCCGTGGATGTTCAATACAACGTGCGAGAGAATGTATCGTCACATCTACTAAATGGCCGCCGGCTTGCAGAGATTAAATTGCGATCGCAGAATGGCGATGTCTTCAGTAGTTATGAGCTTTTTCGTGAAGGTAAATATGTACTATTGAATCTAGCATCGGATAAGATCACAGAAACCATTGTAAGCAATTTGCAGCACCAACATTTCAAATTCGCAAGTGCAACTTTGTCTGATCAAGTTAATGGCTGGGAAGATGTGCACACGGCGTTGATTAGACCAGATGGATACATTGCATGGGCAGTCTCCGTAGCCGAAGCCGATGTAATTTCCCGAATTGAGCTGGGAATTAAGCAAATCAGCAGAGGTTAAGCCTTATCTTTGTTTATCAAAACATATTCTGCCCGGGAGCAAATTAATTAAATGCATTCCGGGCAGAAGCCTTTTTAATGGGGAGTTCTTATGAAGAAAGTTTCTGAATGGATTTTCAAAGGCGATGGATGCGAGTTATCCCAAGACCGAGATCCAGAAGCGCAAGTTTTTGTATGACTGACATTGCCAATAAGCTAGGATAAGCCGGACGAATTTTTTTTAGAACGAAGTCTCCCTTAAACTATCCAAAGGTTTATAAACACTTTACTCAGAGTAATGAAACTCATTTTGATTTGGTTGATGTTGATCTTGAAGAGATACTCTATGAATTATGTGGATGATTCTCCCTTATTTAATCTAGTAAAAGCCCTATAATTGTAGGTGAAATCTATAAGTGGTGATCCACTTATAATCTCCGGATTAAGCCAAATCATTTACCATGCCCACAGCTGCTTTTTTTTCAGTGTAAAGATGAAAGCATTACTAGGGAGAAAATGGTCCTTACCCTGGACACTACTAACTGTTGGTAATCAGTATGCTGATCTGAGTACGAGAACCATACAGAGCGATAGGCTCCCGTACTCAGCGTCCTTGAAGCTTAGAACGTTCTTAAGACAATAACCAAGAGAATGTAGAGTACCAGAATGACGGTAGTGGAAGTAAATCCTGCACATTCGCCCATTCGTATTCCTCCTTTGCAAACTTTCTACACTAATGTATGTGTACATCTGTGGATGGAAACTGCAAACACCTATGGTGTTGTTCAGAAATTTATACAGAATGTCCTGTAAATTATTGAGTCACTTCCGAGCGGCCAGACCATTGACGATATAGTTTTTGTCCTGTATCTCTCAAGTATTCTGGATCTGTACAGCGGGGAGATCGTTGCGTACAGCATAGCGGACAAGCATGCTACTCCATAGCGACCATGGCAGCGTGTATAAGTCTCAGGCGTACCAGGCTATAGTGAAGTGAAGAGAAAGGGTATGATCATAAGTGTGTCCCGCAGGTATTGTTCCCTGTCTCATAAGCAGGGGTCAGTCCCCCCACGGAGAAACTCCTTGCATTTTTTAGTAGAAAAAATTCCGTCCCCAATCCGTTCCCAACAACTCTGATTTTTACTGAGTCGACAAAAAAGTAAATGGACACAAAAAGAAAAAACCCTTATAAAATAAGGGTTTTTCGAGGTGAATCGTATAGGACGGATGGGGATCGAACCCATGACCCCTACCCTGTCAAGATAGTGCTCTCCCGCTGAGCTACCGTCCTGCAACAAAAATTATCTTATCATAAATTCTAAAGGGAATGCAACAGTTTTTTTATAATTAGTGAAATGGTGAAAATTTCGCTTCCTGATATTTTCAAAACCCTTGCAATCTGATACATTAGGGTCTGTTGGAAACGCTGCTTGTTCGGATGAACAAACGCAGTTAGCGGGCAAGCTATGTTAGCTGTAAGTTAATTTTTCGTATACCTGGGGAAACGTGATGAATCACAAAATATTCCTTGAATTGAAAGGCTTTTTTGCACGGGAAATGTGACACATGTGGCAGTAAGGAGCCCGGCAATATGTTTGAATTAAGAAATGCAGAATCCTGAATAAATATCAGTCCCGGGTGATGATTCATCCGAACGGGAATAGATGGACAAGACCTGACAGGCGGGCCAATTAACGGGAGGGAATTTAATGAGTAATCTGGAAGAAATCATGCGGCTTCATCAGGGCGGGAAGCTGGAGACCACGCTAAAGCATCCGATCGAAACGATGGAGGATCTGGCCAAGGTCTACACGCCTGGGGTAGCCAAGGTCTGTCAGGCGATTGCTTCCGATGAAGAGAAGGCTTACGAGCTCACGATCAAAAAGAATACGGTGGCTGTAATCAGTGACGGTACAGCGGTGCTGGGACTCGGAGACATCGGTCCGCGGGCGGCCATGCCGGTCATGGAGGGGAAGGCAGCGCTGTTCAAACAGTTCGCTGACGTGGATGCCGTCCCGATCTGTCTTGATACGAAGAATACGGAAGAGATAATCGCGGTCGTCAAGGCGCTGGCGCCGACATTCGGCGGCATTAATCTGGAGGATATTTCGTCGCCGCGCTGCTTTGAGATCGAACGCCGGCTTCAGGAGGAACTCGACATCCCGGTATTCCACGATGACCAGCACGGAACGGCTATTGTGGTGCTGGCGGGCGTACTGAATGCGCTGAAGGTTGTGAACAAGGACATCCGGGATGTGAAGATCGTCGTCAACGGCTGCGGAGCGGCGGGCATTTCGGTCGCTAAAATGCTGCTGAACGCCGGTGCTGTCAATCTGATCGGTGTAGACCGGGACGGAGCGATCAACCGGTCGAATGTCTACGAGAAGCCGCATTGGGCCGAGTTCGCGCAGCTCAGCAATCCTAATCAGGAAGAAGGCTCGCTGTCGGACTGCATTAAGGGAGCTGATGTCTTTATCGGCGTATCGGCGCCGAATGTGCTGAAGGTGGAGGACGTGCGGAACATGGCCAAGGACGCGATCGTGTTCGCCATGGCCAATCCGACGCCGGAGATCGATCCGGAGCTGGCTGCGCCTTATGTCAAGGTTATGGCGACAGGACGCTCCGATTACCCGAACCAGATTAACAATGTGCTCTGCTTCCCGGGTATTTTCCGGGGGGCGCTGGACTGCGGAGCGAGAGAAATCAATGATGCGATGAAGCTCGCGGTTGCCGAGGCGATTGCAGCGGCTGTCGATCCGGCGGAACTGAGTGAGCATTTCATTATTCCGAACCCCTTCGACAAGCGAGTGGTGGAAAATATCCGGATTGCGGTCGCCGAAGCGGCGATCCGTACCGGAGTTGCCCGGACCAGCCAATTGATCGGGGTACGTTAAGAGCTGGTATTTTAGCTGTCATGTGAAAAAACAGATACAACAATGAACGGACCTGATCTCCGCATCATATCGGAGATCAGGTCCGTTGTAGTTTCCGGCTGGCTTAAGCCGGACAGGAGCCGCTTCCCAGCGAAGATCCGCTCAAGCGCTCGCCGCGCCGCAGCTTCTCGCGGATCGCCATCAGGGCGGCGTCCGTGCGCTGCAGCTCCTGGAGCAGCGCTGCTTCCTCGGCATCGCCTTGCAGCACGCCGGCGATGCCGCCGCCCTTCAGGACGATGCGGCTGTGGGCGAGCAGCGCGAGAATGGGATCATGCGTCGCCATGAGCACGATTTTCTGATTCTGGACGAGCACGTCCAGCGCCTGGCGGCGGTCGATGCCCGCGTTCTCGATCTCGTCGATCAGCACGATCGGGCTATCGGACAGAATGGCCGTGTCGGCGATCATCAGTGCGCGCGACTGGCCGCCGCTGAGCGCGGTGAGCGGCGAATCCGGCATGATCGGCTCGCCGGTAAGCCGGTTCGCCTGCGCGATAACCTCATGTATCAGCTTCTCTGCGTAAGCTTCGTCAAGATTGCCGTCTCCGCGGCACTCGGCGTGCATCGTAATGAACTCGGCAACGGTGGCATCCATGACGAAGTTCATATTCTGCGACAGCTGAGCGATCAGCCTCCGGCCCCAGGAGAAGCGAAGCTCGGGATCAGGCGTGTCGTCGTTGATGAGAATCTGGCGCCCGCTCGGGGTATCCCTCTGGGCGATGTATTCGATGTCGGCCAGCAGGCGGCTTTTGCCGGAGCCGGTAGGTCCAACGACAGCGACCAAATCCCCGGGAACAAGCCGGAGGTTCACCTCTTCGGGCTCTCCGGATTTGGAGCGTCCGCCGAGCAGGGTTACGGACGTAATGACGTCGTTCAGTTCGGTCATGCCGTCTCACCTCCGGAGACTTCGGACTCGGGAATAGCGATGCTTCGCACATTCCCCATCTGATAATCCTTCCCGATCTTGGTCTCGCCCAGGCAATAGGAGCAGACGGCAGCCGGCATGGAGAACCGAAGTTTCCGGCCTTCCAAATCTCCGGTATCGGGGGCCTGGGCGAGAAGGGCACCGAGGCGCTCCCGCCCCTGGCCGGTCAGGCCATTCATTTGCAGCACTTCGGCTCTGGCATTGACCTTGCGCACCTGGTACTGGAAGACCTCGCGCTCGGCCTGGGAGACGATATCTCCCTTGGTAATAACGACGATATCGGCCTGCTTGAGCAGGGGCCCCATCTTCGTCGGGGTGTTCGCCCCCGCGAGATTGTCGATGACGCAGACTCCCAGCGCCTGGCGGATGAAAGGCGAACAGCGGTTGCACAGCCCCGCGCTCTCGCTGATGAACAGGTCGAGACCGAGCGATTGTCCCCAGTTGGCGCAGGCCTCGATATTCGTCACAAAATAATGGTCCGGACACAGATTGCCGGCAAGACCGAGCAGCACCGGCACATCTTTTGCCCGGTAGCGCTCATCGTCCCTGGAGGCGACACAGTCGAATTTGACAACCCCCGCTTTCAATCCCTGCTCCTTCAGCCATTCGATCACGCGCAGAAGCATGGAGGTCTTGCCGCTCGACGGCGGTCCCGCCACGGTTATGAGCTTCATCTGTCAGCCCTCCTGCTTGAAGCCCCGCAGGAATGCGGCGTTCGCCTCATCAGTCAGCTTCTGGATGTCGCGGTTCCACACCAGGTCCCATCCCATCCACAGCAGCTTGCGGTCCGGTACGGAGGTCTGAACCGAAGGATGCGGCGAGGGGAAGAAGGCGTCCTCGTAGAGCTGCGCCGACTCGGCGCCGGTGAAGAAATCGGCCAGGCGCCGGCCGGATTCCGAGGCTTGCCGTTTGGCCAGCAGGAAGACGGGGCTGGCGATCGCGCCTTCCTCAGGCCAGATGATGCTGACCTTCTCCTTCTTGCGGATATTGTTGGCGTAGAAATAGGGCATAACATACAGCGCCGTTGCGTCTTCGCTGTCGGTTCCCGCGAGCTTCGCCATCTGGCCGGGATGCAGTCCTTGCCGGACAGACCGGCCAAGCCCGGTCAGCATCTCCTGGCCGAAGGATTGGCCGATCGTCAGGAGCACCGTCTCGCAGAAGCTGCCCTTATGGCCACGCATGGTCACCTGCTTCTTGTACGCCGGATTCAGCAGATCGCTCCAGGAGCGGGGCTCCGGCAATCCGCCGAGACGGGCTTTGTCCGCGACGATGACGAGCGGATTGACGCATAAGAGAGTAACGCGTCCAAGCGGGTCCTTCATGCCGATCTCGGTGAATCTGGCGTTCGGGGTATAGTCCGCTGCGTCGGCAAATACATCATGGTCAAGAAACCGGGTGCGGAAGCTCTGGTGAAAGAAGCTGCTGATCCCGGGAGTGATGACGGCTTCCGGCAGTTCATCCTCGGATTCGAAGCCGTCTACCGTTTTATAGAAGTCGTGCTGGTTCGCATTTCCCTCGAAGGCAACCTCTTGCGGGTCCAGTTCGGACCACAAGCCCTCATTCTGCTGACGCACGAAGGTTTCTTCGAGCGGCACTTTCAGCGGGCACGGAAGCATAGCTAGCAAATGTCTGGGCAACTGTTCTTGAACTTCAGCGGTTCCTGAACTCATGGAATCTCCATCCTCTCGCAGCCTAATGCTGGATACACAGGCGCTCTAAAGTTATGTTTAATTATAAATATCAGTGAATGATTTCACAATTTATACGGGACTCAAAGATTTGACAATCCTACAAACATTCCCATAATAGCTGCCTAATAAACCTGTGGAGCTGGAAAAAGCAAGGGGCGGAAGCTGAAATGAAGCACAGCTTATTTACGGTTATACATATGAAAAAAGAGGGATCTAGGATCCCTCCGGATAGACGAAGCGTTCAATGGCGTCGGCGGCCAGCAGCGGGTCTGTGCCTGAATTGTCAAAATGCAGGACCGAGGAAGCGGGAAGAGGCCAGCTGACCCCACACTTCCCGAGAGCCGAGCGAAACTCGTCCCAGTGCCGGAGCTTCCAGTCGTCCAGCCTGGAATTTCTCGCCAGGATTCTTTTTTTATAAAGAGCTTCATCAGACAGGCTTACGATGATCACCTTGACCTCGACGTTCTCAAGCGACCGGCCGATCCGGGCCAGCTCATCTGAAATCCAGCCCTCGTCAGCGGCTTCCTTGGTGAAAGGTCCGACGACGAGACAATCGACATTCAGACCAACGTTATCAAGAGCGGCATCCATTGTAATACGATAGCCCAAATCGCGGCACAGCTTCTTGTAGGCGTCTGAATCCCGGTCGTCCGGGTCCAGCCCGTTCTGCTCCATCAAAGCGTTCGCCGCAGGCCGCAGCAGCACATCCATATCGAAGAATGCGGCCTTGCGTCTTTCGGCCAGGGCTTTGGCCAGCGTCGTCTTGCCCGCTCCTGCCGCGCCGAGAAAGAATACGAGTTTGCTCATTTGCCGGTCAACCTCCACAATCTGTTATATGCGATCAGGTTACAGCCTCACGCTTCAAATCCCCACGATAATCCTGGTCAATAATGCTCTAACTACTTCCCATCCTTCACTAATCCCTGTTCGTTAAAAATGAATTTGAAAACGGCTTAATCCGCCGAATCGGCTGCGATGCGCATCAAACGATCCAGCGCGCCAGCATAATCAGTCCGGTGATCGTCAGCACATTGACAAGCGTGGAGATCAGCACTGTCTGGGCGGCAAAATCGGGCTCATTGTTGTATTCCTCAGCGAGCAGGGAGGCGTTCACTCCGGTCGGCATACCGGAGGCGATCATAAGCGCCTGTGCCGGGATTCCCTTGATGCCGAGGGCCAGCACGATAACCACACCGATCAGCGGTGCGGCCAGCAGGCGAAGCACGAGGCTTAAATATATTTCGGCCCGGTCCAGCCGGATCGGGTATTTCATAATCTGGGCGCCTAGTGTAAACAGCGCAAGAGCGACCATCGACTGCTGGGCGTAAGTTAACGGCTGTAAGAGAAACGCCGGCAGCGGTACAGACCAGGCATGCAGCAGAAGCCCGAAGACGAGCGCATAAGGAACGGGCATTTTGAGAAATCCGATGATGACGACCCGGTAATTGCCCTTCAGCTTCGCGCGTTGGATCGACATGACGCCGTAAGTGAAGGTCAGCAGGGCCTGGAGCGTCATAATCAGCGATTGCAGGGAAGCGGCCAGCGGGTTGCCATGAAAAGCGAGGCTGTTGACGGGCATGCCGTAATTCCCCGAGTTGTCCAGCATTACGCTATTGGTGAAGGCGGCCCTCATGCCGGGCTTGAATTTCAGTGCGCGGGTGAGCGTGAATGACAGCAGATACAGAATCATGATGTAGATTGCATAGAAGCCGACAACCATTCCAAGCAGGGAGTAAGACATCTCTGACTGGTACATGCTCATAAACACGGCAGCCGGAGTTATGTAATAGAAGTTGATTTTGGCCAGCGTATACAGATCCAGCCGGAACAGCCGCTGAAGCAGCGAGCCGGCTCCGATAAGAATAAAGACCGGCAGGACAACCTGCAGCAGAATCTCTCCGATCATTCAATCTGCTTCCTTCCTATAAATAAGCATTTGGATTATTAATTATGGCGTACACTGCGGACTTGAAGCGCAGCAATTCTACTATAGCATAATTATATCGGATAATTCTTCAGCATATTTTGCGTTAATTCTTCTAAGGGTTATAAAACGGATGGCCCTGGCTCAAACTGTGGAAAAGCATTCCAATCGTCCCCCGAAAGGAGAGTTATCGTTATGAGCATCAAAGCAATGGCCGCAGCAGCGGCCGCGGCACTTATCCTGATGATTCCCGCAGGATGCCGCCCTAACGGATCGGATCGGGAGAATCCCGTCTTCCTTCCAATGGACGTTGACGGTTCCGGGTTAGTCGGAGCCAATGACGAACTTCCCTCCATCATGCAGGATGTTTATACGAAATCCATACCGGAGGATGTGTACGGCAACGAACAATAAGCGCGCCGGACTCTTCATCTGTACAGAGAATGACAATTTCAGTATAATAGTTCAATTGCGGTTGGATTGAAACAGATGAGAGGGGAGCAGCATGATATGGCGGCGGAAATTGTTCGTGTGACGACGGAGGAACAGCTCCAGCTGGGGTTGAAGATCCGAAAAGAAGTGTTCGTGAAAGAGCAGAAGGTGCCGGTTGAAGAAGAAATCGACCAGTATGACTGCATCGGACCGGATGCCCATCATCTGTTGGTAATGGACGGAGAGACCGCAGCTGCGACGGGGCGGCTGACCTATTACCGCGAGGGAACCGCGAAGATGCAGCGGATTGCGGTGCTGAAGGAATACCGGGACAAAGGCTACGGCAGAGTTCTGCTGCTGGCGCTAGAAGAGCTGGCCCGCGAGCTGGGGCTTGAGACTTCCATTCTGGACGGGCAGTGTCAGGCGGAGAAATTCTATACCAAGCTCGGATACCGGGTCATATCGGAGCAGCCTTTTTATGATGCAGGGATTCTGCATGTCCGGATGCAAAAGGATTTACAGTAATCCACGAGTAATCCGGGAATAGTCCGGCCTTCCTTTGGGAAATCTAGGAATTAGCCTCGAGGGGCAAATTTCGATCAAAGGAGCAAGGACTCATGATCAATGGAGGACGCGAACGTTTTGTGGCTGTGCAGAAGAATGGAGACGGGGATATCACCTCGTTCCAGACTTCAACCGGCCGGACTCTGGACTATCAGCAGGCTATTCGGGAAGTGCAGGCCGGCGCGATTGCCGGAGTGAATGTGTTCAAAGGCCGGGATGGAGCTCCCCATATCCGGGGGGATGCCGACGGCGATCCGACCAACAATCTCGATCAATTGCCGCTGTTCTAAGAGCAGCAGGTGCAGGACGGATGCCGTCCGGATGGCGATTAGGCCTCCGGGCGGCTTTTTACATTATTATCCCTGAAGAGGGTATACCACATGCTGCTCCAGGAAGGGCATCCCGTCTGTCCGCCCGACATAGTCCGGCTTCTCGTCTCCGTAATGCATCAGCGAGATCACGCTCCGGACATCCTCAGGAAGGCTCTTAAGCTCCTCCAGTGTGGTATGGACAACGCCCGGGCCTTCGAGCTGGCAGTCATGAAAGATTAGGCGGCAGCCTTGATTTCGCACAAGGTTCGTTAGCAGCTCCGGCTCAAAAGTCATATCGGCGCTGTAAAATATATCGTCGTTCAGCAGCAGCGAATAGCTGAGCTTGCCCGGTATATGTGGAGTTTGAATCAAGTTGACCGTGAGATCCCGGGACAGTCTGCAGGGCATATCCGGAACGATAGGGCGTACATCAAAGATATCCTCAAGTCTGGTGATCTTGCCTTCCTGGTACATGCTTCCCATCAGCGTATGCTCCCATAAGGGATCGATCAGCGCCTCTGCCAGCAGCAAGGTCATTTTGCGGGCGCCGCGCGAACGAAGAGAGAAGGCCAGCTCTTCCAGCCCTCCGATATGATCGGCATGGATATGGGTAACCAGCACTGCGTCAACCTCCTCGAAGGAGCGCCCGAGGTCGTACATCGCAAGCGGGCCGGTAAATCCGCAGTCCACGAGCAGGGTGTAATCCGGAGTGATCAGCAGGGCGTTGTTATTGTAATAATTTTTGGCAAAAGCGCTGCCCGTTCCCAGCATTTGAAGCTGAAGCGTCATCTTCTTATCCCTCCAAAGTTAGCCGTTGTACCCATTGTACATAGTATCAGCAAATTGTTAAGCGGCGATAAAGAATCATTTTTCCAGCTGAACCTTTATTTCTGAAAGATTGAAGAAAAATATCCCTTGGCTGCCGCAACTTGCTTCTGAAGACGAAGTATATATTAACAGCATGAATTAGTGTGGAGGTCAGGGGTATGATGAACAAGAGATGGAGAAAGGTTGCCGTGTGTGTGATTGCATTTTCCCTAATGGGCGGCTCAATGCTGTTCGCCGATTCCGTCTATCAAAAGGTGCGCGTATGGAGCAACGGAAAAGAGATCGCCGACGGGGGATATTTGATCGATGGCAAAACCTACGTCCCCGCCCGTGAAATGGACGCGCTGGTGGTCTGGGATGATTCGGGAAAGGTGAAGATTATCAAGCCGAACGTCCATATTACGCTGTTCGACTCAAATGACCGGGTATTTGGCAATGTGAAGACGGGCAAGCTCAAATTCAGGGCGCTTACCCAGGTGGACAGCCTCTCCGACAATATCGCCGGTGTCAAGCTGTCTATTACCGATCCGTCAGGCAACACCAAAGATTTGGACTCACGGGATCTTGACAGCGGACAGGATGATAACTTCTGGTATTCGACCAAGGAGATCACTTACGAGTTCAAATCGTCTGGCAAATATAAAATCGGCATCTACATGAAAGCCACCAAGAACGGGGATTACTCGCTGGTTTCGGAGAAAGTTATAACGGCAATGAATTGACAAAAGCTCGCCATCTTCGCAAATTGACCTGGGGTTGTCTTACGTGTTACCATACCAAATGTAGGATAATTCAACTTAAAGCGAGGTATTTCAATGAGCGAACACAAACATGAGCATGGCGAAGCATGCGGCTGCGGGCACGACCATGACCATGAACATAACCACGACCATGGCGACGGCTGCGGCTGCGGACACGACCATGAGCACGAGGAATTTGTACTGACTCTGACCAACGAACAGGGCGAGGATGTAGAGATGGTACTTGTCGAAACGTTCGATGTGAACGAGAAGCTCTACGCGCTGCTGCTGGAACGCGAAAATCCGGAAGCAGACGGCATCATCCTGCGTATGGAAGAAGAAGACGAGGAAATGGTGCTTTACAATATCGAAGACGAAGCGGAATGGAAGGCTGTCGAAGAAGCCTACAACGAGCTGCTTGCCCGTCAGGGATAGATTTTCCGAAGCAAAATATGGAATCAAGGATAACGCCTGTCGGTGTCCTTTGACGCCGAGCGTTTACCGGAGAAGATCAGAGAGGGCACCGGACAATTATATACTTTCTGATCATGAAGAAACCCGATACCTTTGGCCAGGTATCGGGTTTTTGTATGAGATGCCGGGCTGAAAGCCGGCGGTCAGAAGATCGGGTCGGCCTCGACGATAACCTTGACATGAGTGAGTGTCTTGTCTTCCGGTCCTTTGACGGGGAGGCCGATTTCTACATGATCACGAATATAGTCGATATTGTCCTGGGTAATAACTTCGCCCGGGAGAAGAATCGGAATTCCCGGCGGATACACGTAGATGAATTCGGCGATAATCCGGTCAGCTGATTCCTTGAATGGAACAAGCTCGGTATCGGCATAGAAGGCGTCCCGCGGAGTGAGTGCCAGCTGCGGAATCTCGGGAACCTGCACCTTGAGCTCGTAGATGTCGCCCTTGCCGAAATGGATGGCGGACAGCACGCGCAGCGCCGAGAGCAGCTTGTCTACAGACTGCCGGGTATCTCCGGGAGTAATTAGGCAAAGAATGTTATACATGTCGCTCATTTCGACTTCAATGTTATACTTCTCACGCAGCCAGTTCTCCGCTTCCCAGCCCGTGATGCCGAGATGGCGAACATGAATGCTGAGCTTGGTCGGATCATGGTCATAGGTCGCTTCCGTACCGAGAATCTCGTTGCCGAAGCTGTACAAGCCGTCGATCTCGTTGACAGCTTCCCTGGCGTATTTCGCCAGCGCGATGGCGTGTGATGCCATATCATGTCCGTGAAGGGCCAGTTGGCGTCTTGAGGTATCCAGAGAGGCCATAAGGACATAGGAAGTCGATGTCGTCGTCAGCATGCTCATCATGGTCTGGACGCGCTGCGGGTTAATGAATCCTGTGTCCGCGTTGACGTTGAGCACTGAGCTTTGAGTCATGGAGCCGCCAAGTTTGTGTACGCTGGTTGCGGCCATATCGGCGCCAGCCTGCATGGCCGACATCGGCAGCTCCTCGTGAAAATGGATCAATACCCCGTGCGCTTCATCCACAAGCACCGGGATGCCGTAGCTGTGGGCAAGCTCTACAATGGAGCGCAAATCGGCGCATACCCCGAAATAGGTCGGATTGATGACTAGCACGCCTTTGGCGTCCGGATGACGCTGAAGGGCGCGGCTGAGCGAACTGGTCGTGATGCCGTGGTCGATCCCCAGATTCTCGTCTTGTACAGGAGAGACGAAGATGGGCTTGGCTCCCGAAAGAATGATGGCAGACATGATCGACTTATGGACATTGCGGGGAACGATGAGTTTATCCCCGGGCGAGACTACCGACATGATCATCGTAATGATGGCTCCGCTGGTGCCCTGGACGCTGAAATACGTATAGTCCGCTCCAAATGCTTCCGCCGCCAGATTCTGGGCTTGAGCGATTACGCCTTTGGGCTGGTGCAGGTCGTCAAGCGGTGCAATATTGATCAGATCTATGGAAAGGACATTGTCGCCGATGAATTCCCTGAATTCGGGATCGGTTCCTGCTCCTTTTTTATGACCGGGAATATGAAATTGCACCGGATTTCCGGCAACGTGCTTTTTTAGAGCCGTGAAGAGAGGGGTAAGCGATTGATCCATTAATACTCCCACAACCTTTCTAAAAGTGAAGTCACAAACAAATGAAGTATAACAAAACCATGATCATAATACTAGGATGTGATGTAATGCCGCTGAATTCGAAGCCGCGCACCCATATCAACCTTGCGTCTCCGTTTATTCTTGAGATGTGGATCATCATTTTTTTGGTCGAATTCATCAAGGGATCGCTGCTCGTCGCGCTGCTGCCCGTCTATATGGAGAACGTTCTGGATCTGTCCGTGACCGTTGTCGGCGTAGCCTTCGCGCTTCAATATCTGGGCGATAATCTGTTCCGCGGCCCGTCGGGCTGGATCATGGAGCGAATCGGCTATCGCTGGACGATGACCGGGGCTCTGTTTCTGATCGCGGTCGCCGTCTGCCTGATCATCTATGCGAAGGACGCTGTCTCGCTGTCACTGGCCTGCCTGATCCTCGGTGTAGGGACCTCTCCGCTATGGCCCTGCGTCATGACCGGTGTGACTGAGCTGGCCGGCTCTACAACGAGCGGCGGAAGCGGAGCGGCGATGGGGGCGGTAGAGATGGCATCGCTGGCGGGAACCGGCATCGGTCCTATCACGGTCAACTTCCTGATGGATCACGGGCATTACAGCTATCATGCCGTATTCCTGGTGCTTCTAATCTTCGCCGCGCTCGTCATCGCCGTTGCCCTGCTGCTGCCGGCGAAGCTAGCGCATGGCGTTCATGCGGTCAGCCGGTCCGGGGAGCCGACGGAAGAGGAGAGAGTCAAGCTGAATCCGCTGCGGAGCCTCCAGCGGACGATGCGCAACGTGAGACAGTCGCTGCGGGTAAGCCGCCTGCTGTACCCAGCCTTGTTCTTACAGGCGTTCGCCATCGGCCTGATGACTCCGGTCGTGACGCTGTTCACCCGGACGGAGCTTCATCTGTCGCCGATGCAGTTCAATCTTCTGCTGATCGCAGGCGGGGGATTCACTGTCCTGGCGCTCATACCGGCCGGCAAGCTGGTGGACAAGATCGGCACGTCGGTTTTTCTGAGCACCGGATTTCTTCTGGCTGCCGTTTCACTGTCGATCTTCTCGCATGTGCGTGTGCTGTCACTCGTCTTTATAATGGTCGCGCTCGTCGGAGTCAGCTATGCGATGATCCTCCCGGCCTGGAACGCTTTCCTGGCGTCACAGGTACCCAAGGAGGAGCGAGGGACTGTCTGGGGGATATTCCTTACCCTGCAGGGCTCCGGCATGGTGTTCGGCCCTATCGTATCGGGCAAGCTATGGGATTCGGTAAGCCATAACGCGCCGTTCGTCGCCAGTGCGGCCGTCATGCTGCTGCTCTTCGTGCTTCACCGGGTCATTGTGCTGCGGACGAAGCGGAAGGCCAGCGCGTCATCCGTGCGCGCCCTGCGGACCCGTGAGGCGGACAAATAATTCAGCCGACATAGGAATGAATAGGAATCGCAAGGGATCTTCAATAAGAGCCTTTTAAAATAGTTCCCCATAAAGAGATCCTCAAAAAGAGAACCTTCAAAAAAATAACCTTCAAGCCCACATGTCAGGGGTTTGAAGGTTATTCTTGTTTCGGTCATGGAACTTCCGGCTGGTCAGCTCAGCTCTCCCTCAGAACGACATCCGGTACAGCGGCAGCAGCTTCTCGAAAGTGCTCTCCACCAGCTGAAGTAGTGCCGCTCCATCTCCAAGCACCGGATCATTCCGTTCAATCCGCAGTCCGCATGTCACTTCGGCTTTCTTAACCTCCTTCAAGCGCCGGATGAGCTCTTCGAACTGGACTCTGCCCATATCTCGATGCATCGTTCCCCGCAGGTCCAGATGATCTGTAGACCAAAAGTAATTTCCGGGCAGCTCTTTCCGGACCATATCCATATTGTCTGCAAGGGCATCGGCAAAAGCAATCTTGTTCGGGCTTTCGTAGATGATGGCAAAAACGGCGAACAAGTGCGTGCTGAACATCCCGGTCTGGAAATGGGGCAGCGCCTTGTAGCCCCTCTTCGATGGGCCCCAGGCGACCCAGGTATCGTTAGGCGGATGCACCGTACGACGGGCATGCTTGGCCACATGCGGATACATCTCCTCGCCGCAGAGTGCGGAGAGGAAGGGTGCGGTCTCTTCTCCCAGCGCGTTCAGCTTGGGCCGGACGGTGGCGATAAGGGCATCCATGCGCGGCTCAAGCCCTTCAATGGCCATGGTATCGAAATCTTGCGAGGCAAAACCTTCAAACGGCATCTCATGTCACCTCAATACAGAATGTCCCATTTTTCCATAACGACTTCACCTATCACCGAAAAAGGCGTTTGGAATCATGGGGAAGCGGGTAAAAATAGTCAATAAACCAAGTTACCGCTACATAAGCTGAAGTATAAAATAAGTGTAGGATGAACGCAAAATCCTTCTCATGCGTCGCACGGGCACTGGTCCGGCCTGGAGCTATCGCATTATGGGCTGGATTGGGCGAGCCGGACTGATCAACAAGCCGGTTAAACGATCGTCAACTTTCTAAGGGGGAGTGGGCCGTGAACAAGAATGACGAAGTGGAATACTGCAACCTGGAACTGCGGTTTGACCGGCTGCATATTCAGAACCTGATCAAGGACCTGATTCAGGAAGGCTACTCGCTCTACTGGAGCGAGAGCGACAATCTGTTTATCATCTCGGTTCGCACGGGCCGCAAACTGGTGAAGCTGCGCTTTCAGCGGATCAAGGAAGGCTACAAGCTGGTCGGCGATTATATGATCAAGGATGCGCGTCTAGCCGAGTGGATGGAGAAGCTGATCGGCGACATGCGAGGACATGCGGTTGTCAAACGTTTCCGCGACCGTCAGATTCTTATTGAGAACATTTTGTTCGGCGAGGTTATCCGGCTGGTGGAGATTTCAGGCTATCAGCAGAGAGTGCTGTATCAGAAAGGACCGCTGCTCTCTGACCAGGAATTGACCAAGATGTTCTACTCCAAGCTTGGTGAAGAGCGCATCGAGGAGCGCAAGAGGGAACTTGATGCCGAACTCGACCGTCTTAGCGACGCACTGGCACGTAAGGACGAAATTCAGGCCACTGTATCCAAGGAAAAGCTGCGGGAGCTGACTCTTGAATTATTCAGGCTGGAGTGGTAAATATAGTAGGAAGAATCAGGATTTAGGCACCTCTTGTCAAAGGGGTGTCTTCAATTTGCGAAAGCAATTATTCGTGGGGGTTCACTTCTTGCGAAAAAAAAGTTAAAATGGTTACATTGCGGGTCAAATTCCATAAAGTCTTGTTTGTCAATGAATTTGATCTCTATAGGTTTCACACAAAAACAAAGTGTGCAAAGGGTGGAGGACCAGATGGCAAAACAACAAATCGGCGTTATCGGCCTGGCTGTTATGGGCAAAAACTTGGCTCTCAACATCGAGAGCAGAGGCTTTACCGTTTCGGTATTCAACCGTTCCCCTGAGAAGACGCATGATCTTCTGGAAGAGGCGAAAGGCAAGAATCTGTTCGGCACGTTCACCGTTGAGGAGTTCGTGAATTCGCTTGAAACTCCCCGCAAAATCCTGATCATGGTTCAGGCGGGCAAAGCAACCGACGCGACGATTGAGCAGCTTATTCCTTACCTGGATCAGGGGGATATCATCATCGACGGCGGCAACGCCTACTTCCCTGATACTGTTAGACGCAACAAGGAGCTTGAAGAGAAAGGCTTCCGCTTCATCGGCACCGGCGTATCCGGCGGCGAAGAAGGCGCTCTGAAGGGACCTTCCATCATGCCGGGCGGACAGGAAAGCGCCTATGAGCTGGTTGAGCCAATTCTGACTGCTATTTCTGCCAAGGTTGACGGAGAACCCTGCTGTACATATATCGGACCGGACGGAGCGGGCCACTATGTGAAGATGGTCCACAACGGCATCGAGTACGGCGATATGCAGCTGATCTGCGAAGCCTACCAGCTTCTTAAGGATGTTGTCGGTCTGGATGAAAAAGAATTGCATGCAACGTTCGCGGAATGGAACAAGGGCGAGCTTGACAGCTACCTGATCGAAATTACACGTGACATCTTCGCGCAATATGATAAGGACACCGGCAAACCGATGGTGGACGTCATTCTCGACGCAGCCGGACAAAAGGGCACCGGCAAATGGACAAGCCAAAGCTCGCTGGATCTCGGCGTGCCGCTGTCCATGATTACCGAGTCCGTATTCTCCCGCTTCCTCTCCGCCCTGAAGGAAGAACGCGTGGAAGCCAGCAAGGTGCTGAACGGCCCGTCCGCTCCGGCATTTGCAGGCGACAAGGCCGAGTTCGTGGAGAATGTCCGCAGAGCGCTGTTCACCAGCAAAATCGTATCCTATGCACAGGGCTTCGCCCAGCTGCGCGTCGCTTCGGAAGAATACGGCTGGAACCTGAAATACGGCAGTCTCGCCAAGATCTGGCGCGGCGGCTGCATCATCCGTTCCCAGTTCCTGCAGAAGATCACGGACGCTTACGAGAACAATCCGGATCTCAAGAACCTGATGCTTGATCCGTATTTCAAGGACATTATGACGAACTATCAGGACGCATGGCGCAAGGTTGTCGCTGAAGCCATTACACGCGGTATCCCGGTTCCGGGCTTCGCAAGCGCACTGGCATACTATGACAGCTACCGCACGGAGCGTCTGCCTGCCAACCTGCTTCAGGCGCAGCGCGACTACTTCGGCGCCCATACCTTCAAACGCGTGGACAAGGAAGGCGTCTTCCACCACGACTGGATCGCCGAGGCACAGGGCGAATAATACGCTTCATCCCTGCACGTTCTTACAAGGCCCGGAATGTCCCGCAGTCAAGCGGGCTTCCGGGCTTTTTCAAAATGAATAGCAAGCAAAAGCTTCACACAGAACTGAGCGCGAACGGGAAAAAGCAAGCATTGTGCCGGGTTTTACCCATGTGTTATGATAGATCGAAAGAAGCTTGGTGGTGATAAATATGACTTCAGAGGAAGAGCGGCTTTCGGATAATCGCGGCCTTTCGGGAAATCTGATTCTGATCGGGATGATGGCAACGGGCAAGTCGGCGATAGGTACGCTGCTGGCGGAAGAGCTGGGGTACGAGATGGTCGA
The DNA here is from genome assembly GCF_000758685.1 of Paenibacillus stellifer. NCBI lineage: Bacteria > Bacillati > Bacillota > Bacilli > Caryophanales > Paenibacillaceae > Paenibacillus > Paenibacillus stellifer. The sequence goes on from NZ_CP009286.1 coordinate 2,561,778, forward strand.
TCTTGATGCCGAGATAGTCCGTCATGAGGGACGGAGCATACCCGAGATTTTTGCAGAGAACGGAGAAGTGTACTTCCGGACGTCCGAGAGCGACAGGCTTCGCGAGGTTCTGGAGCGGGATCGTGTGATCGTCGCTACAGGCGGCGGTGCGGTGCTGGCTGCGGCCAATGCCAATCTGATGAAAGAGAAGGGCATTGTGGTGGCGCTCAGCGCGACGGCGGAGGAGATTATCGCCAGAGTAGCAGGAGACCGGAACAGACCCCTCCTGGCCGGCAATGCGGAAGAGAATGTGAGACGAATCCTGGAGGAACGCAAGGATGCCTACAGCTTCGCGCACTGCACGGTGGATACGACGGGACTAACAGAGGATGAAGTATGTCAACGGATTTTAACGCACTACCGCGTTTTAGCTTTTAAGCATGTGTGAATCTGTGCTGCTCAAGCTTCGCCAAGCTCGTTCCAGTCAATCATACCGCCGCTGAGGTTGACGACGCCCTTGTGCCCTTGCGCTTCAAGGTACTGGCAGACCCGCTGGCTGCGGGAACCCGAGCGGCAGATGAAGATCACTTCGTCCTCCTCCGGAATATCGGACATGCGGTATGGAATTTCACCCATGGGAATGTGAAGGGCTCCGGGAATCATGCCGAGAGCGACTTCTTCATCCTCTCTGACATCGATCAGAATCAAATCTTCACCGGCCTGGATGCGCTGCTGCAGCTCCTCCGCCGAAATTTGCGGAATTTCACTCATTGTTATGACCTCTTTCCTTGACAGATTGGAAATGAGTTAATAATACCATACAAGCGGAACAGCCTGTCAAACAGAGCAGGATGAACATCCGCTTAAGTAAATGATAGAGGAGACAATAATCATGGACGTTATCGTTAGGCCAACACCGGTGTTGAACGGGGAAATCGGCGCCTTGTCCTCCAAGAACTATACGACCCGCTACCTGCTGGTAGCCGCCCTGTCCGAAGGCACCAGCACGATCTACCATCCCGCCCACAGCGAGGACAGTGATGCGATTCGCCGCTGCATCGCGGATCTTGGTGCGGAGCTTACCGAGGACGATGAGAAGATTGTCATCAAGGGTTTTGGCAGACGGCCGAAGGATATCAAGGAACTGAATGTAGGCAACGCGGGAGCGGTTCTGCGCTTTCTGATGGCGATCGCGACTTTCTGTCCGGAGGTAACATTCGTCAATACATATCCCGATTCTCTAGGCAAGCGTCCCCATGACGATCTCATTGACGCGCTCGGTCAGCTCGGCGTGGAGGTTCAGCATAACGAGGGCCGTCTGCCGATTACGATCCGGGGTGGACATCCGAAGGGCGGACGCATTACCGTCTCGGGTTCGGTCAGCTCCCAGTATTTGAGTGCGCTGCTGTTCCTGACGCCGCTGCTTGAAGAAGACAGCGAGATCATCGTGTTGAACGATCTTAAATCGAAGGTGGTCGTAGGCCAGACGCTGGAGGTGCTGGAGCAGGCGGGAATTACGATTCATGCTGCGGACGATTACATGTCGTTCAAGGTGCCGGGAAGACAGTCCTATGAAGCGAAGACCTATACGGTACAAGGCGATTACCCGGGCTCGGCGGCCGTTCTCGCCGCTGCGGCGGTGACCGAATCCGACGTCAAGATTCACCGGCTTGCCGAGAAGAGCCGCCAGGGGGAACGCGCCATAATCGATGTGCTGCGGATGATGGAAGTGCCGCTTACGCACGAGAACGGCACGGTTCACGTCAAAGGCAACAAGAAGCTGAAAGCTGTCAGTTTCGACGGAGACGCGGCAACCGATGCGGTGCTGGCCATGGTTGCGGCGGCTGTCTTTGCAGAAGGCACATCGCGCTTCTACAATGTCGAGAATTTGCGCTATAAGGAATGCGACCGCATTACGGATTATCTGGCCGAGCTTGCCAAAGCGGGCGCGAGAGTGGAAGAGAAGCGCGACGAGATCATCGTGCACGGCCTTCCGGAAGGCGTACGGGGAGGCGTGACGATCAACGCCCATTATGACCACCGTGTAATCATGGCGCTTACTGTAGTCGGTCTCCGCGCCGCAGAGCCGCTGCTGATCAAGGATGCGCATCATGTCGCCAAATCATATCCGCAGTATTTCGACCATTTACGTGCGCTCGGTGCCGATGTAGAATGGGTAAAATAGTGACGCACCAGCCGATAAACGGCGACAGAAATATTAAGGAGTGATTTGAAAATGGCATTCGAGAATCCGACCCGTGAAGAAATCGGCGATATCCTGGCTTCAGCAGGCAACATCGCCGTTGTGGGCCTGTCAGACAAATCCGACCGCACCTCTTACATGGTCGCTTATGCCATGCAGCTGAAGGGGTACCGGATTATCCCGGTTAACCCGCTTGTGGACGACGATATTCTTGGCGAGAAGTGCTACCACTCGCTGGCCGAGATACCAGAGCCGGTCGACATCGTGGATGTATTCCGCCGGAGCGAATTCTGCCCCGAGGTGGCGCGTGAGGCGGCTGCCATCGGCGCTAAGGTGCTGTGGCTGCAGCAGGGTGTTATCAGTCAGGAGGCGGCCGAAATCGCCCAGGAGGCCGGAATGACGGTTATTATGGACCGCTGCATCAAGGTCGAGGAAGCCATTACGATGCGGGACCGTACCCGGAGCCCGAAATAATAGCCGATTTCTTGAGAAGAGATAAGGCAATGGCTAGAAACGTCCTGCCGGGATGGCAGGACGTTTCTTCTTGTCCGCCGGGCGACGCTGCAAGGATGGATGCAAGGGGCGTTACATAAGACTGACAGCTGCGGGACATGGCGGGAGCAACCCGGGAGCCTGTATGCCCTGCCTTAGTGCCTCTGTGACAAGACTCCTTCCAATTGCTTTGACAAAACGGACAGCAGGCCGTACCATTCAATATAGTATGAAAGGAGAGATAAGTCTTGAACTGGCTTGGATCACTGCAGCAGCTGGGCAGAGCCATAATGCTCCCTACCATGGTGCTCCCGGCGGCCGCCATCCTGCTAAGCCTGGGAAGCCTCCCCTGGTCCTCTTGGGGTATGGCGCCGGTTGCGGAAGTGGCGACTTATGCGGGACAGGGAATCTTTTTTTACATGCCCTATCTGTTCGCGGTAGGTGTGGCATGGGGCCTGTCCAATCAGGCCGGGCCCGCAGGTCTTGCGGCGCTGGCCGGAATGTTCACCTATGACCGGATTGTGATGAAGCTGGGCGACGGATCTCTCCAGCCAGCCACATTAATCGGCGTTCTGCTCGGGATAGTCGCGGGTATAGCGCATAACCGGTTTAAGCATATCAAGCTTCCCGAGGCGATCCAGTTTTTTGGAGGATCGCGTTTTGTGCTGCTGTTCATGGGCCTCTTCTCCGCGGTCTTCGCGAGCGTCATGCTCGGCATCTCGCCGCATATCCAGAGCGGACTCGACAGCCTGCTGAGCCTCGTGGATACGACTGGGGGCTTCGGCCTCTTTCTGTATGGGGTGCTGAACCGGGTGCTGACCGCCTTCGGGCTGCATCATATTTTGAACAATGTGTTCTGGTTTCAATTGGGAAGCTATAAGACACCAGACGGCTCCATCATTCAGGGCGATTTGCCCCGGTTCTTTGCCGGAGATCCGACGGCTGGGAGCTTCATGGCCGGGCTGTTCCCGATCATGATGTTCGCTCTTCCCGCGATCGCTTTCGCCATTATTCATGAGGCGCGTGAGGATCTGAAGCCACAGGTCAAAAAAACGTTCATGAGGGCGGCTCTAGTCTGCTTCCTGACCGGCGTGTCGGAGCAGATCGAGTTCGCTTTTCTGTTCGCTTCGCCCTACTTGTTCGCCGTGCATACCGTGATGGCGGGTCTGGCTATGACGCTGACTTACGAGCTCGGCATTTACCACGGCTTCTCCTATTCGGCCGGCTTTATCGACTTCATTCTGAACCTTCATCTGGCCCGGCGCGCCTGGCTGCTGATACCGATCGGCATCGTTTACGGCATAGTCTACTACAATCTCTTCCGGTGGGCTATCCGCCGGTTCCAAATTCCGACGCCGGGGCGCGAGGAAGGATCAGAGCTTGGAGACTGGGCGGGGAACATTCCTTACCAGGCCCCTCTGATCCTCCAGGCCCTCGGAGGCAAGGAGAACATCGTGCAGGTGCAGGCGTGCATCACTCGCCTGAGACTAACCGTCAGAAACGACCGCGAAGTGGACACCGGCGCGCTCAAAAGCCTGGGCTCGGCCGGCATTATCAAGCTTGGCGGCGGCAATGTGCAGGTAGTCTTCGGCACCTATTCCGAGCTGATCCGGGAAGAGATCGACAAGCTCATGCTGCGCGATCTGCCGCAGGTGCTGTTCAGTGCGCCCATGCAGGGGCGGATGCTGCCCATCGAAGAAGTGCCGGATCATATTTTTGCCCAGAAGCTGGTTGGTGACGGCGTTGCGTTCATTCCGGAGAAAGGCGAGCTTGTCTCCCCTGTATTCGGCAAGGTCATGCATATTTATCCGACGATGCATGCCATCGGCATCTCCACGCCCGAAGGTCTTGAGGTTCTGATGCACATCGGTATCGATACCTCGCAATTGAAAGGCCCCTTCGAAGCGGAGGTCAAGGAGGGGGACGGCGTTGAGCCTGGTCAGCTTCTGATCCGGTTCGACCTGGAGTATCTGAAAGAGCATGCGGCCTCGCTGGCAACTCCGATGGTCATAACGAATCCCGAGCGGGTCAAATCCTGGAGCTACGCTCCGTTCAAGTCGGTCAAAAAAGGACAGTCGTCGGTCATGTCCGTCGTGCTGCATGAAAGCAATGTTGGGGGAGTGGAATCATGATACAAGGTATAGGCGCCTCAGCGGGTGTGGCCATCGGAAAGGCCTTCGTTCTGCCGAACTGGGAATGGAGCATGCCGGAGACGCAGGTCAATCCGGTAGATCTGGCAAAAGAATTCGAGCGTTTATATGAAGGCATCAAGACCTCCAAAGATGAGATCGAGTACATTAAGCGCGAATTCCGTGAGGTGGTTGGCCCCGAGGAGTCGAGTATTTTTGACGCCCATCTGGCGATACTGGACGATCCGGTGTTCATGAGCGAGATCCGCGGCATTATTGAGCGGCAGTACAAGGCGGCGGAGGTGGCCGTCAAGGAAGCTATCGATCACTTTGTCGCGATGTTCGACCTCCTTGACGACGAATACATGAAGGAACGGGCGGTCGATATCAAGGATGTCGGCAACCGTCTGCTGAAGCATCTGCTCGGAGCGCCCGAGGTTACGCTGCCCTCCGACACGCAGCCGTATATTTTGGTCGCCAAGGAGCTGTCGCCTTCCCAGCTTGCCCATCTGAATCCGGCCTACGTGCTCGGGATTGTCACCATGATGGGCGGCAAAACATCGCATTCCTCCATCATGGCCCGCGCTCTCGGGATTCCGCTCATAGCGGGACTTGAGAACAAGCTTCAGACTCCGGTTCAGACGGGTGATTTCCTGATTATCGACGGAGACAACGGCTATCTCATCATCAGTCCGGATGAAGCAACCGCCGAGCATTACCGGGTTGTCCGCGACAGACAGCGGGAGAAGCGGGAACAGCTTGAACTGCTGGCTTCGGTGGACGCCATGACCCGGGACGGTGTGAGAATGAGGCTGGCGGGCAATATCAGCTCCGTGAAGGAGCTGGATATGGCGCTCAAGTACGGAGCCGAAGGCGTCGGTCTCTTCCGGACGGAATTTCTGTACATGGACCGGCAGAGCTTCCCTACGGAGGATGAACAGTATGAGGTCTACAGGCTTGTTGCGGAAAAGGTAGGAGAGCATCCTGTCGTCATCCGGACGCTGGATATCGGCGGTGACAAGCACCTGGATTACTTCCAGCTGCCGGAGGAGCAAAATCCGTTCCTCGGTTACCGGGCCATTCGGATCTGCCTGGACCGCAAGGACATGTTCCAGACGCAGCTTGCGGCTATCCTGCGGGCCAGCGCGCACGGCAGCATCAAAATGATGCTGCCCATGATCTCCTCGGTCGAGGAGGTCAGAGAGGCCAAAGCGGTGCTTCAGGAAGTGAAAAAAGATCTTGACCAACGCGGCATTCCTTATAACCGGGACATGCAAGTTGGCATCATGATCGAGGTTCCCGCAGCGGTTATGATCGCCGATCTGCTGGCGGAGGAGGTCGACTTCTTCAGCATCGGCACGAATGATCTCGTGCAGTACGTGCTGGCGGTCGACCGGATGAACGAGCAGATCGCCCATATGTATCATCCGTATCATCCGGCTGTGTTGCGGATGATACGGATGACGGTCGAAGCCGCACATGCGGCGGGCATTGGCGTCAGCGTCTGCGGGGAGCTGGCCGGCGATGAGCGGTCGCTTCCGATTTGGCTGGAGCTCGGCGTCAGCGACCTCAGCATGTCGCCTCAGGCGCTGCTGCGCATGAAGCACCGGACGCTTAATACCGAGGCTGCCAAGGCAAGAGAGGTCGCGCGGCTCTGCTTCACTAGCCGTGAAAGCGGGGAGAACGAGCAGCGGCTTACTCACTTCCTCGAGCAAGCTGTTATGGAGAAAGTATTCAAGCAGGATGGAGTAGAACCGGCTTAAGCTGGGTTCCTGCCTCGCTGAGCAGGCTTGGACAGGCTGTATCGTTTTTATGACATCATCAATCATATCTCATCCGAAGAGAAGGCCGCTCATGCTGGAGCGGTCTTTTCTGGTATAGAGCGGAAATTTCAGCATTGATCCAAAAAAGTAAAACCGTTTGGAGCTCCAGGAAGTCATAACGGATGTAAGGCTCGGTAGAGCCTGCCATCCGGATATAGAGGGGGGAGGAGGATGGGACTGGATATGAACTTTGAACAGAGGGACCTCGCCACAGCCGATGACGATACAGAGGAAGAGCGATTCTTTCGGCAGGTTGCAGAGCAGAAACGGATATTGTACGGAATTGCTTACAGCTATCTCCGTAACGAGGCCGATGCGCTCGAAATGCTGCAGGAGGCTACCTGCAGAGCATGGATTAAACGCGGCAGCCTGAAGGATAGCGGCCGGTTCGCTCCTTGGATCATCCGCATTCTCATTAACTGCTGCAACGATGAACTGAAGCGCCGAAGCCGCATAGTGCCGTCCGGGCAAGAGGTTGAAGATTCGGGCTCCACCGTCATGACCAGTGACCGGAAGCTGGATATGGAGCGGGCACTGGACGCCGTCAAGCCCAAATACCGTCAGGTGCTTGTCCTGAAATATTATCGGGACTTAACGATTCCGGAAATCGCGGAAATTCTGGACAGACCGGAGGGAACGGTCAAAACCTGGATGAACAAAGGGTTGAAGCAGTTAAGGGAGCATATGAGAAGAAAGGGGGAGTACAGATGACGCCGGAACGCGAGGAAGAGAGGGCGCTTCGGGCCTATTTTACCGAGGTGGAGATCGGGTCTGAGGAACAGGCGGTTCCGGACTGGAAGCTGGATGAAGCCGTTCGTGCAGGGATTGAGCGGGGAAGACAAAGCAGGCTACCGTCTCTACGATGGCGCGCGGGGATTGCCATAGCAGCTGCTGCTCTGCTTGTGCTTGTACTGCTCCCATGGCTGACCGGTCTCGTGGACCAGAAGGTACCTGCAAGAAAGCCGCTGATGAACTGGGGAGACCTTGAGCCCTTCCGGGAGATTCTCAAGAATCAGATTTCACCCAAAACGGCGCTGGATTACGGGGAGGTGTACCGGATTGGCGCTGAGAGCGGGGAGAAGAATGGATACCGGTTCAAGGTGGATGCCGTCATTGCAGACCAGCGGGGCATGTTCGTTCTGTATACCACAGAGAATCATAATGACCAGAAAGCGCAAATCGCCGGTTTTGTGCTCAAGGATCAGGGTACAGGCAAGAGCATCTATGCGAGTTATTCGAGTTGGGGAGATATGGAGAGCGGCAAGGGAACGGCTCGACACATCATCCAGGTCACTTGGGACCGGGCGGTGCAGAAGATTCCGGCAAGTGTGACTGCGACGCTGACGATGACGGAGAACAGCCCGGAGGCTCTGACTTCAAGCAGTATGAAATACCGGACCGAGCTTGTGACGAGCTTCCGGCTTGACGGTTCAGGTGCTGTCCAGGAAGGCGAGGACATTCCAATTAACAGCTCGATGGTAATTGGCGGTCAGGAAATTTTTCTGTCCAAGGCGTATATCGGCCCGACCGGAATTTACGTCGATTATGATTACAAGGATAGCAACTCCATGAAGATCTTCGGGCTGATCTCGCCTGTCATTCTTTCTGAGAAGGATGGGGAGGCTACCGAGCTTGCCTCCTGGTTGTCTTACGGTGGGGATATCGTAACCGGAACGATGGTGTTCAGCAACGACAACGGAAATGAGCGCGGCCCGCTTACGCTGACCGTAGATGGCATTCAAGCACTGGACAAAGGACGTCTGTCGCTCGTGGTTGATACGGAGAAGAAGGAAATCCTGAAGGCGCCCGATAGCAAACTCAAGTTCTCGGAGGTCCCTGCCGCGAAGGGACAAATGGTTCTGAGCTATTCGGAGCCGGGCACTTCCGGCGGTAATAACCCCTGGTACAGCTTAAGTCTCGACGGTGACTATATGGACGGTAAAGGAGAGAAGCACAAACTGGATAGCTCGCATTCGGAAGTGACGCACCGGGAAGATGCAGATGGCCGAACAGCCGATTACTATATCAATTTGGGAGCGCCGTCCGAAGATCTTCCACAGCCTCTGACCTTTACGCTTGACAGTTATCCGAGTCCGGTTCTGGAGCATAAGTCGCTGCGCATCCGCTAGATTTCTTTCCCACTAAATATTTCTGTCTCTATAGCTGCAAAAAGAAAACCTCCGCATGTCCGCGTCGATATGACGCTTCATAGCGGAGGTTTCGTCATTTAAGATTCTCCGGCGAGTGTGTCACAGAACGCTTTGCCGTAAGGAGGAAGGTCGGGCGGACGCCGGGCCGAGATGATATGGCCGTCCGTGACGACCGGCTCGTCCTTCCAGATCGCTCCCGCATTCTCCATATCGTCGCGTATACCCGGCGTGGAGGTCACAGTGACGCCATCCAGAATTTTGGCGGAAATCAGAACCCAGCCGGCGTGGCAGATTTGCCCGATCGGCTTCTTGGCCTCGTTAAATTCCCGGATCAGCTCCAGCACCTTGGGGTATCGGCGGATCTTGTCCGGAGCCCAGCCTCCCGGAACAAGGATGCCGTCATAATCGGACGCATTCAGTTCATTCCAGGAGTATTCCGAAACGGCGGGTACGCCGTATTTACCGACATAGGTTTTATTCTTCTCAAGTCCGGCCAAGTGGACCTCGGCCCCTTCTTCTCTCACCCGGTAGACAGGATACCAGAGCTCCAGATCCTCAAATTCATCGTCTACCAATGCAATTACTTTTTTACCCGCGAGTCTCAAATCACTAGCAGCTCCCTTCGTAGGCGTTATCCCGGCTATTTTATCAAATTTAAAATTTATTGTCACTTAACGTGTGAAAAAGAAATACATATTTGGTAATTAAAACACAAGATGCAAATCGAAAGGATTTATCCAGGCCGCGGCGAATATAAAAGAATGATTGCGAAAAATCCGTATTGAGGTGCTTGCCATGACTCGAATTGTTCCACTACAACAAACCTGCCGCTGCGGCGGTGAGATGATTATACATATGCATACCCTGATCTACAAAGCCCGTGTCAAAATCGAGAAAGTCCCAGTCTTTATGTGTCAATCCTGCTTCTCCTACGAACCGCATCCGGCGGTCAAAGCCGATCTTGCCGCACTTCTGGCAGAGCTGGGCGAATTTCCCGGAAGAAGACGTATTTCCTTTGCGGAAAGAAATGAGTGGGCGTACGTGCTGAACTCTACCTTCCAAGGCTATACCGGTGAGGAGCGTGATTTGGAGCCTGCGGTACGCCAGGCGGTTGCGGAGCGGATTGATCTTCTTCTTGATTTACTCCGCGTTGCATCGGAATTATCGGATAAGAAATGGATGGAGGAGATCGAGAGCAGGCTGCTCGGGCTTGTTCCACACTATAAAACCGGAGTGTATTGAAATTTTTTTCTGTAACTCAATGAAAAACTTTCAGAAATGTTGGATTTTTTCGTCGTTTTTTGATACCATAAAGAAAGAGGTTACATTTCTCGCACAAGGGGATGGAAACTTATGGCACAACTGATCAAACTCGGCTCCACCCCGGAACTGGCGGAGGCTCTTGCCCTTTCGGAAGATCAGCCCCTGCTGATCTTCAAGCACAGTACACGCTGTCCGATCAGCGCCGGAGCTTATGAACAGATGCAGTCTTACCTTCGCGGCGAACCTGAAGAACCCGTAACGTATGCTTTAATCGACGTCATTGAGTCTCGGGACGTATCAGGCGAAGTAGCGGCGAAATTGGGGATTGAGCACCAGTCGCCCCAAGCGATCCTTGTCAAAAACGGTAAAGCGGTATGGAACACGTCCCATTCCCGGATAACGGAAACGGCTTTGAAAGAAGTTCTGAATGGAAATTGAAGCGTTATCATTGCACAAAAGTACAAATTATCGTATCATGATTTTAATTCGATCGAAACGATAAAATTTATCGCAATGGAGAGAGTAATTTGACTGTAACCATTTACGATGTAGCGCGTGAAGCAGGCGTATCCATGGCAACGGTATCACGGGTGGTTAACAATAACCCCAACGTGAAGCCGCAGACTCGAAAGAAGGTTTATGAGGCGATTGAGCGTTTGGGCTATCGTCCCAACGCGGTGGCAAGAGGTCTTGCCAGCAAGAAGACGACGACTGTCGGCGTGGTTATTCCCGACATATCGAATTCGATCTTCGCCGAAATCGCCCGCGGTATCGAAGATATCGCGAATATGTATCATTATAATATTATTTTGTGTAACGCCGACAAGCGCAAGGAGAAGGAAATCCGCGTTATCAACACTCTGCTCGAGAAGCAGGTGGACGGGCTCCTCTTCATGGGCGGAACCGTTACGGAAGAGCATATTCTGGCCTTCCAGACGTCGGCCGTTCCGATCGTGCTCTGCGCGACGAGCGATGAGAAGGGAACCTATCCTTCGGTTGACATCGATCACGAAGCTGCGGCGTTTGATGCCGTCAACACGCTGATCCGTCACGGCCACCGCGACATCGCTATGATCAGCGGCACGCTGCAGGACCCGGCTAATGGCTTCTCCCGGTTCCAGGGCTACAAGCGGGCGCTGGAGACCGCTGGCATCGAGTATCAGGAGGATCTGGTCCGTATCGGCAATTACCGTTATGAATCCGGCGTGGAAGCCATGAAGTACTTCCTCGGTCTTAAGAAGAAGCCGACGGCTATCTTCGCAGCGACCGATGAAATGGCGATCGGCGCGATCCACAGCATTCAGGACGAAGGCCTGAAGGTTCCGGACGATTTCTCGATCATCAGTGTCGACAATATCCGTATGGCTTCCATGGTACGGCCGCTGCTGACCACGGTTGCCCAGCCGATGTATGACCTTGGCGCTGTCGCCATGCGGCTTTTGACGAAGCTGATGAAGAAGGAGACCGTAGAGAATCCGCGTGTCATTCTTCCGCATGAGACGATTCTGCGTCTCTCTGTCAGTCATGTGAACGAATAATTGGACGATTGTATAATTCGGACCTCATCCCTATGGGAACGGCCGGCGATCTGCCGGACGGAATGTTTGAAGCCGACGTAAAGAGCCCCGTCTTGGGGCTTTTTGCGTTTGTACATCTAACTATGTCTGCTATACATATGAAACTCTAGGAGAAGGAGGCGGCTTATGAAACCGGTTATCGGCATTATCGGAGCGATGGATGAAGAAATCAAGCGGCTGCTGAAAGATATGGAGCATAGCGAAGCGGAGATTCACGCGGGGATCACGTTCTATAAAGGGACGATTGGAGGACATTCAGTCGTCGTTACCAAATGCGGCGTCGGCAAAGTCAATGCAGCGGTCGCCACGCAGATTTTGATTCAGCAATGCGGAGCCGCGAAGGTCGTATTTACCGGCGTGGCAGGCGCGCTGCACCCGGAGCTTGACGTAGGCGATATTGTCATATCGTCGGAATGCATGCAGCATGATATGGATGTGACAGCGCTGGGCTACGCTCCGGGCGTCATTCCCTATCAGGACACTTCCGTGTTTCCAGCCGATCCGGAGCTTGTCCGAATCGCCGGCAAGGTATGCTTGGAACGGGAGGTCCGGTATGTGACAGGCCGAGTCCTGTCGGGCGACCGGTTTGTTGCGAATCACGAGCTTGTCGCTTGGCTCAGAGAAGAGATGAACGGAGCTTGTGCGGAGATGGAGGGAGCGGCTCTGGCCCAGGCCTGTTATATGAACGGTGTTCCGTACGTGGTTATCCGGGCAATGTCCGACAAAGCGGACGGATCGGCGGATGTTAGTTATACTGAATTCACCGAAACGGCTTCAAGGCTGTCCCACGAGATTGTCATCGGCATACTGGGGGAACTGGAGAAGTAGAGATTCGGGGCATCTTCAAAAAAAGACGGCTGACTCATCGCCCGGTTGGGCGACGGTCAGCCGTCTTTGCTTATGGATGATGTGAGTTCTAGACTTCATCATCTCCGTTCTACAGTTGGTGCAGCCGGTTCACGTTTTAATTGCCGGTCCCTGTCTGCGTACCCTCCTGGGTGGCGGGGCTTCCGGTTCCCGTCCCGGCATCAGTTCCGGCTCCAGCGTTGGTTCCGGTCCCGTCGGTACCGCCTGTTCCGGGGGGCGCAGGGCTAGGCGTCACAATGATCGTTCCTGGGCTCTCCGTGCTCTGCGGATCGACCGGAAGACCAGGAAAGACACCAGGCTGCTCGCCGGTCTCGCCGGGAGACGGGGTCTGCATAGGCTCCGCAGAAGGGGAAGGCTCGGGAGTCGAATAGCCGCCGCCCACAGAGGCGGAAGGCGTCTCTTTCCCGGCAACATCGACCGCTGTAACGTAGAACACTGGCGATTCACTCTCCGGCGTTCCGGGTGTGAATGATGTGCCTTCACCGGATGTCAGTACACCAACCTTTTGGAATGCTCCGCCGCGAAGCGACCGGTATAACCGGTAGCCCACGACGTCGGCTGACGGGCTTTTGCCGAAGGAGATTACCGCTTTGCCGTTCTTGTAGATCAATGCTACATTTTGCGGCGAAGCAGGGGCGGCGCCGTCGTCCTGGCGCGGATCAACTTCGGTCGGAACATCGGATTTGGCGTCCTCAGGCAAATAGTATTCCAGTGACTCATGATCCTTCATTGACGGGAAGGCCGCTTGCAGCTCTTTGATCAGCTGATCAATCGGCTTCTCTCTGGCGACGACGATTTTGGAGCTGAGGAAATCTTCGGGCGTTCCCTCGCGAGGGATGTAGTTAACCCCTCCGTACGTGATGTATTTGGCCCGTGTGATTCCGTCGTCACTGTCTTTCGGCACATACTTGGCATTGAAAATATCGGTCGTGAACTTGTCGGTCAGCGAGGTCGGCTGCTTGCCGCTGTACGCCGATACCGTATCCTTGACAATGCCCTCCGGCTGATCGAATTTCTTGGTTGTGAACAACTCGGGATTCTTATCAACCACAGCGTTCATTACCTTTGCCCATAACGTCTGGGCCTGCTTGCGCTGAGTCTTGCCCTCGAGCGTGTTGATCTGCTCCTTATATCCGACCCACATGCCAAGCGTGACATCCGGAGAATAGCCCATAAACCACACATCGGCGTAGTTCTGGGTCGTTCCGGTCTTGCCAACGATGGGAGCATCTTTAAAGTGCTTATAGTTGCTCTTGACCGTGCTTCCCGTTCCATCGGATATGACAGTTCGCAGCATGTCGGTCATCAAATAAGCGGTCTGCACGGAGAACACCCGCTGCGGGCTGGCCTTGTGCTGATAGACGATTTTGCCCTGGGCGTCCACAATCTTCTCGATCATATACGCATCATTGAATTCGCCCTTGTTTCCGATGGCTGAGTACGCATTGGTAAGATCCTCAACGGTTACGCCGTATTTCAGGCCGCCGAGAACGCCTGTCTGCGCGCTGTAGTCCTCGTCCTGGATCGTCGAGATGCCAAGTTTCTTGGCAAAGGCCCACGCATCCTTGATTCCTACCTTCTCGTCGAACAGCTTGAGCGCGGGAAGATTCAGCGAATTGTTGAGCGCATATCTTGCCGTTACCAGTCCCTGATACCGGTTATTCGAGTTCTTCGGAATATGGAAGCCTTTGGAGCCGTCCTTCAAAATAATCGGAGCGTCGTCCAGTATGCTGGCGGGCTGGATAATTCCAGACTCCAGAGCCGGCAAATATGCAGCAATGGGCTTCATCGTGGAGCCAGGCTGGCGCACCATCTGGGTGGCATAGTTCATGCTCTCGATGTTGTAGTCACGGCCTTCAATCATCCCCAGAATTGCGCCGGTCTTGTTCTCGATCATGATGCCGGCGGTCTGCTCCAGACCTTTCTTCTTGCTCTCCTTCGTGAAATTGCTGCTGTCGTCAGAGATGCTGTGCATGGCGCTGTATACTTTTTTGTCAATCGTGGTATACACGCGGTACCCGCCTGTCAGCAGCTGCTGACGCGCATTTTCAAGCTGGGCTGAGCTGGTTTCGCCCTCCTGTCCCTTGTTCAGCTTAAGCAGGATTCCAGCCGCTTGCCGCTCCGTCTCCATCATAAGATAAGGATAAGTGACATAGGCTTTCTTCGTATGCGGGGCAAGCGATTTCTTGATGTCAAAGGCCAATGCCTGCTGATACTCGGACGCGCTGATTTTGCTCTCCTCCAGCATGCGGCGTAGTACGAGATGCTGCCGGTCGATCGCGCGGCCGAATGCGGCCTCATTAAATTCCCCGTATCCGTTGAATGCGGAGTAGCTGGACGGAAGCTGGGGGAGACCCGCCAGATAAGCCGCCTGCGCAATATTCAGCTTGTTGAGGTCGCTGACACCAAAGATGCCTTTGGCGGCGGCCTTGATCCCATATACATTGTATCCGTTCGAACCGTTGCCGAAAGGAACCTTGTTGAGATAGGCTGTTAATATTTCGTTCTTGCTTAAAAATCGTTCCAGTCGCAGCGACAGCAAAATTTCTTTCACCTTGCGGTCGTCCGTCTTGTCCAGACTCAGGAAGACGCGTCTGGCAAGCTGCTGGGTCAGGGTGCTGCCGCCGGTCTGAACGGATTCGTTCAGCAGTTTCTGCTTAACGGCGCGCAACGTGCCGCTGACGTCTACACCATGATGTTCATAGAACCGGTTATCTTCAATGGCGAGAACGGCGTCTATGATCGATTGGGGGATATCCTTGAAGGCGACGAGCCTTCGGTCCTCATCAGTTCGGAGCTGGCCGATCGGCGTGCCGTCCCGGAAGTAGGCGAAGCCGGTTACATCATTCTGGCTGATTTCTTCCTGAATCGTCAGCTCGGACCGGACGGGCTCATCCTTCACGATGGACGCAATAAAGCCGCCCACGGCGCCGCCGGCGAAGAGCGCGGCCATAACGCCCAGGATGAACATCCATTTGATGACGGAGCCGATTCGGCGAAGCCAGGATCTGCGCGGCCGAATGTCCTCCGCCACTTTCTTCATATTATCTTGAGCCATCGACATCCTCCTTTTACCGGAATTATTATAGCACAAAATGGCGATTTTGAATGCGCATGTAGGATGAAGGGGGAGGGGAACGAAATTTGACATATTGAAGGAGCTTATGCTATAAATGAAGTCAATTGGATATTTCACAAAGGCGTAGAAGGACAGAAGTAGCAGAGAATCCCGTTACCTCAGAGAGCTGGTGGTAGGTGCGAACCGGCGGCGGAGCTCTAGCGAATTACGGTCCGGAGCCGTCCGGGGGAACATTGGGGAGCGTGGCTTCTTCAATTAGTAGTTCGGCACCGGGATTAACATTCCCGTTATGGCAATGAAGTGAAAGCTGTGCAGGCCGGCTAAGCGTAGTAGGGTCGACGGTTTTAATTAGGGTGGTACCGCGAGTCTCTTTCTCGTCCCTTGGGATGCGAAAGAGGCTTTTTTGCGTGAATTTGCATGAATGGTGTAAATCCAGAGATTCAAGAAACAGACGAGAAGGGGTTGCCGAAGATGAAATGGGAAGAATTGTCGCCGGAGCAGCAGTGTGAAGTCGAGCGCCAACTGGAGATTATCGCGCGCGGTGTCGTGGAGATTGTGCCGGAAGAGGAATTGAAAAGTAAAATTATGAAATCGGTTGTGACGGGAACGCCGCTTAACGTGAAGCTTGGCCTCGATCCGTCCGCTCCCGACATTCATGTGGGACATACGGTTGTCATGCATAAGCTGCGGCAATTCCAGGAGCTGGGCCATCAGGTTCAGCTTATTATCGGAGACTTCACAGGCCGGATCGGCGACCCGACGGGCAAATCGGAGACGCGCAAGCAGCTGACCGAGGAAGACGTGATGCGCAATGCCGAGACATACAAGAAGCAGCTTCATAAAATTCTGGACCCGGAGAAGACGAAAGTCTTCTACAATTCCGAATGGCTCGGTCCGATGACCTTCGCCGATGTAGTGGGTCTGTCGGCCAAGGTGACGGTTGCCCGCATGCTGGAGCGGGACGACTTCACCAAGCGCTACCAGAACGGCCTGCCGATCAGCATTCATGAATTCTTCTATCCGCTGATGCAGGGCATGGACTCCGTGGCGCTGAAGACTGACGTGGAGCTCGGCGGCACGGACCAGAAGTTCAATTTGCTGATGGGACGGACGCTTCAGAAGGAATACGGTGTTGATACACAGGCAGCCATCATGACCCCGCTGCTTGAAGGTCTGGACGGCGTTCAGAAGATGAGCAAGAGCCTTGGCAACTACATCGGAATCGATGAGGAGCCTAATGAAATCTACGGCAAGGCGATGTCGGTTCCCGACGAGCTGATGCTGAAATACTACTCGCTGGCTACCGATATTACCAACGATGGCTTGAAGGAGCTTGAAGAAGGACTGGCTTCCGGCGCGGTTCACCCGCGTGACGCCAAAATGCGGCTGGCGCATACATTCGTCAGAATGTATCATGGCCAGGAGGCTGCGGATGCCGCTCAGCAGCATTTCATTACGGTATTCCAGCAGCGGGCGCTGCCGGAGGATATCGAAACAATTGCGATTCCGGCAGAGGAACTGACGGACGGAGCCATCCGTCTGACGAAGCTGCTGCAGGTTATCGGGTTCGCTGCTTCAGGCGGCGAAGCCAAGCGCAGTGTTCAGCAGGGAGCGGTTAAGCTGAACGAAGAGAAGCTGGCCGATCCTAACGCGGATGTTAAACTGCAGGACGGGGATATTATCCAGGTCGGCAAGCGGAAATTCGCGAAGCTGACGCTGAGCTAAGAACGTCGGCCCGGTAAGCGGAAGAGATATATAAAAATACGGCGGGCCCTCTGATGAAGGGCCTGCCGTTTATTTATCCCATAGAGCCGAAGAAGGCGAGAGGGACGACGCCTATTTACTCATCTAATCAACAAGAAGCCTCCGGAATAATCCGGAGGCTTCTGTATACACTCGGTAAGTTAAAGATTAACGGTTGTAGAATTCGACGATCTGCTTCTCGTCGATATCCTGGGAGAGCTCGGCGCGTTCCGGCAGACGGATGAACTTGCCTTCCACTGCGGAATCGGAGTATTCCAGGTATGCCGGCAGATGCGTGCGGTTAGCCAGAGCTTCCTTGATGGAAGTCAGGGCACGGCTTCTTTCACGAAGGCCGATCACGTCGCCCGTGCTTACACGGTAAGAAGCGATGTCGACTTTCTTGCCGTTAACCGTAACGTGTCCGTGGGAAACCAGCTGACGTGCGCCGGCGCGGGAATTAGCGAATCCCAGACGGTATACGAGGTTGTCCAGACGGCTTTCGAGCAGGAACATGAAGTTCTCGCCCGCGATACCTTGCATGCTGTGCGCTTTGTGGAACAGAGTGCGGAACTGTTTCTCGCCCAAGCCGTACATATGACGAAGCTTCTGCTTCTCGAGCAGCTGCATGCCATAGTTGCTGACCTTTCTGCGTTGGTTAGCGCCGTGTTGTCCAGGAGGGAAAGGGCGCTTCAGGTCTTTGCCAGTTCCGCTCAGGGAAATGCCCAGACGGCGGCTGAGTTTGAATTTAGGTCCGGTGTAACGTGCCATGTTATAGTAGACTCCTTTTTAATTGTAATTTCAGCAGGGCTCTATTTGCGCCGCTGTTCGTTAGAAGCGGTTCGCCGAATGGCTCCGCACTGCAAGGGAAAGTTCAGCCGCTGCCCCATGCAGACGAAAAGCGTGAGGGTGACACAACGTTACGCCCAATTGGAAGACTTGTTACAGTCTTGTTCAACAATAAATATTATATGAAAAAGCCTATCCAAGTCAAGCCTGCTTTCAGAACTTTATGATTTATATAACTTTTAGTTCTTTTGGCCTAAAAAATCTTCTTTTACAGCCGAAAAAATGATGCAATAGAAACGGAAAGAGAGTAAAATAGTGTTAATTGCTAGAGCAGCGGATTTCATTCAGGATGAAAAGGAGACCCGTCTTTATGTCAGAGCAGAAAGCTTACGGCACTAAAGATAGCCATGCGCTGATACGCAATATCAAGATGCCGGGCAGGAACTCCAAGGATCCTGCGGCATGGCTCAAACAACTGGATATCAACAGTCATGACTTTCCTTATATCTCCGTCATGATTACGGACAGCTTTTACGAATGGACGGAGAAAGGCGCGGGTCTTGCTTTTGCAGGAGCTTGGGACTGGTGTGTGTTTAGCTTCGAAGGCAAGTGGCTCGCTGGAGAGGAAGAAGCTGACGGTCCGAATCATCCGCTGTGGGAGCAGGTCGTCAACGTCAGTCTTACTTCGGCGAGGGATTGCATGCTGCAAATCGAAGAGAACGGCAGTGAGACGGCTTATTTGGCTATGCCGCTGAAGACCCGTTCAAGTGGAGAGATTTACGCGCTGTTAGGCTGCAAAATGCCGGCGGGAGATATGCTCAAGGGAGGGCGCTACGCGGCCGAAGCCATGTCCCTCCATTACATTACCTGCTTCTACAGGCAGCTCGAACACCTCTTCGTTGAGGATTTGACCGCGGTCCATAATCATGCCGAGCGGGAGAGCGGAAGGCGCTCGCTGCTCTTCCAGATTGTGCAGCGGATGCATGACAATATCGATGTGGACGCTGTTCTTACGGAGGTCATCGAGAGCATCGCGGCCATGTATCCCGGCGCCAAGCTTACACTGTATATGTCGCAGGATTACCATACTCCCCTTCCCCAGGTGATGCCTGTGCCGCTGAAGTGGGATACGGAAGATGTCCGCGAGAAGGCGTTCAAGGACGGTCGTGTAGCGATGAAGGCTCATGATGATGGCCAGCCTATCGTCGAGATCGGCTTGCCGCTCGGCGGCAAGCAGGGTGTATACGGAGTGTTTCATCTTGTGATGCATAACCCGGAAGATCCGGACACGGACCTGTCCTTTCTGTCCATGGTGGCCGGGACGGCGGGCACGGCGTTCGAGAACGCGAAGCTGTACGAAAGATCGAACCAGCTGATCCGGGAGCTGAGAATGAGCAATGAGCTGACCCAGCGTCTTAATCAGAGCCTGCAACTCGGCGAAACGTTCGAGGTCGCCTTTGAAGAGCTTCTGGAAATGTTCGAAGCGGATTACTGCTGTATTCTCCACTACAACGAGGAGAAGCAGGGACTTGAAGCAGTGGCTTGCAACCATCCGGCACTGATCGGCGAGATTATCGATGTGGGACGCGGAGTAGGTGGAAGAGTCTACTCCACCGGTGAGCCCGTCATTGTATCCGGATATCCGGATCAGAGCGGAACCCGGTCGAAGCTGATGGATTTCACCGAGTCCCAATCCCTTATCGCAACGCCGATTAGCGTGGGCGGTGAGGCGAGAGGCGTTATTATGCTTACCCATCGGGAGCCGCGCTTTTTCTCGTATGATCATTTCAAGCTGCTGCAGTCATTGGCCGGGCATATCGGTCTTGCCGTTGGCAATGCTCTTCTTCACGCCGAAGTGCACAGACTGGCCAACCGGGACTCCCTTACGGGGCTGTACGCCAGACATTTCCTGGATCAGTCGATCAAGGAGAAGCAGAGCGGCGATTACTGCGGGACGCTTGTCGTTGTGGACATCGATTACTTCAAACAGGTCAACGATACATACGGGCATCAGAAGGGTGATCTCATTCTGCGGCAGGTCAGCGACATCGTCCGGCTCTCCATCCGGCAGGGCGATCTGGCGGCGAGATGGGGCGGAGAAGAGCTGGCGATCTATCTGCCGCAGCTTTCGGCGGAACAGGCCTTTCATGTGGCGGAACGGATACGCATACGGGTACAGAAGGAAACGGATCCCGTAGTAACCGTCTCCTGCGGAATCGCGGAATGGAACTGGACCGATCAGCACCTCACTAGCGTGGATTCCCTGTTCTACAGAGCGGATATGGCGCTGTATGAAGCCAAGAACAACGGCCGCAACCAGGTCGTTGTCGACAAGGGAACCGAGGAGAAAGCCGGGCAGCAGGGATAAATCCGTTAATGCTTCTTCAGATTTATACTGGACACGATCGACTAGCCCGAAATTCGGGATATAACGATGATCAAGCCCTTCGCCGGGATTGCGGCGAAGGGCTTTTTTGAGCAGGAATTATTACGCCGTATAAGGCTTCCAAAGCGCTTATGGTATAAGCCTGCGGAACAGGGACACGATATCAACTATGATATGCGGGAAAGAGGCGCTGGTGATGATGGGATATTCACTCGCAACAAAAGGGCTGACAGGACTGATAGCCCTGGTCTGCGTCATAACAGCGGGCTGCTCTGCAGCTAGTGACAGACCGGCCGCAGAGCAGTTAGGACTGGCTCTGTCCGGAATAACCGGGACCGACGGAGTTACGTTTGAAGGCGAAGCCGCCTTATTCGTAAACGGAGCTCAGAAGAAGGACGCGACGCTTTATTATGGCGGAGCGCTGAAAGACCATAATTCGCTCTCGCTGTATAAGCTGTCTTCCGACGCGGCCCAAACGCCAAAACCGGAGTCCTTAAGTACCGGCGAAGCTGCATCGACCTTTTACAGCAGGATGGTTAAAGAGAAGGGTAACTGGGTGGCAGCGGAGAGCACGGGGGCTCAGGAGCCGCTCCCGCTCCCCGGCATGAATCCCCTCTCCCAGCTGGATGATCTCAGCAGTCTGGACAAGACTGTGACCCGGGAGCAAGGCGCGGGGCGGGGGATGCTCCTGCTGCGGGTAGAGCTATCCCGTGACGCGGGGCTTCGCCAGCTCACCCGGGAGCTGGATGAGAATATGACGCCGCTTCGGGCGGCCTCAGTTGGGGCTGCTGACAGACCGGCTTACCATGCCGAGTCCGCATACGCCCGTCTGGCGGAGCTATGGAGCCACGAGAACGGCGAGCTTCAGCGCAGGCTGAAACAAGCGGAGGTGAAGACCGTCTATCATGTGAAGGTGGATACGAGACGCAATCTCCCCAAAACGCTTACCCGTCAGCGGACGATCCGGTATTTGACGCCGGAGGGGAAGTCACGGCAGGAGATGACGGTCTTGCGTGTCGATTTTTACGGATATCGGTAGAGAATGGGAATGCGCCTTGCGCTTCCCCGCCGGAATGCTACAATATATAGGCATGTGGAAATTTTTACGTGCAGTATAATGCTTAGGCACAGAAGGAAGGAAGTTATTGGTATGAGAGATCCCCGAATTCAAAAACTGGCTCAAAATCTTGTGGGCTACTCCGTCGATGTTCAGCCCGGCGAGAATGTGCTGGTTGAAATGATCGGCAGCGAGCGGGATTTGCTGAAGGCTGTTGTGGAGGAAATCGGCAAGGCAGGAGGAAATGCCTTCGTTCAGCTGACTGATCGTACAGTGCTGCGAAGCATGCTGCTGAGCGCTACGGAGGAGAGCCTGAGAACCTGGGCCGAGATCGATTTGAACCGGATGAAGCAGATGCAGGGCTATATCGGCATTCGCTCTAGCGATAATGTTAACGATTTGTCTGACGTGCCGGAAGAGAAAATGCGGCTGTACAACTCGCTGTATTCCCATCCCGTACATAGCGAACAGCGCGTCAAGCATACGAAATGGGTCGTTCTGCGCTACCCGAACCCCAGCATGGCCCAGTTGGCCAATACCAGCACGGAGGCCTTTGAGGATTTCTACTTCGAGGTCTGCAATCTGGATTATGCGAAAATGGATAAAGCCCAGGACCCGCTTGCGGAGCTCATGAAGAAGACCGACAAAGTGCGGATCACGGGACCGGGTACGGAGCTTGAATTCTCGATCAAGGGAATCGGCGCCGAGAAATGCTCCGGTCAGGCGAATATTCCGGACGGCGAGGTATACAGCGCGCCTGTTCGCGATTCCGTTAACGGCACGATCAGCTACAACGCGGCTACCCTATATAATGGGATTACATTTGAGAATATCAAATTCCGCTTCGAGAACGGCAAAATTGTTGAAGCGACGAGCAATGACACCGCCCGCCTCAATGAAATTCTCGACTCCGACGAAGGCGCACGCTATATCGGAGAATTCGCCATCGGCTTCAATCCTTATATTCTGCATCCGATGAAGGATATTCTGTTCGACGAGAAGATCGCGGGAAGCCTTCATTTCACGCCGGGTCAGGCGTATGATGTTACGGATAACGGCAACCGTTCCTCCATCCATTGGGACCTTGTGCTGATCCAGCGGCCGGAGTATGGCGGCGGCGAAATTTATTTCGACGACAGACTGATCCGCAAGGACGGGATTTTTGTCATTCCGGAGCTGGAAGCTCTCAATCCCGAGAACTTGAAATAGTTGGAATGTTGTCAGATAAATCCTTGCACCGGTAAGCGGATTCAATTATCATGGAAATGATCATACAACATATACTTGAACCTAAAATCAGTTGCGGAGGGATCCCTATGTCCACCAACAGTAACAATGCAGCAATTGTGGAAATCGCTCAAACAGCCAGCAAATTCGCTTCTTCGATCGTTCTTCAGGCAGACAATAAGTACATTGATGTCAAGAGCATCCTCGGCCTGTTCACAACGCTCGTATCGAGCCAAACCTATGAATTGCATGTTCATGGCAGCGACGCTGAAGAAGCCAAGAAAGCGATGAGCGAAGTATTTGCCAAGCACAACCTTAAGTTCACCGTGGTTCCTAAGTAACCTACTTACACACCGGACGCTCTGCCTGTAGGCAGAGCGTTTCTTCATGGGGTGAGATCAAGCTGCACGCCAATATGCCTTCCGTGAACTGTATTCTTGTATTGGCGGGAAATTTCGACTAATATAAAACTAACAGCGTTTTTGGAATGATATTTTGGACATGGGGGGGAAGATGCATGACTTCGTCTGAATTGCAGGACCGGATGAATACCTTGGCCGTCAATCTTCTGCAGGAAGATGCAGATAAAATTCAGAAGCTCATCGAAGTGCAGATGGAGAATCTGGCGACACGCTACTGTCCTCTCTATGAGGAAGTGCTGGATACACAAATGTACGGCTTCTCCAGAGAGGTCGATTTTGCCGTCCGGGCAGGGCTGTTGTCCGAGTTAACAGGCAAGGAGATTGTAAGCAAGCTTGAGCGCGAGCTGGCTATTCTATATGAAGCACTGAACGAGAAGGCGAAGCAATAGAGTATGCCTGTATGAAGTCAGACTAAGCCAATCGCCCGGATCGTGTCCTGCACGACTTGATGACTATAGAGACCATACTTCATACCGAAACAATAACCCCGCGCAGACCGGCTGCGCGGGGTTTTGTGTGTTACTGTAATTTGTGTCTGGGCAGTAATGGGTCACACCAGGAAGAACGAGACGCCCAGAATAATATAGACGGCGAGCAGCAGCAGCCCCTCGTACCAGTTGGTAGCACCGTCCTGGGTGATCGATTTGGCGATAAAGACGGCGACACCGATTGCCACAAGCTCGATCGTGGTGAAGACGATATCCATCGTGTTCCCCATAAAATAGCTGGCGAAGATCAGCACGGGAGCTACAAAGAGAGCGATCTGCAGACTGCTGCCGATTGCGATTTCCACGGCTGCGCCGATTTTGTTCTTCATCGCCAGCATAATGGCGGCGCTGTGCTCTGCGGCATTGCCGATAATGGCGACAAGGAAGGCACCGACAAACAGCTCGCTGAGACCGAAGCGTTCGGTCAGGCTTTCGAGCGTTCCTACCAGCCATTCACTGACGAACGCCACCATTACGGTGGCGAGCACCAGATACAGGATCGACTGGCCTTTGGTCCAGGAAGGCGCATGCTCGTTCGGAAGCTCCTCCTCACCGTCTGCAGTGACGTCGTCCAGATATTTTTTATGCGTGATCATGGAGAAGGCCAGCCACGCTATGTACGATACGATCAGGACGCCTGCCACGACGAGACTGAGCGTCGCGGTCTCGCCCTTCGTGATGGAGTGGGTATTCAGGAACATGGCTGGCACGAACAGGGCGATGACGCCAACAATCATTAGAGAGCCGTTCAGGCCCGCAAGCGTGATGTTGAAATTCTGCACCTTGAACTTCATGCCTCCGGCAAAAATACTTAGGCCGAGTACGAGCAGCAGGTTGCCGATGATGGAACCGGTCAAGCTCGCTTTGACCATATCATAGAGTCCTTCCTTCACCAGGAAGAAGGCGATGATAAGCTCCGCTGCATTGCCGAATGTCGCATTCAGGAAGCCGCCGAGCCGCTGGCCGGCGTAATGCGCCACGCTCTCGGTCGCTCTGCCTAGGAAGCCGGCGACAAAGACTACCGCAATTGCCGAGATCACAAATTGGAGGGTGTGGTCCCAGTTGGCGTAATGTCCGATAGCGCTAAGTGCGAAGAAAATAATGAGCAGCGAAGGAGAAATCCACTTCTTCAAATCAAACACACCCCAATCTTGTATATGTATAGTAACTCCTTTCTCAATATACCCAAATTGTTCCTGAGTGTAAACGAAAGTGCGGAACTCATTTGCTTTTTGGCCTGTTTAGGAATTACAATAATTGATAATGAGTGTAAGGGGGAAAGGGCATGGCGGAACAACTTCAACTGGAAATGGGCAATATACGAATCTCAAACGATGTAGTCTCGAAAATTGCCGGAATGGCTACCTTGGAGACTCCTGGAATCGCAGCCATGTCGGGAGGCCTGTCGGAAGGCTGGGCGAAGCGTCTCAGCGGCAAAAACGTGCAAAAAGGCGTCACCGTCGAAGTCGGACAGCTTGAAGCGGCTATCGACCTGCGGATTATCGTCCTGTACGAGACTCCGATACACGAGGTATGCCGGATGCTGCAGCAGAATGTACGCGAAGCGGTTGAGAGCATGACGGGGCTTCGTGTCGTTGAAGTGAACGTCAAGGTCGAAGGCGTGGCCTTCAAGAACGACGAAATTTCATAAGCTATTACCGCCGGGAACGGCGTGACGCTGGTTACCCAAAAAAAGGATGTCCTTCCGACGGAAGGGCATCCTTTTTTACGACATCTTGTAATGTTTAAGCTGGACGATCGATTCAGGCTATCCTCTCAGGAAACCCGTTCTTCGTTCTTCCGGGCCCGTGATCCGTACCGACTTCACATGCTCTTCCTTGACGGGCCGCGAGCTTCCACGGGAGATATTCAGCAGGATGCCCATCGACAGCATGGTCACAAGCAGGGATGAGCCGCCGTAGCTGATGAATGGCAGGGTAACACCTGTCAGCGGGATTGTGTTGGTCACACCGCCGATGTTGACGAACGCCTGGATGGCGATCATACCCATAATGCCGATGCCGACGAGCGTTCCGAACGAGTCCTTGCACCTAAGGGCCACAAGAACTCCCCGCCATATAAAGTATAAATACACCAGAAGGAATAACAGCGTTCCGACAAAACCAAGCTCCTCGCCGATGACAGCGAAAATAAAGTCCGTATACGGGTAGGGCAGGTAATAGAGCTTCTGCACCCCTTTGCCGATGCCGGCTCCGCCTACCCCGCCTTCGCCAAGCGCAGTCAGGGATTGAATGATGTTGTAACCCGCTCCATCCGCAACTGTAAAGGGATCAATAAATGCCTGGATGCGTCCCTTCCGATAGTCCTGTTCCGCCTGAACCTGCTGCGGATGAGAGGAAATGGAATCAATCGCCATTTTGCCGCCGTATACAAGTCCGAACCCGAGAATCACCAGGCCGATTGATGCCAGAATATGCTTGAGGCTGGCTCCTCCGGCGAAAATGACCAGTCCGCTTGTCGCGACCAGAATGAGGCAGGAGCCCAGGTCAGGCTGCAGCATGATCAGACCGGCGACGACGCCAACGATCACCATGACGGGAATATAACCGGACCGCAGATCGCGAAGACGTTCGCCCTTCTTGCTGATCAGGGCCGACAAGTACAGGATGATCGACAGTTTCGCAAGCTCCGTGGGCTGTATGCCAAGACCGCCGATGTTCAGCCAGCTGCTCGCACCGTTAATACGGTCGGCCGAAGCGACAAACAGCAGCAGAACGAGCGTGATCAGAAACAGCGGGCCGTACCACTTCTTGAACCTGCTGTATGGGATGTTCATCACCGTGAACATAACGAAGCAGCCGAGGCCTACCCATATGATCTGTCTTTTTAGAAAATATAAGGCATCGTTCTTGAAGAACAGACTCGAACTGGAGCTGAACACCATAATCAGTCCAAAACCGACGAGCAGCAGGGTCAGAATTAACAGTTGAAAATCGGGCGCGCCTTTGGAAGGCGGGCTTTCATTATTGGTCTTCATCATTTGCAGGTTCTCACGCCTCCAGTAAGCAATTCAGCTTAAAAATCCGTTCAC